>NZ_LAVK01000259.1 GCF_001083795.1 Streptomyces sp. SBT349
ACAGACCCCACCCCCACCCCCCATGGAAGGGAATGCCATGACCGCACCACAAGCAGCGCGGTCCCGTCCGCGGCTGCGTGCGGCGCTCACCCTCGGAGCGTGCGCGGCCGTCCTCGGCGCCTTCGGGGCCACGGCCCCGGCCCAGGGCGACGAGCCGGCGCGGCCGTCCGCCGCGGCCGCCGACGTCGCCCCGCTGGCCGGGGCCGATCTCCCCTTTGTCACCCAGGAGGCCGAGGACGGCGAGCACAACGGCTCACTGATCGGCCCCGACTACACCCAGGGCACGGTCGCCTCCGAGGCATCGGGACGCCAGGCGGTGACGATCACCTCGGGCCAGCGCGTGGAGTTCACGCTCACCGAGCCGGCCAACGCGGTCACCGTCGTGTACAACCTGCCCGACAACAGGACCGGCACCCTGTCGGTCTACGCGAACGGCCAGAAGCTGGACGAACGCCTGGAGACCACCTCCCAGTTCGCCTACTTCGACGCCCCGTGGATCGCCGGGTCGAAGACGCACCACTTCTTCAACCACGGGCGGCTCCAGCTCGGGCAGAACCTCGCCGCCGGGGACACCGTCACCCTCCAGGTGGACGCGGACGACAGCGCGGGCCCGTACACCATCGACTCGGTCGACTTCGAACAGGTAGCCGCCCCGGCCCAGCCGCCGGCCGGTGCCCTCGACGTCACCGACCTCGGCGCCGACCCGACCGGCCAGGGCGACTCCACCCAGGCGTTCGTGCAGGCCGTCGCCCAGGCGCGGGGCGGCACCGTCTGGATCCCGCCGGGCACGTTCCGGGTCAACCAGCCGCTCTACGTCGAGAACGTCACCATCGAGGGCGCGGGCAACTGGCACTCGATCGTGCGCAGCTCCCGTTTCATCAACCAGGGCCAGTCCCCGGGCAACGTCCACCTCGCCGACTTCGCCGTGATAGGCGACGTCACCCAGCGGGTCGACAGCAACCCGGACAACGCCGTCAACGGCAACCTCGGCGCCAACTCCTCGGTCTCCGGCATGTGGCTCCAGCGCCTCAAGGTCGGCCTGTGGATGACGGGTGCCAACGACGGCCTGGTGGTCGAGGACAACCGCATCGTCGACATGGCGGCGGACGGCCTCAACCTCAACGGCAACGCGAACAACATCACCGTGCGGAACAACTACGTCCGCAACACCGGTGACGACGCGCTCGCCATGTGGTCGCTCCCGCAGATCAACCGCAACGCCACCTTCGACGGCAACACGGTCATCCAGCCCAACCTGGCCAACGGCATCGCCATCTACGGCGGCGAGAACATCACCGTCCGCAACAACCTGGTGCAGGACACCAACGCCCTCGGCAGCGGCATCGCCATCTCCAACCAGGCGTTCCTCCAGCCGTTCTTCCCGCTGTCGGGCACCACCACCGTGGACGGCAACACCCTGGTCCGCACCGGCGCCATGAACCCCAACTGGAACCACCCGATGTCCGCCCTGCGGGTCGACCCCTACAACCACCCGATCGAGGCGGATGTGCGGATCACCGACACCACGGTGATCGACAGCCCCTGGAGCGCCTTCCAGTTCGTCTCGGGCAGCGGGACCGGCCTCGCCGCGAACAACGTGACCATCGACGGGGCCACCGTCCAGAACGTCGGCACGGTCGTCTTCCAGGCCGAGACCACGGGCGAGGCCACCATCAGCAACCTGCGGGCCACCGGCGTCGGCGTCACGGGCGTCTACAACTGCCCCTACCCGACCAGCGTGAGCCCGATGCGGCTGAACGACGGGGGCGGCAACTCCGGCTGGGACGGCGAGTGGACCGACTGCTCCGCCTGGCCCCAGCCCGGCGACACCCCCGGCGAGCCCAACCCCGACCGCAACCTCGCGGCCGGCCGGCCCGTCACGGTCTCCAGCCACTCCGACGTCTACAGCGGCTCCCGCGCGGTGGACCGCGACGCCTCCACCTACTGGGAGTCCTCGAACAACAGCTTCCCCCAGACGCTGACCGTCGACCTCGGCGAGCCGATCGAGGTGGGGCGCCTGGTCCTGAAACTGCCCCCGAGCGCCGCCTGGCAGACCCGCACGCAGACCATCACCCTGCGCGGGGGCGACCAGCCCGGCTCGCTGACCGACCTGGTCGGCTCGCGTCCCTACACCTTCAACCCGGCCAGCGGCAACGAGGTCAGCCAGACCCTGCCCGCGGGCACCGAAGTGCGCTACCTGCACCTCGCCTTCACCACCAACACCGGCTGGCCCGCGGGCCAGCTCGGTGAGCTGGAGGCCTACCTCCGCTGACGCCCGGTCGCACCCGGGCCGGCACTCCGGCGGCGCACCTCTCCGGCGCCGCCGGAGTGCCACTATCGTGCGGACCATGAACGGCACAACCAGCGGGCGGATCCCGGTCATCGTGCTCGCCGGGTTCCTGGGGGCGGGCAAGACCACCCTCCTCAACCACCTCCTGCGCAACCGCGCGGGCGTCCGCATCGGCGCCGTCGTCAACGACTTCGGGTCCATCCCCGTCGACGCCATGACCGTGGCGGGGCAGGTCGACGCGATGGCCTCCTTCGGCAACGGCTGCCTGTGCTGCGCCGTCGACACGGAGGACCTGGACGCGGCCCTGGACCGGCTGGCGCGCCCCGAGGCCGCCATCGACCTGCTGGTGGTGGAGGCCAGCGGCCTCGCCGAGCCGCCCGCGCTGATCCGGATGATCCTCGCGAGCGAGAACCGGCGCATCGTCTACGGGGGGTTGGTCCAGGTCGTCGACGCGGCCGAGCACCGGCACACCCGCCACCCCGGGATCGCCGACCTCGTCGTGCTCAACAAGACCGACCGCGTGGACGCGGCCACCCGTCGCGCGCTGCGCGAGGAGCTGCGCCGGCTCGGCGCCGGCGCGCCCGTCGTGGAGGCCGTGCACGGGCGCGTCGACCCGCGCCTGCTGTTCGACCCCGCGGGGGTGCCGGGCGGCGGCGGGGGGCCGCGCCAGCTCTCCTTCGCCGACCTCCTCGCCGCCGCGGACACCCCCGCCGGGGAGCACCCGCACGTGCACTACGAGAGCCTGGCGTTCACCGCCGAGGCGCCGCTCGCGCCAGGCCCGTTGATGCGCTTCCTCGACACCAGGCCCGAGGGGCTCTACCGCGTCAAGGGGTTCCTGCGGGTGGGCGCCGAGCGCTTCGCCGTCCACGCGGTGGGCCGCTTCCTCCGCTTCTACCCGGCGCCCCCCGAGGGCGGCACCGAGCTGGTCCTCATCGGCTCGGGCATCGACACGGAGGCGTTGCGCGAGGAGCTCGCCGCCTGCGTCGCCGCCCCCGCCCCCGGCGACACCGGGGCCGGGGACGGCATGGGCGAGCTCCTGCGCTACGTCGAGGGCCGGGACGCCGCCGAGCCGTTCCCCGTCGAGGACCCGTTCGACGTGGCCGAGCCGTTCGACGCCGCGGACCGGGACGGCTGACCTACACGGGCCCGCCGATCACGGCCACCGCCTTGGCCAGGGGCGTGCCCGAGCCGTCGCGCCGCGGGTCGGGGTCCGGCAGGCTCACCGGCGCGCCCGAGGCCGTCGACGCCCGCGCGGGCGTCGAGCCCGCCCAGGCGAACGTCAGCCGCTCCTCGCCCTTCAGGAACCGCTGGCACCGCACCCCGCCCGTGGCCCGCCCCTTGCGCGGGTACTGGTCGAACGGCGTCAGCTTCGCGCTCCCCAGCGAGTCGTCCAGGGTGCCGGTGCCCCCCGCCACCGTGAACACCACGCCGTCACGCGCCGGATCCACCACCGTGAACGAGAGGACCTTCGCGTCCTGCGCCAGCTTCACCCCGGCCATGCCTCCCGCCGCGCGGCCCTGCGGCCTGACCTGCCCCGCCTGGTACCGCAGCAGCTGGGCGTCGCTGGTGATGAAGACCAGGTCCTCGTCGCCGGTGTGCAACTCGGCCGCGCCCACGATCCGGTCGCCCTCCCTGAGGGAGATGACCTCCAGCTCCTCCTTGTTGGCCGGGTAGTCGGGGACGACCCGCTTGACCACGCCCTGCTCGGTGCCGATCGCGAGACCGGGCGAGGACTCGTCCAGCGAGGTCAGGCACACCACCCGCTCGTCCGCGCCCAGCGACAGGAACTCGGAGATCTGCGCCCCGCCCGCCAGGCTCACCCCCGACGCCCGGTGCGGCAGCTGCGGCAGGTCCACCACCGCGAGGCGCAGGAGCCGGCCCGTCGACGTGACCGCCCCCACCTCGCCGCGCGTGGTCGAGGAGACGGCGGAGACCACCACGTCGTGCTTCCCGCGCGAGGACGGCTGCGGCGCGTCGAAGGACGCGTCCCCGTCCGCCGTGCGCGCCAGCAGGCCCGTGGAGGACATCAGCACCCGGCACGGGTCGTCCGAGACCTCCAGCGGCATCGCCTCGGCGCGCTCGCCCTCCGACTCCAGCAGCAGCGTCCGCCGCGGCGTCGCGTACTTCTTCGCGACCTCCGCGAGCTCCCCGGAGACCAGCTTCCGCAGCTCGGAGTCCGAGTCCAGGATCCGCGTCAGCTCGTCGATCTCCGTCCTGAGCCTGTCCCGCTCGGACTCCAGCTCCAGCCGGTCGAAGCGGGTCAGCCGGCGCAGCGGCGTGTCCAGGATGTACTGCGTCTGCACGTCCGAGAGCCCGAAGCGCTCGATCAGGCCGTCCTTGGCCTGCGCCGCGTTCTCGCTGGAGCGAATGATCCTGATGACCTCGTCGATGTCGATGAGCGCCACCAGCAGGCCCTCGACCAGGTGCAGCCGGTCCCGCCGCTTGCCGCGCCTGAACTCGCTGCGCCGCCGCACCACCTCGAACCGGTGGTCGACGTAGACCTGGAGCAGTTCCCGCAGGCCGAGGGTGAGGGGCTGGCCGTCGACCAGCGCCACGTTGTTGATGCCGAAGGTCTCCTCCATCGGCGTCAGCTTGTACAGCTGGGCGAGGACGGCCTCCGGGTGGAACCCGTTCTTCACCTCGATGACCAGGCGCAGCCCGTGCGCCCGGTCGGTCAGGTCCTTCACGTCCGCGATGCCCTGGAGCCGCTTGGCGTTGACCAGGTCCTTGATCTTCCCGATCACCTTCTCCGGGCCGACCGTGAAGGGCAGCTCGGTGACCACCAGGCCCCGGCGCCTGGCCGACACCTTCTCCACGGTCGTCGTCGCCCGCATCTTGAACGTGCCCCGGCCCGACGCGTAGGCGTCGCGGATGCCGTCCAGGCCGACGATCTGGCCGCCGGTCGGCAGGTCGGGCCCGGGAACGAAGCGCATCAGGGCGGCCAGGTCGGCCGACGGATGCCGGATCAGGTGCCGCGCGGCGGCGATGACCTCGCCCAGGTTGTGCGGGGCCATGTTCGTCGCCATGCCGACGGCGATGCCGCTCGACCCGTTCACCAGGAGGTTCGGATAGGCGGCGGGCAGGGTCACCGGCTCGCGCTCGCTGCCGTCGTAGTTGGGCGCGAAGTCGACCGTGTCCTCGTCGATCGAGTCCACCATCAGCCCGGCGGCGGGCGCCGACCTGCACTCCGTGTACCGCATGGCGGCGGGCGGGTCGTCGTTCCCCAGGGAGCCGAAGTTCCCGTGGCCGTCGACCAGCGGCACCCGCATCGAGAACGACTGGGCCATTCGCACCAGCGCGTCGTAGATCGCCGTGTCGCCGTGCGGGTGCAGCTTGCCCATCACCTCGCCGACGACGCGGGCGCACTTGACGTACCCCCGGTCGGGGCGCAGGCCCATGTCGTGCATCTGGTAGAGGATCCGGCGGTGCACCGGCTTCATCCCGTCCCGCGCGTCGGGCAGCGCGCGGGAGTAGATCACCGAGTAGGCGTACTCGAGGAAAGAGCCCTGCATCTCATCGACGACGTCGATGTCGAGGATGCGCTCCTCGAAATCCTCGGGAGGCGGGGACTGCGTGCTGCGGCGGGCCATCGCGGCAGGGCTCCTTCGTACGGGTGGACGGGTTACCGCGGACCATTGTGGCCCGCTGCGCCGACAACCGGGAACTTCGCACACCCCGGCTCACCTTGCATAAGGTGGCGGGGATCTCGACCGTCCGAGCGAAGGGACCCCATTCCCATGGGCCACACGGCCATCCCGCAGGATTCCGTCGGCGGGCTCTCAGTGACCGAGCACCGGCTGCGCAACGGACTGCGCGTCGTGCTCTCCGAGGACCACCTCACCCCGGTCGCCGCGGTCTGCCTCTGGTACGACGTCGGCTCGCGACACGAGGTCAAGGGCCGTACAGGACTGGCGCACCTCTTCGAGCACCTGATGTTCCAGGGGTCGCGACAAGTCCCGGGGAACGGCCACTTCGAGCTCATCCAGGGGGCAGGCGGCTCGCTCAACGGCACGACCAGCTTCGAGCGCACCAACTACTTCGAGACCATGCCCGCCCACCAGCTGGAGCTCGCGCTGTGGTTGGAGGCCGACCGGATGGGCACCCTGCTCTCCGCGCTGGACGACGAGTCGCTGGAGAACCAGCGCGACGTCGTCAAGAACGAGCGCCGCCAGCGGTACGACAACGTCCCCTACGGCACGGCGTTCGAGCGGCTGACGTCGATGATCTACCCCGAGGGGCACCCGTACCACCATGTGCCCATCGGCTCGATGGCCGACCTGGACGCCGCCTCGCTCGCCGACGCGCAGGAGTTCTTCCGCACCTACTACGCGCCCAACAACGCGGTGCTCGCCGTCGTCGGCGACATCGACCCGGAACGGACGCTGGCCTGGGTCGAGAAGTACTTCGGCTCCATCCCCTCCCACGAGGGCAAGCGCCCCCCGCGCGACGGCACCCTGCCCGACACCGTCGGCGAGGAGCTGCGGGAGCTGCTGGAGGAGGACGTCCCCGCCCGCGCCCTGATGGCCGCCTACCGGTTGCCGCACGACGGGACCCGCGAGGCCGATGCCGCCGACCTGGCACTCACCGTGCTCGGCGGCGGCGAGTCCTCCCGCCTCCACAACCGGCTGGTCCGCCGCGACCGCACCGCCGTCACCGCCGGGTTCGGCCTGCTGCGCCTGGCCGGGGCGCCCTCGATGGGCTGGCTGGACGTCAAGACCTCGGGCGACGCCGAGATCGCGCAGATCGACACCGCCGTCGACGAGGAGCTGGCCAGGTTCGCCGCCGAGGGCCCGACACCCGAGGAGATGGAACGCGCCCAGGCCCAGCTGGAGCGCGAGTGGCTCGACCGGCTGGCCACCGTGGGCGGCAGGGCGGACGAGTTCGCCCGCTTCGCTGTGCTCTTCGGCGACCCCCAGCTGGCCCTCACCGCCGTCAGCCGCGTCCTGGAGATCACCCCGGAGGAGGTACGGGCCGTCGCCGCCGCCAGGCTGCGCCCCGACAACCGGGCCGTGCTGGTCTACGAGCCCACCGGGCCCGGTGACGACGCCGGAGAGGACTCCGGAGACACAGAAGCCACCGAAGCCGACGAGACGGAAGCCGACGCCGAAGGGGCGGTCCAGTGACCGACGCCACGTCCACCATGCAGCTCCACCCCCGGCCTTCCGCAGGGGAGCCGACGCCCTGGGCGTTCCCGGAGCCCGAGCGCGGCGGCCTGCCCAACGGGCTGACCCTGCTGCGCAGTCACCGCCCCGGGCAGCGGCTGATCGCCGTCGAGGTCAACCTCACCGCCCCGCTCGCCGCCGAGCCCACGGGCCAGGAGGGCGTGGCGACCATCATGGCGCGCGCGCTCAACGAGGGCACCGACCGGCACAGCGCCGAGGAGTTCGCCGCCGAGCTGGAGCGCTGCGGCGCCACGCTCGACGCGCACGCCGACCACCCCGGCGTCCGCGTCTCGCTCGAAGTCCCCGCCACCCGCCTGAGCAGGGGCCTGGAGCTGCTCGCCGACGCCCTGCGCGCCCCGGCCTTCGCCGAGAGCGAAATCGAGCGCCTGGTCGCCAACCGGCTGGACGAGATCCCGCACGAGCTGGCCAACCCGGCCCGCCGCGCCGCCATGGCGCTGTACGGGGCGCTCTTCCCCGCCGAGTCCCGGATGTCCCGGCCGCGGCAGGGCGCCGCGGAGACCGTCGAGCGGATCGACGCCAAGGCCGTGCGCCGCTTCTACGAGGCCCATGTCCGGCCGGCGGGCGCCACCGCCGTCGTGGTGGGCGACCTCACCGGCGTCGACCTGGACGCGGAGCTGGAGCGGACGCTCGGCGCCTGGACCGGCACCCGGGCGGAGCCGCACGTCTGGAAGCCGGTCGAGGCGGACGACACCGGCCGCGTCATCGTCGTGGACCGCCCCGGCGCCGTGCAGACGCAGCTGCTCATCGGCCGCACCGGGTCCGACCGGCACGACCCGGTGCACCCGGCCCGCCGGCTCGGCGTGTACTGCCTGGGCGGCACCATCACCTCCCGCCTCGACCGCGTCCTGCGCGAGGAGAAGGGCTACACCTACGGCGTCAGGGCGTTCAGCCAGGTGCTGCTCTCCCGCGCGGACGGCACGGGCCTGTCGCTGCTCGGCATCCGCGGCTCGGTCGCCACGGAGGTCACCGGGCCCGCGCTCGCGGACCTCTGGAAGGTGCTCCGCGACCTCGCCGCCGACGGGCTCACCGACGAGGAGCGCGACTCCGCCGCGCAGTACCTGGTGGGGGTGGCGCCGTTGAGCTTCGAGACCGCCTCCGCCGTCGCGGGGACGCTGGCCGACCAGGTCGAGGAGGAGCTGCCCGACGACTACCAGGCCCGGCTGTACGCCCGGCTGGCCGAGACCGGCACCGTCGAGGCGACGGCGGCGGTGGTCCGGGCGTTCCCCGCCGACCGGCTGGTGACCGTGCTCGTCGGCGACGCCGAGAAGATCGCCGAGCCGGTGCGGGAGCTCGGCATCGGCGAGGTGACGGTGGTCAGCGGCTGACGGCCGCCCGGCCCACCGTGCCGCCCCGGCACCCGGGACCGCCGGGGCGGCACGGCCGTGCCGCCCCGGCGCGGGCGCCCGTTCGGTATCCGTGCCGATTCCCGTCGACCCGTGAAGGCTTCGGGTGCACGGCCGAACATGGCCGGAATTTCGGGGGGGCGCTATCGGCATACCCATGGTTTTGCCATACAGTTCGGTCCAGTGACCCGGTAGTAATGCGACAGGGCTGACGCCGGCTTGCCTGTGGGGGTTGTTCATGCGTATCTCCGCGCACACGGTATGCACGGCGATCCGTGACGACATTGTCGGCGGTGTTCTCCCGCCCGGGGCCCGGCTCGCCGAGGAACAGCTGGCCCAGCGGTACGGCGTCTCCCGGGTCCCGGTGCGCGAGGCGCTGCGCACGCTGGAGTCCGAGGGGTTCGTCGTCTCCCGGCGGCACGCCGGTGCCTGTGTGGCCGAGCTCGGCGACCGCGAGGCGGCCGACCTGCTCGACATCAGGGCGCTCCTGGAGCCGCTCGGCGCGGCGAGGGCGGCGCAGCGGCGCACGGAGGCGCACCTCAAAGTCCTGCGCGGGCTTGTGCGCCTCGGGCGCCAGCGCGCAGGCCAGGGGCAGGAGTCGGACCTGCGCTCCCTCGGCGACTGGTTCAACGAGACGGTCGCCCAGGCCACGTGCAGCCCGGGACTCACCGCGCTCCTCGTTCAGCTCCGGCGCAAGATCAGCTGGCTCTACACCGGCGAGCCGGTCTCCCGCGCCGTGGTGCTCTGGCAGGAGCGCGGCGCCCTGGTGGACGCCATCGCCCGCGGCGACGCCGAGCGGGCCAGGGCCCTGGCCGCGGCCCAGCTCGAACGCGCGACCCCGGCCCGCCGCCAGTTCCACGCGGTCACTGTGAGAAGCCCGAAACCTGCCGTAAACACGGTGCGCGGTCAGACTTAACGGCGACCGTATACACCTGAGGATTAACGATGCGAATTCCGCCGCCGGATTCGGAGCCGCGTATTTCTGCTGCCCGGAATTAACGGCCTTCGCCACGCGTCATTCACACGGTTTCCGGAAGCTCCTCGAGTCCTTCGGAAACGAGCTTCGCCAGCCGGTCGAGCGCGGCTTCCGCCGCCGCGTCATCGGCCCCCGAGGCCAGCACCACCTCGTCGCCCCCCTCGGCGCCCAGGCTCAGGACCGCCAGCATCGACGCGGCGTTCACGGCGTGCCCGTCCTGCCTGGCGATGGTCACCGGGACGCCTGTCGCCATGGCGGCGCGGACGAGGATCGAGGCGGGACGGGCGTGCAGCCCCTCTGCCCAGCCGATGGAGACGCGGCGCTCGGCCATGATGGAGCCCTCCGGGGTGAACAGGTACGCGGATCGGTGGCCACGACGGGAGGCGCGGGGCCTCCCCTGCGGACACGCACAACCGTACGCTGAGGCCATGGCCCCACCCGCCAAGACTCCCTACCCGGCGCACTGGGAGGCCGACGTGGTGCTGCGCGACGGCGGCACCGCGCACATCAGGCCCATCACACCGGCGGACGGCGACCGGCTGGTCAGCTTCTACGAGCGCGTCTCCGACGAGTCCAAGTACTACCGCTTCTTCGCGCCCTACCCCCGCCTCTCGGACCGCGACGTCCACCGCTTCACCCACCACGACTACGTGGACCGCGTGGGACTCGCCGCCACCGTGGGCGACGCCTTCCTGGCCACCGTCCGCTACGACCGGGTGGACGAGCACGGGGCCGCGGCCACCGGATCCGCCGACCGGGCCGAGGTGGCGTTCCTCGTGGAGGACGCGCACCAGGGCCGCGGCCTGGCGTCCGCCCTGCTCGAACACATCGCCGCCGTGGCCAGGGAGCGCGGCATCCGCGGGTTCGAGGCCGAGGTGCTGCCCGCCAACGGCGCGATGATCAAGGTCTTCACGGACGCCGGGTACTCCCAGCGCCGCAGCTTCGCCGACGGCTCCGTCCACCTCACCCTCGACCTCGAACCCACCGCCGAGTCCGTCGCCGTCATGCGCGCCCGCGAGCAGCGTGCCGAGGCCAGGTCCGTGCAGCGGCTGCTGGCCCCCGGAAGCGTCGCCGTCGTCGGCGTGAGCCGTGGCCCCGGCGGCGCCGGCCGTACCGTCCTCGCCGGGCTGCGCGCCGGCGGCTACCCGGGCGGCCTGTACGCGGTCAACGCGGCCCTCCCGTCGGGCGCGTCCGAGCTCGGCGGCGTTCCCGCGTTCCCCTCCGTCGCCGCCATCGGCGCCCCCGTGGACCTGGCCGTGCTCGCCGTCCCCGCGGACCGCGTCGCCGAGGCGCTGGCCGACTGCGGCGAGCACGGCGTGCAGGGGCTGCTGATCCTCGCCGCCGGGCACACCCGGCAGGAGCAGCGGGAGCTGGTGCACCGGGCCCGCTCGCACGGGATGCGCATCATCGGACCCAACGCGTTCGGCGTCATCAACACCGCCCCCGCCGTCCGGCTCAACGCCAGCCC
>NZ_LAVK01000025.1 GCF_001083795.1 Streptomyces sp. SBT349
GCACGCTTCCGCTGGAGCGCCCCACCGACCTGCGCCGTTCCCGCAGCGGGTTCCCGTCTGAATCACGCGTGATCAGCGCCTCGCACACTCAAGTGACCGCCGTTCTCGTCAATGAGCGGGCACCGACACGCACACCATTGTGGTGTCCTCGAGAGCCTCGACGACCCCGGGCGCCTGCTCCGGAACGTGCACGAAATCGCCTGCGCGCACCGTCACGGCGTCGCTCTCGGCGCCCACTCGTAGCGCTCCGCTGAGCACCACCCAGACCTCCGCGTAGGAGGCCGGCAGGTCGGCACGCGCCCCCGCGTAAAGGAACGACGTATAGGCGCTCATCGACCTGCCCGCCTCTTTGCCGAGGGCGGGCGCAATGAGGATCCGGTCTCCGAAGGGGACGGCGTCGTCACCGATCGCCGAGCTGAATCTGTGGGCCCGTGAGTGTGTGGCAGCCATGTGGAAACCCATTTTCCTGGGGGGTGGTCAGGCGTCGAGTTCGGTCGCGGCGATGGCGTGCACGGGCGGCGTCTGGATCCCGAGTTCTCGTGCGATGGCCGGGATCTCGGGGTCCGCGAGGAACGTGTCGTAGTCCTTGGCGTCCCAGTCGAAGACGGACCACACCCGGTGCGCGTCGTCGGGATCGAAATAGGCCCGGGCGCCCCGGCAGCCGTGTTCCCGCCGCTTCTGCGCGCCGGTGGTCTCGAAGACCTCCAGGAACCGGTCGGGGTCGGTGACCCTGGCGATGGTGACGATCATTACCTGCTCCTGAGCCGTGTGGACATTTTTCCCGTCAGTCGGTCAGGAGCGTAGAACTTCACCTCTGGTTGAAGTCAAGCGCCGGCGGCGGTGATCCCTTGGGTTCTTGCGGTCAGTCGCCGCGGACCTGGTTCAGCGCGGCGGCCCACTTGGGGGTCGAGCCGGCGCGAGGGGCCTGCTGGTTACCCATCGGCCAGTGTCAGGGCTGCGAACTCGACGACGCCGCGGGCATCAGCCAGCCCGACGTCCTCCCGGCCATCGAGGACACGTCGCCTCTCCTGGCCCGCATCGCTCCTTGAGGGCGCGGAGCCGCCTCGGGCCCTGGCCTTGCCGGGGGCCGGGCCTGGCCTGGCTGGCGCTGGTTCGGGAGTTGATCCGGATGTCAGTCTGGTGCATGCGGGTGGGCTGCTGTGTGTGGGTGGCGGCCTGTCCGTGGGGTTCAGGTCCACCTCATGCCGAGTTCGTTGAGCGCTTCGGCGCGTTCCGGGGTGTCGATTCTCTCTCTAGTTACGACATTCAGATGGCTGTGACGTGCAGTGCTTAGAGTTTGTGTAGAAGATTTTGGTCCTACCGCTGATCTGGAGTGGTATGCACATGTTGGCTTGCCTGCTGTGCGATGTAGGCCAGTTGACCTGCTGTGCTTGAGTTAGAAGGAGAATGCTGTAACTGGATGGATAACGTTCTTGGAAATGCGTCAATGGGGGGCAGTATGGGTACCCCTTTTAGTTCTAATGTCATGTATGCCCACAGAGGCTGTAATGCGGCTTTTGTGGGGTAGGTAGCGCTGGCTGAAGGCGCGATTGTCATCTCCCCCGTGATGGACTTGGGAGCGGGGTGGCGGGGCTGTTCAACGGGCTGGTGCCGCCTCTACGCCGGTCCGACCCGACCGTTCCCACCGGCGTCCCAAACCCCGCACGGCACGGTCGCCTGTGTGAAGGAGCGAGATGCAATTACGTCCCCACCAGCAAGAAGCCCTGGCCGCGATCCGGGCAGCAGCCCGACAGGGCCGTCGGCGGATGACCGTCGTGGCCGCCAGCGGCAGCGGCAAGACCCTCATCGCCCTGCGCGTCTCCACCGAACTCGCCCCCCAGGGAGCGACGCTGGTGCTGGTGCCGACCAAAGCGCTGGTGGTGCAGACCGCTCGCAAGTGGCGCGAAGCCGGGTACCGCGGCCTGCTGATCGGCGTGTGCTCCCTATCCCAGGACGACAGCGGCCTGCCGTCCCGGGAACTCACCATGACCAGCGACCCGGCCGCCATCGCGGCCCAGGTGACCGGCGCGCCCGGGCCGGCGGCGGTGGTGGC
This sequence comes from Streptomyces sp. SBT349, assembly GCF_001083795.1. Classification (GTDB taxonomy): domain Bacteria; phylum Actinomycetota; class Actinomycetes; order Streptomycetales; family Streptomycetaceae; genus Streptomyces. Next base: position 2,054 of record NZ_LAVK01000025.1, read on the forward strand.
GACCTACGCCTCCCTGCACCGCCTGACGGCCGCCCACTCCAGCGGCCTGGGCACCTGGGATCTGCTGATCGCCGACGAGGCCCACCGCACCTGCGCCGCGTTCGGCGACGGCTGGGGCACCGTCCACGACGACACCCTGATTCCCGCCGCCACCCGCCTGTACATGACCGCCACGCCGAGGATCTGGGCCGCCCGCGCCGACGCCAGCCTGCTCGACACCAAGGACCGCACCCCCCTGGCCACGATGGAGCATGAAGAGGTTTTCGGCTCCATCGTCTACCGCCTGGGCCTGGCCGACGCCATCGAACGCGGCATCGTCGCCGACTACCAGGTCCTGGTCGTTGTCGTCGACGACCAGGACCAGGACCTGCTCAGCATCCTCAACGACCCCCATCCCGTCGGCACCGCGCACCACGACGGCCTGCGCAACGCCGCCGTGCAGGTCGCCGTCGTGCGCGCCATCCACGAACACAAACTGCGCCGGGTCTTGGCCTTTCACAACCGCGTCGAAGCCGCGACCGGGTTCGCCCGCACCCTGCCGCAGACCGCCGCCAAGGTCCACGGTCCACTGCGCCGCGACCATCTGTGGTCACACGCCGTCTACGGCGAGCAGGACGACACCATGACCCAGTCCCTGCTCGCCGCCTTCGGCGACCCCGGGCAGGACGTCGCGGTCCTGTCGAACGCGCGCATGCTCAACGAGGGCGTCGACCTGCCCGACCTGGATGCTGTCGTCTTCGCTGCCCCCCGCTACAGCACCATCGACGCCGTCCAAGGAGTCTCCCGCGGGCTGCGCCAGACCCCGGGCGCAGGCAAGCGCACCACCTTGCTGATCCCCGTCTACCTGCCTGCGACCGGCGACGGCGCCGACATCCTCGAAAGCTCTGACTTCGCCGCCCTGATCGCGATCCTGCAGGCCCTGCGCTCACATGACGAGTCGTTCATGGACCGTGTCACCCTGCCCCCGCCGACCCGCCCCAACACCCTCCTCACCCGCGACCTGCTCTACAGCGACCCCGAACGCGCCGCCCAACTCGCCCGTGTCCTCGGCCTGAAGGTACTCATCCCCGCCGCCGGGACCTGGACCGAGGGGCTGCGCTCCGCCACCGCCTACCATCGCTCCTTCGGCCACCTGAACGTCCCCCTCGACTACACCGACGAGGCCGGCTTCGGCCTGGGCCTGTGGACTGCCAGCCAGCGACTCCACCACCTGCTGGGCACCCTGCCCGCCGAGCGCCGCACCGCGCTGGAACCCCTGGACATGCACTGGACGCTGCCCACCCCCACACAGGCCCTGCTCGACCATGCCCGCTTGTTCGCCCGCACCCACGGCCACCTCGCCGTCTCCACCGCCACCGTCGTCGGCGGATACGCGCTGGGCAAGTGGCTGGGCACCTGCCGCGCCGGCGCCCGCGCCGGGAACTTGGATGCCGACGTGCAAAGCGCTCTGGACCGGATCGACCGGTGGTGGAACCCGCCCTGGCTGCTCGCCTGGCAGCGCGACTACGCCCTGGTCAAGGCCCGCTGCTGCGGCCCGGGACAGACACAGAACCTGGCCACGCGCGCCCCCTCTGAGCAGGACCCTGCCACCGCCCACTGGTTGAGGAAACAGAAGTCCATGTTCTTCCGCCTGACACCCGAGCAGCAGGACCTGCTGCTGCAGATCGGAGTGGAGCCCTACGCCGAGAGCCTGCTGCAGTCCGCCAGGGACGCCGGCAAGGAGAGCCGATTCAGCCTGGGACTGACCCACGCAGCCCGGTTCCTGGCAGAGCAAGGCCACCTGGACATCCCCGCGGCACACCAGACCACATGGAAAAGGAGTGCGAGCGGCCCGCCGGCTCCTTCCCGCTGGGAGCCTGGTTCCACGAGCACCTGGGGATCCTCGCGACCCTGGCCGCCGACGAACGCCGTGCTCTGAACGCGCTTCGGGAACTGGCCCGCCGCGCAGCCGAGTTCGACCAGGCCCCCGGCGAATCCCGCCCCCCACAAGTACGCCGGAATCAGACACCGACAAAAACCGGCCAACGGGACGCCGTTGTCGACATCACCGGCCGCCCGCACGCCCTGTCAGCCGTCTACGCCAAGGCCCGCCGGGATAACGCTCCGCTCGCGTGCATCCTGCAGCGGGCCGACGGGTGGAGCGCACGGGTCGACACCTCCACCACCAAGCTGGCCTTCGTGCAGCACGAAGCGGCCACTGTTCTGCAGGCCGCGATCGAGGAAGCAGTCCGCGCGGGCGAGGCAGCCTGGGGGAGTACCGGACCCGTCCACTTCGCCATCGGCGGACTGCCCGACGAGGAAACCGCCCGCAGTTGGGCCGCCGACCTGTACCGCGAGACCCGCGAGCACCTGGGCAACTGGGTTGGCTACTACGGCTTCGAAGTTGTGCGGTGAACCGGCCCCAGCGCGCTGACGCGTACGGTTACGCACGGCCGCCCAGGTACCAGCCACGCGGCGCCGGTTGCAGCTGAGTGGTGATCAAGTCGCCCAGCCGCCACGGCAGGCAGGACCGCTCGCCGAGCGTCGCCTCCAGCGACTGCTCGGTGTGCGGGGCCGCCGACGGCAGCCGCCGGTGGCAGCCCCGGGCCGGGCGTTCGGTCTGCGCCTGCAGGCGGGCGGCGCGCGAGCACGGCGGCTCCATCAACGGGTGCTGCCCGGTCCAGATCCCGACCAACTCCAGTACCGGGTCCCGCGGGACGTCGCGCGCCGCCAGCAGTTCGGCGACGCCCGCAAGCCAGACTGCATCCATGCGCGGGGACAGGGTGCGCCGCTGGCGCCACCGCTCGCGCACGGCCAACGCCCGGGCCAAAGCCACCGCCTCGGGGTAGAACAGCAGCGGCGCGACGCGCAGCTCGTCGCGCCCGGCACCGCCGAGCAGGCGCCTGCGGACCTGCCAAAGGGGCGAGTTGAAGGCGGGGACATTCCACCAGCACGACATCATCGCGTAGGCATCGGCGAACGCTGCCCGCCCGCCGGCGCCAAGGCGGCGCTCCAACTGCACGCGCAGCTGGTGGGCCTGGACGACCTCCGGCAGCCGTGCCAGGCCGATCGCGGCCGCCCCGCCGCCCCGGTTGTCCAGCCAGCGCCCGTGCCGGGCGCAGACCTGCCACGGGGCGTCCGCGGCTAGGTAGGCGTCCAAACCGACCCCGTTCGCATGGGTGCACATCTTGCACACTCGCACCAGAAAGCAGCCTGGGGTGTCCCACGGCCAGTCCCACACCGGGCCGCCGCCTGCCGCCAGCAGCCGCTGCGGCCGCAGGTTCGGCAGCACGAACTGCAGCACGCCCACCGGGCGCCCGGCCATGAACGCAAACCGCTCCAGCGCCGCGGCGTTCAAATACCCGTCGCCGCAGTGCGGGTCGCCCGGCACGCCACCCCTGCGCAGCGGGACGCCGAACATGGGCCAGAACTCCTCCAACGGGATCCCGTTGGCGTCCGCCAGCCGCCGCGCGAAAGACCCCGTGGACTCCCCGCCCACCAGTTCGACCTTCCACCGCCCCAGCCGCTGCGGCGCCCGCCACCTCCGCGCCTGCCGCCCGGCCCCACCACGCGCTGCCGCCACCCGCGCCCCCTTCCTCGAACCCGGCTCCACCGCTGTCGCGCCCGCCCGGCATGCTCCCCCCGGCGCAGCAGCACGCCCTGGATGTCCTGCTGGACATCGCCGCCCGCAAGCGCCCTGGCGGCATGCCGCCGCCTGCGCGGTGACGCGGCGTCACAGCACCACGGTGCGGCCCAGCGGGATCTGCTCCAGCAACTCTTCGGTGATGCGTTCCTGCTTCCCCAAGATCGCAGCCTGCGCCCCCTGACAGATCAACTGCGAAAGCGCCCGCAGATAGCCGTGGGCGCGCATGTGCAGGTAGCCCGCCAGCTTCCGCAGGTCCCCCGGCTCGTGCCGGTACAGGCGCAAGTCCGTCGAAGCCGTCCAGGATCCGCCCGAACTTCGGCAAGTCCGCGTCACTGAAACCGATCCGGCCTAACTGCAGCACCGGGTGGTCACCCCGCAGCTCCTCGTTCAGGCCCATATCCAAAGGAGTCACATTGTCACGGGTGACGCGGTCGACGATGCTCGTTGACCCGCGCCCGCAGTACACGAACGTCGCCCCGGTACTCTCACAGATCTCCTCCAACTGCTCGAACGACGCGTCCACGTCCGCCCGGGTCCGCAGCCGTTCGATCCCGTCGATCAGCACCAGTTGGGTCCGCGCCCTACGCATCGCCTCGATCACCGAGGCGGTCAGGTTCCCGCCCTCGCGATTCTGCCCCAGGAACTGCGCGAACGCGGCGGACCAGTTGCGGGTGTTCGCCCGCGTCAACGCCGGCACCGGCAGCCACACCACCGGGATCCGATTCTCGTCCGGCTCGTAAAGCTCCTGCAGCCGCCGCTCCCAGTGCACCCCCACCGCCTGCAACAGTGTGGTCTTGCCCGTCCCGCGCGCCCCATCCACGATCACCCCGACATACCCGCACTCACGCTGCCGGTTGGCTAGGACCTGCCGAGCCACCGCCAGGGAGGCACCGGAGATCGCGGTGGTCTGCACGGTGCGCATCCGCCCGTGATAGAGCAGCCTCTTATCGGTGTCGGCGACATCAAAGCCCTGCGGCGCGCAGTCCATCAGCTTCGGCGGCTCCAGACGCTGCAACGCGTTGTCCTTCCAGGCGTGGCAGTCCGTCGTCCACGACGGCGCCGGCGGAGCCAGGAACAACTGCTCCGGCACCGTCGGTTCCAGCAACGCCAGCGCCTCCGCACTGGTCAGATCCAAGCTCATACGACCGCTCCCTCCCGCATCACGCGCACTGCGCCTTCCTGCACAACGCCACGCCGGATCCCGCGGCCCGGCCGCAGCACCTCAACCGTCGCCGCCCCGCTCACCGTTGCCCTGCTCGTCGTCGAGATCGGCGAACACCTCCCGATAGCGGCCCTGCAGATCCTCCCGACGCCCCTGCTGCGCGCTGCGGGCTGTCGCTGGCCACGGGTTCTCCGAGGCCCCCAGCAACGGATCGGGAGCCAACGGTCCCTGCACCCAGTCCAGGCGGACCGACCCGGCCGCAGGGGACAGCCCCGCCGCCTCCAGAGCAAGCGGATCCGCCCCCGCCGCCGGCGCAGCAGCCTGTACCTGCACAGGCGCAGACACCGCTGGTGGGTTCGGCGCCCACAACGACGGGTCCCTTCCTGCATACGGGTCGAACCTTTTGCGCGGCGCGGCCGGCGGCAGCGGCGCGTACCCGTCCGGCACCCGGGGCTGCGCACCGGTGCGCGCCGGTCCGCGCCCCAGTTCCTCCAACAAGTCCGCCAAGGCGTCAGCGATCGCCCGCTCCGCCTCCAAATCCTTCAACGAGCCACCGCGCTCGAGGTACAGGGCCTTGGCGATGTCCCACAGGTACTCGGTCCACGGCGAGCCGATCCGCTCCTGGTGTACCCACACCGCCTCCACCCACGCGTTCTCGCCGCTGGGGTCGCGCAGCCACACCCGCGAGGGGTCGTTCGGGTTGTAGCGCATCTCCCAGCCGCCCTTGCCGCGCCGCCGCAGCGGACAGCGCACACCCCGGAACGGGTTCAGGCCCTTCTCGGGATCGCGCTCGGGATTGTCGTAGGTCCGGTTGCGGAACCGGATGCCCTGCGCGGACACCCCCACCCAGGCGGTGGGCAGCAACGGCACGTAGTCCGTCTCGCCCATCGGGATCGGCAGATAGCCGTCGATCTCCACCAGCGCCCGGTACATCTGGTTCGGGGAGTGGTCGGGCAGGTAGGCGTCCCGCGGGTCGAACAGCTCCAAATGCGGATGGTTCTGCCATTCCAGCGCGATCCACTGCTGCAGCTTGTCGTCCAGCTCGGCCACCGTCCACAGCTCGAGCCCGTCGATGCTCCGGCGCACCCGCACGGGATCCTTGCCGGTGTAGGAGTTCACGTACTGGCTGAACCCCGACTTGATCGACCCGAAGGTGCGCTCCACGATCGCCTTGTCCCGCCCCGTACGCTTGCGCGCGGGACGCACCGAGATCCCCAGGTAGGCGCAGGCGTCGAAAAACGTGCGCCCGGCGAACACAGTGCCGTGGTCGATCACGATCAGGTCCGGGATGATCACCGGGCGCGCGGCGGCGTGCGCGAACCTCGGGTCCAGCGCGAGAAGTTCCTCGTACGGCAGGTCCGAGGCACTGGCGAGCACCGCCGGGTCGTGGCCCGGTCGCATCGGCACCGGCACCATGCACTGCGCCAGCAGGAGACTCGCGTCCACCGCCTTCGTCGCCCGGCCCCTGGGACGCGGCAGCTCAGACTTCCCCGCCCCGCCCGGGCGCTTCTTGCCGCGCTTCGCCGGCTGCTTGGGCCGCAGCACCGCCGCCAGGATGCTACGCGTGGCCACGTCTACCACGACCGTCAGCTCCACCCGCGCCGGCTGGCCGTCGTCGCCCATCACCCACACGTCCAGATCGGTCGAGTCGATCTGCACCAGCTCCCCGGGCGCAGATGCCCGCGTCACCGACAACGGCGGCCCCCGCGCACCGCGCTGCCCGTCGGCACCCTGCCCAGGTCCCGCGCCCGGATGCCCAGCCGCTGGAGCAGCCTGTACATCGTCGGCTCCGCCGGCATCCGCACCAGCCCTCCGTGCTTGGCCCGCACCACCCGCCGCACGTCCTTGAACAGCTTGCGCGCATCGCTGGGCGGATCCAGCCGCCGCTGCTGGCGTTCGACCAACATCAGCAGCGCCGCCACCACCAGCGGATCGGTGCGCCCGCACAACTGCACGGCATTGATGCTGCGCCCGTCCACCAGCGCCAGCGCCGTGCGGTGCCTACGATATTTCAACCGCTTCGCCTGCACCGTCTGCCACGACACCGACCACTTCAACACGCTGTTGAGTTCGGCCGCCTTCGCCTGGTATCGCTGCACCAGCGTCGTGGACGCCGGGTCGTACGCCGGCCGCGGCCGCGCCCTCTCGGGAGCGTCGGGCGGCAACCCCGTGTCGACCTCGACCACCGCGCGCTCCCACGCCAGCGCGTCCTCCGCCGCCTTCTGCGAGATCCCCTCCAGCAGCGCGAAGTTCGGCAGCTCAGCCTGCGGCACCGGCACCCCGGCGCGGTCCAGGACGGCGAAGTCCCGCGAGGCTGCCAGCACCGGCAGCGGCACCGTGATCGAGGCTGCCTCCGCGTTCGCGCTCTCGGCCAGGTGGACCATCACGCCATCCAGCCCCGCCACGGTGTACCGGGCCCCGCGCCAACGCACCTGGTCGCTGCGCACCAGCACTCCGCGCGGCGCCGTGCGCACCGCCAGCGACCCGCGCCGCTCCAGCACTCCCGCGCTCACGTCGCCTCCGCGGCGAAGGCAGACCTCACCACGGCCGACGTGTCCTGGTTAACCAGCAGTGAGTCCGGGCCCAGCGGCGCCTCCCAGTCGGTCCCCAGCCGCCGGTGCCACAACATGTGGTAGAGCCGCGGCATCACCAGCTTCGGCTGGACGCCGCACCCGTCCACGCCGTCCAACAGCGGCCGCGGCTGCGCGAACGCCTGCACCAGCGCCGCCTCCACCTGTGCGTCGCCGAACCGCGGGTGGCGCCGCCGCGAGACCCAGCGCAGGTTCGTCAACGCGGTTGCGCTCGGCAGCAGCGGCGCGGCCAGCACCCAACCGGCCCTCCCACAGGCCTCCCGCAGCACCTCCTGCTGCCGTTCGAACCGCTCCTTGGGGCCGGTCGCCGGCGAACAGTTGACCACCACCAGCTTCCCCGAGGCGCTCTGCACGAAGAAGTCCGGCACCAGCCGCCGCTCCCGCCCCCGCTCGCGCCAGACCAGCTCGGCGCACCAGGCTCCGAAGTCCACAACTGACGGATGGAAATCCAGCACCAGCGCCGTCCAGAGCCGGCTCTCCGACCGGCAGCCCACCAGCCGCCGGTTCGTCGCCGCCCACCACCAGGTGGCCTTGCTGCGCTGTGTGGGATGCCGCGAAGGCCGCCACACCTCGCCCCGCTCGGCCAGCGGCACCCCCGCCATCTGCTCGATCGGAAGCGTCCGCCGCACCCCAGCGCTGTCCTCGTGCAGGACCTGTAACTCTCCGGCCATGCAAGCCCCTTGTCTCGCCGCCGCCTACAACGCGGCCACCACCTCTACACAGGGACTGTAAAACGAGTGGCTCTGTTCCGTAGTCGGTGGTGACGGTGGGTCCTTGTCATCGAAGCAGGATGCGGTGGCGGAGGAGGTCGAATCCTGCTCGGCCGTGCATCTGCCGCATGATTCTTTTGGTTCGTGTGTTGGCGCCTTCGGTGCGGCCGTTGTGGTAGGGGAGGGTGAGGCCGGCGTTCACCGCGGTGCGGTCGATTTCGAGGCCGTTGCAGAAGCTGTGCAGGTGGGGCAGGTCGCAGGCGCGGGCCGTCGTGATCCACTGGGTGAGCCTGTTGCCGTTGGCCTTGGCCGGGGTCAGGAGTGCGGCGAACTCGCCGGTGAGTCGGGTGAGTGCGGTCATCTCCGGGCAGGCCGCAGTGAGGAGGCCGAGCAGGGTGGTGTCCTTGGTCCGCAGGTGTTCGGGGTGGGTGAGCAGGAGCCGGGCGAGGCGGCGGGGGGTTGTCACGGGGCGGTCGCCTTCGGCACGGCCTTGGTTGAGGTAGCGGACCAGCAGGTTGGCACTGCCGGTGTAGCCCAGTTCCCTGATCTCGTCCAGGAGGTGGGTGACAGGGACGGCCGGGTCCTCTGACCGGCGTCGGCGCAGGTGGTCGCGGTAGGGGTCGACCAGGGTGGGCCGGTAGCGGGGGGCGATGCGATCGGCGGGCGGTTGCGGGATGCGGGCGTAGCGCTTGACGGTGTTCAGGGCGAGGTTCAGGCGGCGGGAGCAGTCGAGCAGGCCGACACCGGAGTCGAGGAGGGTGTGGATTTTTTGCCAGCGCTCGCGGGTGGTCTGCTCACGGATGCCGCCGGGCCGGGGCGGGTTGACGGCGGCCCAGCAAGGGGCGTGGGCGCGGACCTCGGCCTGAACCTTGTCGCACAGGTTGCGCCACAGATGCCATCGGTCACTGACCTGCACCGCCTCGGGCAGTGCCCGGCGGATCGCCTCGGCATAGGTGGCCGAGCCGTCCCGGCACACGACCTCGATCCCCTTCTTCCCGCGCAGCCAGGCCTCCAGGGTGGCGGCCTCGCGGTCGGGCAGGACGTCGACACGTTCCCCGGTCTCGGCGTCGATGATGATCGTGGCGTAGCGGTGACGGCGGCGCATGGCGAAGTCGTCGACCCCGATCACCCGTGGGATCCGCACCGTCGGGGCGGGGATACGGCGCAGGACGCGCAGGGCGGTGGCGTAGGAGACGGGCACGGCCAGCGTCCGGGCCAGCCGGGCAGCCGCCCGGCCGCATAACTCCTTGACCACCCCCGAGACCTGCCTGCTCAGACGCGTGGTGCGGCGCTGGAGGCGCTCCAGCAGTCCAGGGACCTGCTCGCGGAAGGTCTGCCGCCGACAGCTCAGGGCTGGGCAGACCAGACGCCGCACCTGGACGTTGATCACGACCCCGCGGCCATCCACCGGTACATCCGCGACGGTCCGACCGTGATACCCGTGCACCTTCCCCGTCGGCGTCCCGCACATCGGGCACGGCACGGGAACATCCCGGGTCCGGGCCAAGACCCGGATCACGTCGCCGTCGTCCGCCACATCATCGACGACCAGCGCCGAGAGCCCTGAAAACACCGTGGCCACAAGAGAGTTGACATCTCGCATGCGACGTCAACGACGCCAGTCACCTATCGTCACCACCGACTACGGAACAGAGCCACTCGTTTGACAGACCCCTTACACGCTCGGCCACCGACGCCTCGCCTCGGCGGGGGCACGGATCCGGCCAGCATAGGGCCAGGGCCGGTAGCGGTACGCCGAGGGAGGGCTTGGCTACGGGCCTTTCGGTAGCCGGGAGAAGGGCCCGCAGCGGCCGGGGTCATTGGGTATGAAAGACACGCCAGGTGGTGGCGACGGTGGCTTCCAGGGCGAGGTCGGTGGTTCCGGGGGTCTCGGTGAGTGCTGCCAGGCGGCGGAGGGTGGTGAGGTCGTTGGCGGGGTCGGAGTGGTCGGCGCTGAGGAGATCGATGAGGTCGTCGGCGGAGAGGGGTTCGTCGAGTTCGCCCAGATCTTGCAGTACGGACTGCAGGGCCGGGTCGGTGAGGGCGGCTGCTTCCAGGAAGCGTTGGGCGCCGGCGGGAGTGGTGAGGTTGTCGTGGAGGTTGCGGCAGATATCGGCGGCGGTGTGTTTGGCGGAGGCGAGATCCGAGGCTTGGTTGAGTAGGATGGGCCAGCCACCGGTGGTGGCATGCAGGCGGCGGCGGTTCTCGGGATCGTTGAACCCTGTCAGGGTTTCACTGGGAGTGACCCAGCTGCGGATTCCGTCGGCGGTCACGCGCTGCAGCGGCACGAGGACATCTTCTTCCGCGTGCCGGGAGATGACCTGGAGGTGCTCGCGGTTTCCGGCATCGATGAGAGCGATGACGCAGCGGGTAACGCCGGAGGCCGGCTGGCGGGTGACGGCGTCGCGCAGTGCGTTGTCGACCGCGTCGGGGCTGAACCCTCGCATGTCGCTGATGATCAGCCGGTGCGGACCGTGGGCTTTGCCGGAGGTCAGCGCCCGCCGGTAGGCGGCGAGGGTGGAGGGCTCGGTCAGTGGTGCCAGGTCGCTGGGGGTCCGTTTCTGCTGGTCGGCCAGGGCGCTGGTGACGTCATTGAGGCAGGTGGCGTCCGTGCCGAGCACAATGCGCAGCGCATTGCCCCGTTTGACCAGTCCGGCGATCTGGCGTTCGGTCAGGGGGCTGATCCGGGCGCCGGGCAGTGGGCGCCGGGCCTGGCTGATGGAGAGCTGGGTGGGGATGTCGCCGGCGTCGTGGGCGTGGAGTTCTTCCTCGATGGCGTCGGGATTGCCGAGCAGCCGAAGGACGTTGGAGGAGCGCAGGCGCCAGCCGTCGCGTTCGGTGGCCAGGATACCGAGGCCCACCATTTCTTCCAGCAGGGCGCGGAACTCGTCGGCGGTGTGCCGGTTGAAGCTTTCGGGCCACCATTCGGTACACAGCTGGCGCAGGCTACGGGTGGTGATGCTGCGTTCCACGCCGTGGGTGTGAGCGTGGTGCGCGATGAGGAGTGCGATCACTTTGTAACGGGGGTCGAGGTTGAGATTGAGGCGGACTGTATCGCGGATGCGGCGCCGCAGATCGGGGGAGCCGATGACCCGTTCGAGGATGTCGTTGTCGATGGTCCACGGGGGTCCGTCGGCTGTGCGGCTGGCCAGCGCTTCCCGGATGAGGGCTTCGCCGGCGATCTGCAAGAGCTTGGGGTGGTAGTTGCAGTAGGCCAGGAGCCGGTGGACGAAACTGTCGTGGGCGAAGCTGATCCCCAGTACTTCGGCCGGTTCCTGCAGAAGGCGGTAGGCCGAGCCGGGAGAGAGTGGTCCGATGACCAGGGCTCTGCCGAAATGAGCTTCGGCCAGCGGCTGATTGGGCAGACCGGCGAAGCGCTGGACTTGATGCAGGCCCGCGAAGACCGGTTTGAAGCGCCGCTCGGTGGCGCTCATGAGATCCCGCAGGCGGGTGGTCTGGGGGAATCCGGCATCGGCTTCGGCGTCGAAAAAGGTGTCGCATTCGTCGAGCAGGAGAAGCAGCCGCCGGGTGCGGTCTTCGGCAAGCCAGGCGGTGATGTCGTCCTGCACACGCCTGAAGACGGTGGTGGCCCGTCTGCCGGGTGCCGGGCTGATTCCGGCTCTCGTCACCTCGGTGGCGATCATGTCCCAGATCTCCTCCGTGCCAGAGGCCAGATTGCTGGGCAGCGGGAGGTAGAGAGCGATGTGACCGCTGGTAAGTGCGTGGCGGCGGCCAGCCGCACGCAGCAGGGCTGATTTGCCCAGGCGACGTCCGCCGTACAGGAGGCTCACGCCCTGTTGGTCGGTCACGGCGGACAGTTCTTCGCGGCGGCCGTAGAACATTTCCCCCGGCACGGCTTCGTTGGCGTCGGGGGTGTAGGGGTTGATGGCGCTGAAGGGCGCCAGGATGCGTTCGGTCAGCGCGAACTGGCCGCTTCCACGGGCTGCGAGGTAGACCAGGGCGGCGGCGTCCAGTACAAGGACGGGCTTGGCGGGACGTTCGGCGCACGCGGTGGCGAGGGCTTTGCGCTGGGCCGGGGACAGGGTGCCGATGAACGCGATGACAACAGGGATGGAGCTGGGATCTTGCTGTACCCAGGCCAGGAGCTTGGTGGCGTCGGTGACTTCGGAGGTCATCAGCAGCCGGAGCCGACCGTCGGCCTGGGTACCGAAAGCCGGTAGCCGCACGTCACCGATCAGGGTCACATCGCGCAGGTCGACCCAGCGCCGGAGCGGTGAGGCGACGGGCAGGCCGGAGTCTTCCTCCCGCCGGTACTCGATGCCGGCCAGTCGCAGTGCCGGTTTCAGTACATAGGTGTTGGACCGGACCTGGGACCAGCGGGTCGCTGTCTGGTGCCATGCGGTCAGTGCCTCCACGGCGGTCTTGCGGTCGCCGGGGGACAGGGGGCCGAAATCCAGGGGACCCAGGCTGCTGCCGTTTTCGACGGCTGCGATCACTGCGAGAGTGATGCCGTCGGCGAAAGCCTGCGGCACTGCGGGGAAGAAGGCGTTGAAGTCGGCCAGAGCAGTGTGCTGCGCACGCGGCGGCGTTTGTCCCTCACGCGCTGCAAGCAGGTATTCCTCGGCCGTGGCAAGGTCACCTTCGGTGATCAAGTGGCGTACATCGTCAGCGAGCTGCGTGGAGGCGCTGACCTCGTTGAGTTCGCGGGTGGCCCGCTCCTGAAGCAGGGAGGCAGCCTCTTCGGCCAGCAGCGCGAGATCGCCGCGGATGGCCTGGCACTCACGGCGGACTGCGCCGAGACCGTCACCGGCCAGCGCTCCGTGGACCGCTTCCAGCCGAGCGGTGATCCGTGCGCGCCCCGGTTCGGGCACACGGCCCATTCGGGTGGCGGTATCGATGTCGCGGGCCAGGTCACTGTGCAGGATTCTGAGCGCGCTGCCGCTGCGGGCACGGTGGGTATTCAGCGTGGTGCGCAGTTCGTCGACCGGGGCCGTCGAAGTGGCATCGGCCTGTTCCAGGGCATCGAGGGCGATGCGCGCGACGGCGTAGTTCTCCCGTTCGATGCCGGCGCGCACCGCTTGTTCCCAGTTGGCGCGGTCGGCGGCTGCGATGTCCTCCAGCGTGGGGGTGCGTGCCGGGGCAAGACGGGAATCGAGTTCCAGGTCGGGGCAGCGCAGCAGGTCGGTGTTCAGGACGGCGGTGGGTTCGGGCTCGGTGCCGGTGAGGGTTCCACCTGCCAGGAGCAGCACTGTCGTTTCAAGGCTCTGCCGGCAGACCCGGGCAGCCGAGGCGAGCAGGGACCCGGGGTCGCTCTCCTCCAGGGCGGTGAGTTCGTCGGCCATGGGCTGGTGGTGCGGAGCTACCGCTTGATGCAGGAACGACAGGGGGTCGGTCGCACGGGGCTGGGTCTGGGCTATCAGGACGAGCCATTGCTGGACGATGTCCAGGGAGTTGGCCGCGTACTGCAGGATCCGGGAACCTGCGGCGTTCTGGAGCTTGCGCGAGGAACCCCGGACGGCTTTGTCGTCACGGTCCAAGAAACCCGGCAGAGCTCCTGGCGCGCTCAGTTCCCTCAGCTGATGCCGGGCGTTCGCGGCCAAGTCGCGCCGGTCGTCGGCCACCGCGTTGAGCAGGACGCCGATCCGCCCGTCGGATCCCCACCACCGGTCCGCGAACTGCTTGGCGCGCAGATTGTTCCCGAGACTGGGGCTGTTGCGCAGTTCCTCCCGGGCGGTGTCGCAGATAACCGTGAGTTCGTCGGAGGTGTCGGGGCGTGCGGCCAGGACGTTGAGTGTGGTCCGGCCGGACAGCTGCCCGCGGGCCGATGCGTTGCCGATCGCCGTTGCCACCGCCCGTGTTCCGGGTAGGTGATGCAGTCGGTCGGCGATCTTCAAGGCGAGTTCGCCGCTGTCGGGGTCTCCGGCCAGCAGTCCGGAGCGGACGGCGGCAGCCAGCACCATCAGCCGGTCGGGCAGCCCGGCCGGAACACCGTGCTGTAGCTGACCGGTGACCGCTGCGCGCACTTCCTGGGCGCACGCGCCGGTGTCTGACCGTATGGCTTCTGCCAGCGCCACGGCCCTCAGCGCCGATGCGGTCTCGTGATTGTTCAGCGCATGCGCGGCATGGTGGGCCAGGGCCAGCTGGCCGCGCATCGTCAGGTCGGCAAGTAGGGGAGAGGCAACAGAGCGGTGGTGAACCTCTGGTGCGTCCTCCGCAGTGTCAGGCTGCTCCGCCTTGGCAGCGATGGGCGGGTGCTGAAGGGCAACGTGCTGATCGGTATCCGCGGGGTCGTCGGCGAACCGCGGAGCCGCAAGCCCGGGCAGGGAGGTGCCCTCCGCTGAAGTGCCGGTGTCATCTGCCGTCTGCGAGTCCGGGGCTGGACCCGGAGCCGGTAACGGTTTCGCGCCGGCCTCTGGCAGTGGCCCGCGGTCAGCGCCGGGCGCTGCGTCCTGTTCCTGGGCGTGGCGGGGGCCGTCAGCGGGCAGGGGCTGAGGGACAGGCTCGCCTGTGTGCCGCGGTTCTTGATCGTTCGTGAGACCGTCCTGGCGGGGACGGGAGGCTATGAGGGCTTTACCGCGGAGAACCAGGGTCACCACGGGCGCGATGGACGCCGGCAGGTTCTGTCGCAGATGTTCAGTGAGCGTGTCTGCCTCCTCGTCGTCGTCGGCCTCAACGGCGTGAGCCAGCTTCGCGACTGCTGCCAGGGACTCTGCGTCGTGCCGTTGCCCGTCGGTCCATGGACCGGCTGCCAGTAACGTGGCCGCCGCGGTGCGCAACACCACGAGTGCAGGATGACCTTCCGGGCCTTTCGCAGCCCCCACTTGATGCAGGATTTCCCGCAACTGATCGTCCTGGTCGGCAGATGCAGCCAGGGCTACCAGCGCGTGCACCAGGTCCGGCAGGTCACGGCCCGGGTCATGAGCCGGGCCGCCCAGCGCGGTGACCAACGCCGCGTGTACCTCCCTGGCCACTAGGCGCACCTCCTGTAGCGGGTGAATCTGCTCGGCGGGCACCACCCGGCCGGCGGCCAGCATCGCCGCCGCACCGGCAACGGCGCGCGAGGCGGCAGCGAAAGCGTGGTTCAGCCGCTCGACCTGGATCGCACAGGCCACCGCGGTGCTCAGATCGAGAGCAGTACCGGGAGGATCCGGCACCTCGGCCACATCCGAGGGGGCTCCGGCATGGTCAGGTGGTCCGGCATCGGAGCTTTTTGCGTCGTCCTGTACGGCTGACGGGTCCGCCGGTGTGCCGCCGGCAGGGCGGTCCCGCAGGCAATCCTCAACAGCGCGGCAGGCCCGGACGATATTCTCGGTGACGTCCCCAGGCCATGAGGACAAGGCGTGGTCCCGCAGGACTAGGTGCAGCAACGGCACACCGGAGGGGGCCAGGATCCACTGCACCAGGCCGGTGAGCAGAAGTACCGTGCGGTCCGGGGCCAGATCCTCCAGCCTGGCCAGCTCTTGCTCGGAACCGTTCTCCAGCCAGGCCGACAGGTGTTCCTGCATGCCGTCGATGGTGGGCTGGGTGAGCATGCCGATGATCGATGTCTTCTGTGGTCTGTCGCTCCTGCGCAGAGCGCCGAGTGCCTGCCGCACCGCATGGGTGGACGGCTGTCCGACCGCAGGGGTACGCAGTTCTTGCAGTACCACAGTGCGCTGCTTGCGGCTGAGCCGCTCCAGCATCGAGGAAAGCTGCTCCTCCGTGACCAAAGCCAGCACGTCACCTACAGGGTCGGACAGCTCTTCGGTGGCTTTGGTCAGCTCCCGGTATGCCGTGCGCTGCGGCTCGGGAAGGCTGCGGTGTGGGTTACGCGGGGCGCGACGTGCCACAAGGGTCCTTTCGGCGGTTCAGAAATTCAGCGGTACAGGTGCTGGTGCCACGCGGGAGCCTGTCCCTGGCCCCGGCGGTGGCCGCGTACAAAGGTGTGACCCGGCGGCAGTTCGGTGTCGGCATCGGGGCCGTCGACCTCCAAGCGCCAGCGGGCATAGCGCTCCTGCGCGGCGGGGGTGGCCCGGTAGCCGTCCGGCAGTCGCCGCTCCCACGGGCGCCGCCAGTGCCGTATCTGCCGCGACGCCGCATCAGCGCCTTCGGCGATCTGGCGCGCTTGCCGGGCCTCTTCGGTATCGGGCCACCAGGTGAAGACATCCGGCAAAACGCCTGCGTGGGCAACCGTTGTGCGGGTGAGCAGGCCGGCTGCGGCCATGTCCTCACAGGTGTGCATCACTGTCCACAACAAGGGCGGGCTCACCACATCCGGGCCGAACATGGCCGCACTCAGCTGCAGGCCGTCCAGCGACCGGGAGCGGGCTGGCCCGACTCTGCCGTCGCGCAGCAGAGCAGCCACGATCAACTTCTCCAGCGCCGTCACCGGCGGCCGGTAGCCCCCGTGCACAGGCCGGGGCACCACGACCCCGGGGTCCCCGGGCGGAGCAAGTGCCGGCAGACCCCACGCCGCAGCCAGAAGCCCCGGATCGAAGTCCCAGGCCAGGGGCCTATCCCCCACGAGAACAGGCTCCGGGAGGAGCGATGTGGTGGCAATGATCTGCCGGCCTGCCCGGGCCGCAGCCACAGTGATCTTGATACCGGGATAAAACGAGTCCGGCCACCGCATCGGCGCCAACCCGTCCAGTGCCCGGTCCGTGACCTGCGTAGCCAGGTCGCGGACCAGGTGCTGCCCGCTGTGGTGCAGCTCAACCGTCAGCGGCCCGCCGCCCAGCAGCGCCATGACCGGACCGGACAACGGCAGCAGCCCGGCCGCCAGGTCCGTACCCGACAGCGCCACCGATACCACCAGCAGCGCCTCGTCAAGGTGCTCCACGCGCACCACGGAGGCTTCTTCCGGCGCCTTCTGCTCGGCGGCAGGTTCGGGCCGCAGATGCTCCAGGTGCCCCAGGCCAGCCGGGATCAAAGGATCGCAATCCGCCAGCACCGCGTCGACGGGAAGTCCCTGCGCCCGCCAGATCCCGCCCTGCTGCCAACTGTCATCGATACGCAAATCCACGTTGCGTCGAACGCGACCGTCAACGACGGTGGAAGCCAGTACCAGGTTGGCATCCACCACCGCAGAGCCCGCAGCGGTGAGCGCCAGGGTGTGCTCGTCGCCCACCTCGCGCTCCCAACCGGTCAGCAGCGGCCATACCGCGGTATAGCGCGGCGTTCCTCCCGGAGCTGGCCGTGCGACCCGGTCCGTCAGCTCCTTGGCCACCGGACCGGAAGCAAACTGCTGATGGCGGTCGAGCGGCTGCGCGTACAGATCCCACACCGCCAGCCCCGGAGCCCGGCGCATCAGCTCCGCCAGCGTCTCGAAGCACACCTGCAGCGCCCGCTCCGCAGCCACAACACCCTCAGGCCCCTGCAATAACGTCCCGAGGCTGCCTGCCGCCAGCAGCCGCCTGCCAGGCCCCAACAGAAACTGCCGATACAGCCCGCTGTGGTCGCGCCCCGACACTGATCCGCCCGCATGCAGCGGCCCCATCACATGGCCACGGCCGTCCACCACACCGACCGGAGACCGACGCATCCGGGCGAGTTCCTTGTGCTCGGCCGCAGTCAATGCTCCCAGGACGTCCCAGTCGATCACAGCGCGTGAAAACGTGTCCTGCATTTCCCCGGTGCACGGTGCTCCTGACAGTGCACCCGGCACCCATCCATCCTCTTCTACCTCCGGCGACGCACCGAACGATGCCGAGACCTCGCCCCACAAGGACCGCGTCCCACGCTCTACCCGTACGAACGAACCCACCGGCGGAAGCGGATCTCTGCCACCGGGGCGCAGGAGCGTGAACATGTCCGGATCGAGGATGCCGGTGCCGTAGGTACCCAGGTCGAGGTCGAATCCGAAGTACACAGCGTTGAAAGCACTGCACAAGTGCAAAGGCCCCCGCCGCACCTGCGCCACATGCTCCAGGAAGAGGATCAGTTCCCCCTCCACATCCCGTGGCATGACGTCACAGCCAGCGGTCAGTTCGGGAAAGAACAGCGGTGCACCAGCGCCCGGTTGACCCATCAGCGGCCTCGCAACGACGACAGACCACCGAGTGAGCATCGGACGACGACGCAGACAGCGAGCAGCACCATACGGACCCCCCAAGCGCAGTCTCCGGTCCAGTACTGATTTTTAGCGCATAGCTCGGACATGCTGCCCACACTTGGCGTTCTTTTCTACAAAATGTGATGGAGCGCCTACGGGTTTGCCGTGTCCTCGCCACCCGGCTGGCTGCGGCAGCGGTGCCTCTTCCAGATCACATCAAGCGGCCGTGAGTGCCGGTAAGCCAGGCGCTGATGCGGTGGTCGGCGTCAATCGGACGTTGTCTCCTGCTCGTGGACGCGGGAGTTGTCCGCTGACCATGAGCGTGCACTTCCGCCGCCGTCCCGGCTGCGGAAGACGGAACCGGGGGCCGGCTCGCGCGCCGCCGGGCCGGCGATGGTGGGCACCGCTGACCGAGTGCGAGGGGAAACGACTGATCGGCAGTCCGGGCTTCAATACAGGTGATGCTGTAACCACAGGCTGGCCAGGTCCGTGGCTGTGGTGCCGGTGAGAGGTGGCAATTGTGAGTGGGGGGCGCCTCGGATTGAAATTCGAACTTCTCATCGAATTTGCGTGGTTGAAGCTTGTACTCGCTCCTTCTGTATCCGCTGCGGGTTGTTTGTCGTGTAAGTCTGGCTGGATTTCGCGTGATGAGCGGTCTGAGATACGGCGCTGACCGTTGCCGCGCAGGCGTAACGTTCCTAGCGGCCGCAGATCTTGTCCAGGCATCAGTTCGGGCAGGTCAAGACCTCTGCTGAGGGCCCTTGTCCCCGCGTGCGCGATGGGCAGGGTGCGGGCCGGTGGCGGTTGTTGGCGGGTAGCCGAGGCCGACGAATTCAGGCCACTAGCGGGGGAGGGTTTAAGCCTCGATTTCGCGGATTCTGGGGGCTGTTGTCGGTGGCGGCGTCTACTTTCCAAAAGCAGGCCTGGAACGTGGCCTGCGGCAGCACGGAGGGGGAGTGGTGGTACAAGAGGAGCCGGATTTTGCCAGGGCTGACGGCGTGTCTGATGCGCGGCAGGTCGTCGCTTATCTGGTGCGTCCTGAGTCCGATGAGTACATCGCGATCATGGATGTGCTTGAAGGATCGGTGACCGATCTGACGGCAGCTGAGGTGACGGCAGCGCTGCTGGCCGGGGGACTTCGCCTGGATACGCGGGTGGTGGAGACGCGTTTGAACGCTCTCAACGATCTGAGGGCGGTCTCGGTGCGGTCGGACAACAGCCGGGCGCGCCGGTATGTGGAGATTCTGGCGCGGAACTGGCGCTACACCGCCAGCCCCGCGGGCCGGCACGTCCAGCGCTTCTACCGGCAGGTCCTGGCCGGGACGGCGACGGTGCGGGAGATCCCGATCGTGTCGCTGAACCGCATCGTCACCCACCTCGAGGCCCTCGCCGCCGCGCTGAAGGCGAGGGAGCCCGTCGTCGGCGGCCTGGACGGTGCGTGCGTGGACGCGGTGGGCGCGGTGTTCACCAGCCACGACGACCTGGACGCTGCCCTGGTCGGTGCCGAGGATGCGCTGATGGCGTTGGCCGACCGGTTCGACCTGGACGAGGAACGCACCGGGGACCTCAAGGGGTTGCTGGTCGATTACGCCACCCGCGTCGCGGCCGAACTCGACTCCGGTTCCGCCCGTGCCGCAGCGGCCGTGACGACTCTCGTGCCGTGGTTTGGCCCGCTGGCCCAGGTGTCAGTCGATGCCTCCCAGGCCCGTGATCTCATCGCCGCCGGCGCGCTCACCGCCTCCCGCGGCGGCCGCATCGAGGACTGGGAAGGACTGCGCGCCTGGTTCGACGTCCGCACCGGGCGCGCGGCACGGTTCTCGCTGCGCCTGGTGCGGACGTTGCCGAGCATGCATGCCAACCTGCGCCGGCTGCACTCGTCAGCCGGGACGGCCTCAAGCCGTACTCGTGCTCTGTCTCTGGCCCGCGCGGTGCTGACCCCTGAGGTGGGGGTGCAGATCTTCCAGGCCGCGGTGGGCGACCATGCCTGGCGCAAGCTCTATGGCCAGTCCGACGAGGACGAAGCCGGCCGCAACCCTTCCTGGCGCGGCGGCCCCCAGGTGCCGGTGCCAACGTTGCTTCGCACCACCGGCCGCTCCGGGCCGCGCGGCCGGGGCAGCGCGCCGCGCGATGATACGGCGGTCAGGGCCCAGGTCGCCGCGGCCCGGGCGCGACGCCAGGCCGAACACTCGGCAGCAGTGGCCGCAGTGCTGGCCGCGGTCCCCGGCCAGCAGCTGGACGAGGCCGTAGCCCGGGTGGCGCTCGCCGCCCTCATGGCCGCTGCTCGCGCAGGCGCAACAGGCCCGGCACGCACGGGAACCAACGGGGGACTGGCCTGCACCTTGGTCCACACCGGCACCGCCACCGGCACGGTGCAGGCCCCCACCTGGCGCGTTCTTGTGCCTGGCCGCATTCCCCTGTTTCACCAGCCCGGCCGCCGCCCCTCCCGTGCCGCCATGGAAGCGGTTGCCGGTGTCTCCGTGACCGACGACCTGACAGCGCGCGCCACGCTGCGGATCACCCCGCACCGCGGCCCGGGCTACCTGAGCAGCCGTCAGACACCAGGTACCGGCCTGTCGCAGGAAGGCGCCGCATGAGCCAGGAGATCCGCCAAGAATCCGCCGGCCCCGCAGCAGGCTCGCCGGACACCTCACGGCGCCGCAGGGCCTGGCGGCCCGAGGCCGATGCCGAAGCGGCCTTGTTGCTGCGCCGTCTTGCGGCCACACCCTGGCTGGTCGGCGGCCGGGACGACGAACTGATCACCGCGGTGCGCCGCAACGAGAGTGCGCTGCGCTCCGCCGTGGCCCGGTTGGGGTGGGTCTTGGTCATCGAACGGAACCTCGTGCGGTTGCGCAAGAGCGCTCCGCCGCGCCCCCAGGTATGGGCGCGCCAGGGCCCGAGCCCCGCGGCCTGCTCCTGGTTCTTCCTGCTGGTCGCGGCAGCCGAGTCGATGCCGCCCCGGACCGGGCTCGGACACCTGGTCACCGCCGCCCGCTCCGCCGCAGCCGAGGCAGCGCTGCCGCAGCGGGGCGACATCAGCGAGCGCCGCGCCATCGTGGCCGCGCTGCGCATGCTCGACGAACGCGGCGTGGTGGAGCGTCTCGACGGCGACCTGGACGGCTACCTCCACGATGATCAGGCGCCGGTCCTGCTTGCCATCCACCACACCCGGCTGGCCCATGTGGTCGCCAACCCCGGCACCGTCGATCCGGCGACCGACCCGCAGGGATGGCTCGAGCAGGTGCAGCGGGAGCCGGACGCGGCCCGCCGGATGCGCCGTGCGCTGGTGGACGACACCTGCGTGCACACCGCGCTGCTGGACGACGCCGAGGCGCAGTGGCTGAGTCAGCGTGTTCGGGGCGACGACGGCGCCCCCCTGGCGACCGCCTTCGGACTGAGCCTGGAGCGCCGCAGCGAAGGCGCGGCCTTCGTCGTGCCGGACGAGGTGTTCCGCCACTTCCGCGAACTCGGACCGATGCCCTTTCCCGTCCCCGGCACGGTCGCGCACGCCGCGCTGCTCCTGATCGACCATGCTGCCCTGCACGGCACCGCTGGCGACGGCCCCGGACCGGGGTGGCGCGGCATGACGCATCACGAGGTGGTCGCCGCACTGACGCAATTCGCCGACAACAAAGCCTCGGGAAAAGGCGGTTGGGGCGCCGAATACGCCAATGACCCGGTACTGCTGGCCGACCGGGTCGGAGACCTGCTGACCGGCACCAACCTGGTCCATCTCGCCCACGCCGACCACCACATCGATGACGTGGCCGGCCCACAGTGGTGGTTCGCTCCCGCCACCGGCCGCTGGGCGGAAGAAGGCACCGCCGCTCCCAAAGCAGCCGGCTCTCGCACCCGCTCTCCAGCAAGCACCCCGACGGCCCAGCGCACCCCAGGCGCGGGCAGACGCGACAGCCGGGCCCGCCAGGACCCGGACTTGTTCAGTATTTTCGCGACCGACCAGCAAGAAGACAAGGAGCCGCGGTGAGCGACATCCTCGACCTGAACTTCACCACCCAGCCTCCGCCCGTGCCATCCGGCAACGCCGGCCGTTTCGGCGGCCGCTGGCGCCTGGTCGGCGCCGGATTGTCGAACGTGTGGCGCTACGGAGACCTGGACCTGCCCGCAGCTTCGGGCCGGCTGCTGCTGCGGGGACCCAACGGGACGGGTAAGACCACCGCCCTGGAGGCTCTGTGGCCCTACTTGCTCGACCTGAACGCGGCCAAACTCGCCGCCGGGAAGGCACGCCCCACCACGTTGAAGCTCCTTATGAGCGAAGGCGCCCCTGCCAAGGGCCGCCGCTACGGCTACCTGTGGCTGAGCTTCGCCGGGGGATCCCCGGCGGAGACGGCGCTGGCCGGATCGGTGGTGACTTTCGGGGCCCGGCTCCAGTACTCACCCAGCGCCTCGCCGCCCGTCACGGTGGTCCCCTTCACCGTGCCCGGCCGCCCGCTGTACGAGGTGGCGCTGCGCGCGCCCGGCGGCGGGGCGTGGGAGCACGACGACTTCTGCAATCGCATCCAGGAAGCCGGTGGGCGGGTCTTCGAGGGCCCCGACGCCTACGTCGAACACCTGGCCGCCCGGATCTGGTCCACCACCGCCGAGGAGGTGCGTGAACTCGCCTCGCGACTGCGGGAGGTCCGCAACCCGTCCCTGCTTGGCGACGTGTCACCGGCCGCGGCTGCCGCGGCGCTGCGGCAGTCCCTCCCGGGAGTTGCCGGCGACGTCCTTACCGCCACCGCGGATGCTCTGGCCGAGTTCGACACCACCCGGGAGGCTTTCGAACGCGATGAGCATGCCGCGGTCGTGCTGGGTGAGTTCTCCCGGGTGTGGACCGGGCACGTCGTCGACGTCACCCGTGCCGCACACCATGCTGCAAGCGCCGCCGCCGCCGAGGTCAACACCGGCCGCCAGCAGGTCAGGAACGTCGAGAACCACCTGTCCCAGGCCAGAAGCGGCGCCAAGGATGCGGATGCCGAGGTCAGGCGGCTGGCTGGCGACCACCGCGCCGCGATGGCCGAGGCTCATGCCATCGAGACCTCTGATGCCTACAAGGCGCACGGCCGCGTCACTGATCTGCGGAAACGTCTGACAGCCGAGCGGAACTCCGCGGCCAGCGCCTTCAGTACGCTCGAGGCTGCTGCCGCGCATGCCCGCGACACCACCGTCGCCGCCGAAGGAGCCTTGGATGAGGTCGTCGGCGCCGCCGCCGAGCTTGCCGAGGACGCCGTGTCTGCGGGCGGCCCGCCGACCGCGCTCGACACCCTGCTCGACCACCGCCCCCGGGCCCGCAGCACACGCCACGTCGCCGACCGCACCGTCAATCCGGGGCCCGGCCTGACGCTCACCCACGACCGGACCGGCCTGCTCAACCTCGCGACAGCCTGGATCGCCTCGGCGCAGACTTACCGAGGGACCGCCGGCAAAGCCGCCCTCATCCAGCGAGACCACACCGCGGTCGCCGAAGCCGCTCGAACCGCCAGGGCAGCAGAAGACCGAGCCTCCCGCGCTGAGAGCGACCATGACGAGGCCACCCAGGCGGCAGCCCTCGCCGGCAGCGAAGCCCGCGAAGCCGCCCGCAGCACGCTCGGCGCTGTTGCCCGGTGGGCGCCCGAGCACCCTGTTCTACGGGGCCTGCACGACCCCGGCCTCCTGTCGTTGGACGAGTACCCGGTGTGGGAAGCCGCCGACATCGACGCCCTCGCCGACGCCGAACCGCCCGCCGTGCGCGACCGGCTCAACGCGTGGGCACTCCAGGCCCTGCACGCCGGCGAAGCACTCGCCGCCCACCATGAGAACGCCGCCCAGAACCACCAGACCACTGCAGCACAACTCGCCGACGCCGCCGCCGAGCACCGAGCCCAGGCCCGCCGTCTGCGCGAGGGACAGCTCCTGCCGCTGTCGCGCCCCCAGTGGGCCGGACCGGGCGATGACGATGCTGCGCTCGGAGCGCTGCTGGAATGGCGTTCTGGTGTGGCGCAGGACCAGCAGGCGCTGCTGGAGTTCGCGCTCGCCTGTGCCGGTGTCCTGAGCGCCCATCTGCACACCGGCGGCGCCACCACCAGTGCCTGGCACATCAGCCCCGTCGGCCCGCTGGCCGAGCACAGCCTGACCGCGGTGCTGGACGTCGACCCCGACCACCTCCAGGCCAACCTCGCCCGCACCGTCCTGGCCCGTATCGCGCTGAGCGACAGCGCGACCGGTGGTCACCGCCACGATGCAGCTCTGGTCATCGGGCGCGACGGCACCTTTGCAGCCGGCCCTCTCACCGCCAACCCTGCAGCCGCCCTCACCTCAGCCGGAGCCTCCCCGCCTGCCGCCTCGCACATCGGAGCCCGAACCCGCCTGGCCCGGGCACAGGCCATGGCCGATGAACTCGACGAGGCCGCGGCGACACTCGAAGAGCAGGCCGAGGACGAGCGCACCGCGGCCGCGGACCGCCGCCGAAGCCGCGACACCGTCCGCAGCGCAGCACGGTCCTTCCCCCCACGGGACGCCCTGGTCAACGCGGAGGCGGAACGCGCCCGAACCGCGAAAGCAGCACACCGACTCGAAGGCACCGCACGGACCCTTCGCGGCCGAGCAGACACCGCCGCAGCAGAGCACACTCGCCTGCACGTCGACTGGATCGCGCGTGCCCGGGACCTCAGCCTGCCCACCACCCTCGACGAGCTGACCGAACTGATCACAGCAAGCCGAACACGCGCCGAGAAACTGGAGTCGTGCGCCAAGCAACTCACCGGCCGGCTTTTGACCACACTGGACCGCGTGCTGCGTTCGCTTCCGGACGAGAGCACGCTGACCGCCCGGCTGGCGGAACTTGAGTACGCCGCGCAGCGCGCACACGACACCGCACTGGACACCGGGGCGGAACTGGCCGAGGCCGAGTTCGCCGGCGACGTGGACGACGCCGCGCGGCGGTTCGAAGCCGCAACTGCCCGAGCCGAAAAGCTCTCCTCGCAAATCGAAACGGCCCGTCGGAAAGCAACGGACGCCGAAAAGCTGCTCAGCACCCGCGAGAGCGAACTGGAGACCGCCCGCAAGGGCCTCGAAGCGGCACGTCCCCGGCAGGAATCCACACACACCCACCTGGCGCGGCTGCTCGCCTGGGCGCCGATCAGCCGGGCACTGGACGTGGACGCCTTCCTATCCGCCTGCGGCATTCTCACCACAGACGGCCTCGGCACCGGATCGGAACTCCTCGACCGCGCCGGCGAACTCCTCGCCCGCCGTCCCACGGCCTCCAAGAAGACCCTGGGCGAGCACTACGACGAGGTCCGCGCCGAACTCGCCCAGACCTGGACCATCGCCCGCAGCGACCCGCCGGCCGACCTCGACGAACTCGAGACCTTCGTCCTCACTCACACCGAGACTCAGTACGACCCGCCCCACGCCGCCGCCCGCGCACAGGCCCTTGCCATCAGGGCCAAGAACGCGCTCGATGCCGCCGAAGAAGCCGCCCTGCGTGACTTCGTCATCGGCCGCCTGCCCTCCGCCATCGGCACCGCCTGGACCGCGTTGATGGACTGGAAGACGTCAGTGAACGCGAAAATGCGCGCAGCACAGGCATCTTCCGGCGTCGGAGTCCAGGTCCACATCGGACTGCGCGACGACCTCTGCCCCGCCACACGCACCGTGTACGAACTGTCCTGCAAGGTGGGCGACGCCGTGCGCACCGAAGCGCAGAAGACCGACGTTGGACACGCCCTGCAGGCCCTGCTGGCTGCCGCCGACGGCTCCACCATGGCAGAACGCCTCGCCGCAGCGGTCGACATCCGCGGCTGGGTCGACGTCCACTACCTCGTCGAACGCCCCGGCCCCGACGGCGAGCCCATCACCCGGCGGTGGGGCTCTCGCACCGGTTTGTCCGGTGGTGAGCGGCGCCTTGTCGTCCTGGCGCCGATGCTCGCCGCGATCGCCGCCAACTACGACCGCCTCACCACCACCGGCCTGCGCCTTGTCCCACTCGACGAAGTCCCGGCCGAGGTCGACGAACGCGGCCGCGAGGGTCTGGCCCGCTACCTGGCAGAACTCGACGTCGACCTGCTGTGCACCTCCTACCTGTGGGACGGCGCACCCGGCGCATGGGACGGCATCGACGCACACGACCTCGAAGCCGGCGAGGACGGGACCGTCGTCGCCTTCCCCATGCTGGTCCGGGGACTGCAACTGCTGCCCGGTGACAGAACAGACCCGGCCTTGGACGAGGGGCCGGCATGACCTGCCCACTGTGTACCGGCGCTTGTGCCGGCGCCGACCTCGACCCACTGCTGACCCCGGACCTCGCCTGGCTGTGGAACGCACTCGCGGCAGTCGCCGACCGGCGTGGCGACGCACTCCTCACCGAGGGACCCGCGGTCACCGTGACCATTCCTGCCTCACCGGCCCAGCGCGCCGCCGCAGCCGGCCTGATCAGCGGGCGCCCACTGGCCCCCGGTCAGCGCCGACGCATCGACCTGGGCGAACTCACCACCGTGCTCGCCACCCGGGGCCCAGCCCTCACCCCGGGCACGATCGCCGCCCACGCAAGCGGCCGACGCCTGGCGGACAAAGCCCGAGCCCGCGCCGCCCAGGCGCGCTCCGTCGAACGGCTCCGTACCCAGCTCGAAGCCGCCGCGGCCAACCTGCCCGGCCACGTACGCGAACTAGTGGACCCGGAGAGCGTCTTCGCCCGGCTGCGCGGCACCGGCTGGATCACCCGCATCCTCAACGCGTCAGACCCCGCCGCTCTACTCGGAGCGGCGTTGCGGGTGGCAGGGCGGCTACCGAAGCCCGGCGACCGCATCGATCGCCGCATCCTGGTCCCTGGAGATCCTCACGCGCTCGATGCAGGAACGCTGCCCGCACTAGTACTCGCCCTGACCGGCAACGCTGCTGCCACCTCTCGCTTGGCCTGGGCACATCTCGGAGTGGAATGCGACGACCTGCTCGGTGGACTCATCGTCACCGGAGTGACCCCTCAAAGCTGGCAGGTCCCACCCGGCGCAACGTACACCCTGCCGCCGAGAGAACTGACCCGGATCGTATGGACGCCCCCTACGACCGCGGGCACCTGGGTCTTCGTCACCGAGAACCCCTCGGTCCTCGCCGCGGCCAGCGCGCAGGCTCTCGCCAGGGAAACCGCCACGACGCCCCGGGTGGTGTGCACGGCCGGCACACCCTCACAGGTGGAATGCGCGGCCATCGGCGCACTATCCCAGGCGGGCTGGCACGTCGCGGTCCGCGCGGACTTCGACCAGGCCGGACTGGCGCACGTGCGCGTCCTCCTCGCCGCCGCACCCGCAGCAGTCCCATGGCGGATGGGCACCGCCGACTACCTCGCCGTGGCCACCGAGGGCACCTTCGACCTGCACCTGAGCGAATCCGACGCGCCCTGGGACGCGCACCTGGCGGCGGCCATGCGAGCGCGCTCCGCACATGTCTATGAAGAGGATCTTCTGTCGATGCTGCTCGCCGACATCGCGGCAGGTGCACCGGGTTCGCCTGCTGCCCCCGGCAAACCGACGCCCGCAACCATGCACATCACACCCGGTCACCCATAGTCTAGTCCACTGCCGCCTTGTCAGTCCTGCCGATGCCCCAACACCGCCGTGAAGTGCAGTGGCGATGTTGCTTTCCGGCAAGGACGGCAACGCGGCGAGCTCCTGACCAGACAGGCCGGGTCCGGGCGTGTGATGCAACGGGTCGGCCCGCGCCCTTCCTTGGCTCAGCGTCGAACATAATTGCGAATTTGGGGGAGTGTGAATTCAGCCATCCAGTCTAGGTGTGCTCGATGCGCTGCAGGGTCTGCCTTTCGTATCTCACCCTCTCGTGGGCTACGTACCACTACGATGAGCGCGGGGGTGTTCCAGGGGGTGTCCTGATGATGAGCCGCGCCACGTAGGTGCTTCTCATTGTCGGTCCCTAAGTCGCGGCTTCGGGAGTTATGGATCTTCTAGGCCGCCTATTCACGTCAGCGAAGTACCGTCGAGTGCACATGGGGTGGGAATGCGGAGTGACTTCGGCAATCTGATCGTTGACGAGGCGATCGTGCACTCGATTCCGAAGAAGACGAAGACCGACCTTGTTCCAGTGAGGGTTCAGTTCAGTGAGGCCGTCTGCGGCCTGAACAGCACCGTCCGCAGTGAGCTTGAGGCCAAGTTCAGTGAAGTTCTCATCTCCCTCGGGCGTGAAGTCGTCGTGGACGCGGAGCTGAAGTCTGCGCTGCCGGACCAGGTCCGCGCCTTCCTTGAGGGCGAACGGCACCTCGTCGAGGCATCGAAGGAGATCGCCGAGCTCCTGCTCGCCAGTCAGCCCATCAACAGCTCCGACGGATTGCTCCTGGTGGCCTTGGTGCGACTGGACGGGTCGAAGAGCCTGCTCATGGTCAAACTCGAGCAGGAGTCGGGGATGCAGGCCACGGAGATCGTCACCGACGACGGCCTACGCACCTTCGATGTCCAGTACTTCGCGAATCTGATGTTCACGGAGGCCTCGCGCGTCTACAAGATCGCCCTGTTCTCCGCCTCCGGCATGAGCGAAGATGCGATGGAGGGTTGGGCTGCAGACAAGCAGATGACAGGCAAGAACCTGGCCAAGTTCTTCCGGGAGAAGTTCCTGGGCTGCCAGCTGAAGAGTGAGCCACGCCAGCTCACCCTCCGATTCCACGACGCAGCACTGGACTGGATCAACTCCCGGGTCTCGGACGCCGACACGCGAATCACCTACCTCATGGCGGTCCTGGTCGAACTGCAAAGCCCCACTCCTGTTCTCGACCCGGACTCTTTCATCAGGACACGTCTGCAGCAGCCGCACCGGGAGAGCTTCGCGGAGTATCTGCGGGACAGTGACGTCCCGGAGCAGGTCTTCGACAAGGACACGGATCTGGTCGAGCCGAAGCTGCGCAAGATGCGCATGGCATTCGACAACGGTGCTGTCCTGATTGCTCCGCTTGAGGCCTTGCACGGCGACTCGATCAAGATCGTGGACCTGGACGACGGCAGGGCACGTTTGACGGTCACTGGAGTCATGACGGAGACCCGCAGTCACGGGCAGGGCAAGGGCCGTCCTCACTCTGGCCAGCAGGACGACACCCCTGCTGTGTCCGAGCCCGATGGTCGTGGCGATGCCGCTGACCGTCCATGAAGCATGCCAGTGCTACCGCCAGGAGTGGCCCGCTATTGACAAGGCGGCGGAACTAACCGCCGCCTACATCCGACGCCGGGCCGCCCGGAGGCACCTCAGCTGCCAAGTTTCCGCACGTGCCAAGGCAATCAGCAGCTTCATCAAGAAGGCCTACCACAAACAGTATGCCGATCCCTGGAACGAGATCACCGACAAGGCCGGCATCCGCATCGTCGTCCCGTACTCCAGCCTTCTGTACGAGGCCCTCGATCTAATTGACAGCAGCTGCACCGTCATTCGTGTGGAGGACGACCGCAAGAAGCCCGGTTTCGAAGAGCGCCTTGAGTACCCGCGTCTGCATGTTCAAATTCAGGCGCGCTGGGAAGAGATGGACCCAGACGGCGTCCCCTACGAGTGCGAGGTGCAGATCCGCACTGAGGCCGAAGACTTGTGGGCCCGCATGTCGCACTCGCTGATGTACAAGCCAGGGTCCACCGCTGACATCCCCCCCGATGTCAGACGCTCGCTGTACCGTCTGATCGCCCTAGTTGAGTTGTACGACTCGGAGGTCGAACGGGGGGTAAAGGCGTTGGCACAGAACCCCGACTTCAGCCACAGCAACGATCTTCTCGCTGAAGCAGAGCGCATCTACCAGACCTTCAGCAGCCACCCGTACGACCGGCAACTGTCGGAGGACGTCGCCGACGTCCTCGTCGATGCGGTCGGAGACGACCCCACGTACGCCGACCGACTGGTGGAGTTCGCCGAAGAACACCGCGGTCGGATCGAGCGCGCCTACGAGCAGTACGGGCCCAGCAGCGAGCAGTTCCTTCAGTACGGCCGGTATCTGCTCGCCAGCCAGCCTGAGAGCCTGATCATATTTGAGAGACTGGCCAACGCACGCCACGATCTGCAGGCCAGCTGGGAGGGGAACTTGGAAGATAGGCTGCTGATCGACATGGCCAGAATCTGGAGAGTGCGCTGGTGAGCTCAGCGCAGCCAGAGACGCCGGCCCTCGCTGCTGCTACGGCTATGTTCGTCGAGGTCCTCGTGGTGGGTATCGGCTTCCTCGCCGGTCTGGCGATGCTGGCCGCGGCGATAGCGGGTCCGCGGACCGCAGCCGAGGCTGCCCCCATCGCGGGCTCCACTCCCGCGGCGGGAGTCGGTCTCGCAGCGGCCTACGCTCTGGGCATCCTGGTCGACCGGGCCGCCGACAAGGCTTTGGCACGAGTCCGGCGACGCCTGCGGAACGCCACCTTCCAGTCCAACAGCGCCTACGCGCAGGCGCGCCTGGCCGTGGCCGCCATGCCTTCCCTGGTGGCCCTGGCTGATTACGCTCGCTCGCGGATGAGGATCTGTCGCGGCTGGATCTTCAACACAGCTCTGATGACCATTGCAGGCGACCTTCTGCTTCTGCGCTACAACGTGGAGCACCGGACCTTGCTCCTGGCGCTGACCACCCTCCTCGGTGTCGCGGTCGCGGTCGGCTTCTACCTGTCCTGGCGCACGATCACGGCCACTAGCTACCGGAAACTCAAGCAGCAGACGGCCACTGTGACGGGTGCGGCGCCACCTTTGCCTCAGCAGAGCAACACCGTCGCCTCGCCCGCGGCCGCCGACTGACCTGCTTTACTCGCAGCAACCACAGGAGTCGACGACGGACTACGAGCGACCATGACTTCCAGCCCCGCGCCTTCAGGACCTGAGCGGGTCAGTCTGTTCCCGCACCAGCAAGAAGGCCTTCGCCACGCCGTCCGGCACCTGCGTCGGCCAGGCAGCCGCGCCCTGTACGTCTCGGCGACCGGCACAGGCAAAACTGTGGTCGCCTCCCGCGTCGCCGACGCCCTGCAAGCGCGCCGGGTGCTGTTTGTCGTGCCGACACTGGACCTGGCAGCGCAGACCGCGCTGGCCTGGCGCGCCGACGGCCGCGGCGAACACATCGTGATCGTCTCATCGATGGATGCCTCCGGTCACGATGCGCTGCGTGCAGCGCACATCGCCTCGACCTCACAAGCAGGCACTCTGGCTTTGCTAATGGCCTCTGTCGGCCCCGGTGAGGACCAGATCCCAGCGCTGACCGTCATCTGCACCTACGACTCTCTCGACAAGGTCGAGAACACCCAGCACACGGCGTTCGAGGTGCCTCCCTTCGACCTGGCCGTCATGGACGAGGCTCACCGGATCGCCGGGCGCACCGACAAGAAGTGGGCCGTGGTCAACGACGCGCACCGCATCCGGGCCGACCGCCGCGTGTATATGACCGCCACACCCAGGATCTTTGCCGCACCCGACTTGGCTGAGTCCGCCACGCTGTCCAGAACCAGCCGCCGCAGTGCCGAGCCGCCCGGCACGCAAGCGCTGGTAAGCAGCATGGACAATGAGTCCACCTTCGGGAAGAAGGTCTTCGAATATCCCCTCGTGCAGGCAATCGCGGACGGCATGGCCGCCGACTACCGCATCGTGGTGCCCACCGTCACCGATACCGAACTGCGCGACCGCCTCAACCCGCCCGCCACCAGCGGACAACGCGACACCGAGCCGGCCGGCGAGGACGCACTGCGTACGACTGCCCTCCACCTAGCCGTCCTGCGTGCCATGACCCAGCACCAACTGCGTCGCATCCTGGTCTACTTCAACCTCGTCAGCGACGCCCGGCGCTTCACCCGCGAATTCGCGCATACGCTGCGCCTGCTTCGCAAATCCGCCCCTGACCTGTGCCCCCGAACCTCGCCTGAGGTCCTCTTCGCCCACGGCGAGCACACCCCTGAACAACGCGCCGGCATCTTCGCCTGCTTCGCCTCCGCCGACAGCGCGATCCTAGCCAATGCACGCCTCATCGCCGAAGGCATCGACAT
This sequence comes from Streptomyces sp. SBT349, assembly GCF_001083795.1. Lineage (GTDB taxonomy): Bacteria > Actinomycetota > Actinomycetes > Streptomycetales > Streptomycetaceae > Streptomyces. The sequence continues at coordinate 34,085 of NZ_LAVK01000025.1, forward strand.
CCCCAGTGTCGACGCCGTCGTCTTCGCTGATCCCACCCGCAGCATCATCCGCTGCGTCCAAGCCCTCGGCCGCGCCCTGCGCCGCGATGTGTCCGGCAAAACTGCCAGCCTCGTCATCCCCGTCTACATCCCGCCCCGAGCCGACCCTGAAGACATCCTCGGCACCCCCTACGAGCCGGTCTGGGCCATCACCACTGCGTTGGCCAGCCATGACCATCGCATCCTTGAGCGCCTGCCAGACAAGACGCACCGCCTGTCCACCGAGACCAGCCAGCTCATCGAACACCGCTGGCACTTCGACTTCACCATCCAGCCCGAACGCATCGCCCGCGCCCTCGACCTGGCCAGTTTCGACCCGCGTGACAGCGCCTCGCGAGCCCGGCGCCGAGGGTTGGCCGCCGCCCAGGCCTTCCACGACACACACGGCCATCTCGACGTCCCTGCCGACTACACCGACTCCTATGGCTACACCCTGGGCACCTTCATCACCACCATGCGTGACGCCCGCACCGCCAGCCGACTGGACACAGATTGGGTCACAGAGCTCGATGCCCTGGGCATGATCTGGGACAAGCATGATGCTGCATGGCGGGCACGTCTGACCGCTGCTGCCGACTACCACCGCTCCTACGGCCATCTCGCAGCCCCGGCCGCCACCCCAGTCGGCGGCTGGCTTGCCGAGCAACGCCACCTCGCCGCCTCGAACAGGCTCGATACGGAGCGCGCCAACGCCCTTGCCGCCCTCGACCCGCACTGGCGTCTGCCGCACGGCGTGGACTGGCACCGCAAGTACCACCTGCTGCGCTCCCACCTCGCGGCTGGCCACGACCCGGCGGCCCTGGCCGCCGACACCGCCATCACCGGAGTGCGGATCGGCGGCTGGCTCGACCGCCAGCTTGCCCGCTGGGACGCCCTCCACACCGGCCAGCAACAGCTGCTGGAGACGCTCGGCTTGACTCCCGCCACCAGTCCCCTGCGCCCGGCCCGCCGCACCCGCCGCACCTTCGAGCAGACCGTCCAGCTCCTGGAACTCTTCCTCCACCGCGAACGCCGCGCCCCCACCGCGAGGGAGGAGATCACCGTCGACGGCGAACGTGTCAGGATCGGGCCCTGGCTGGCCAAGACCCGCACCCGCCAGCGCACCGGCGAACTCGCCCCCGAGCACGCGGGGTTGGTCGCCTCCCTGTTCGAAGGCGACTGGACCCTCGAAGACGCAGCCCCAGCGGCCCTCGCCTAGTGGTCTGGTCCGGCCTCGCCCTCGCAGCGGCCTTCGCCCCCACCACCGCCACCCGCACAGCCGCCCTCCACACCCTCGACCTCCTGCTGCGTATGGTGCCCTGGTACCCCCCCGAAGCTGACGCGCGCCCAGACACTGCATGAACAGCCCCGCTGCCCGGCGCCCTTCGTCCTTCGGCCGGAGCCGGGCCGAGCGCGCGGCCGCGCCGCCGCTCACCGTGCGGCACCGGCGCCGCACGACCCGCGTGTCGCCTCGGCCCCGCTGCGCCGGATCCGGGCCACCGTCGGCCCGGACCGGCTAACGGCATCCGGAGCCCGCAGGGAGTGTCATCCGTGCTGGGCGCGCCATTCCTTACCGCTGCCGCGGCGCTGGGGCCCAGCACAGTGACGGCTACCACCGGGGCGAGTTGCTGCATGGCGCGGACGGCGCCGGCGAAGGGTGACACGCGCAGTGCCTGGGCGGTCTGGGCCGCCTCATCAAGGTCGCCTTCCTTCCGGCTGCAGTGCCAGTCCCGCAGTGAGGCCCGGGCACTGGCGAACGCGGCTTGCCGGCCCTGGACGAGGTCGCTTCGGTTGAGTCCGAAGACCCGGATGGTCTCCTCGCCTTTCGGGCTGCGGTCCTGGTACTCGCCGGACGCCAGCAGGAGGGTGAGGTGGGCCGCGGGGTCCTCGGCGGACGGGTCGACCAGCAGGCAGCGCCCGTCCGCGTCACAGGGGTAGGCATCTCTCTTCAGGTTGTTGTTGCAGTGCGAGCAGGCCAGCAGGTGGTTGATCCAGTCGAAGGCCCGTAAGGGCGCCTCCTTGATGGGCTGGTGATGGTCGATGTCCGTGCCGAGGCTGTCCTCGTAGTACATGCACCGCCGCACCCCGTGCGCTATCCGCCCCAGCAGCTGCCGCACGTCCCGTTTCGCGGCCTCGGCACCCTCCCAGTGGGTGCGCGCCACGGCAACGGTTCCGCCCTGCTCCACGACCTTCGCGCTGCGCCGGTCCAGGAGCTGCTGGGTGGCGGTTGGGACGGGGAGGCGCTGGACACGGGGATCACTGGGAGCCGCCCAGGCGGGCGGCCACCTCGGTGACCCTGGTCTCCAGCGAGCTGGTCAGCAGCTCGCTTAGCTGCTGGTACTCTGCGGCCTCCGCGTCGGTGGCCGTGTCGGCGTAAACCTTCCGCTCCAGTTCCACCAGCCGCTGCCGCGCGCTCGGCCCGGTCTGAGTATGGGCTCTCCAGTCCGAACAGCTCCGACAAGGCGGCGTCGTCCGCGCTGCCGTAGACGATGCGCTGGTACAGCTCCTCCTCCACCACCTTCGGCGGCCCCTGCTCGTCAGGCCCGGGCAGCCGGATCAGCCCGCCGGGGTCGGCGGCCTGGCATATGTACGGGCTGTGGCTGGAGACGATGAACTGGATGTTCGGGAAATGGGCCTGCAGTCAGTCGCCGATGCGCCGCTGCCAGGTGACGTGCAGGTGCGCGCCGACGTCGTCGATCAGGACTACGCCGGGCGCGGTGACCGCGAGCCCGCCGTCACCGGTCTGCACCGTGTCCAGACCGTCGTAGGCGTCGTGGATCTGCCGGGCGATGTCCAGCACCAGAGCGGCCACCGTGCGGTAGCCGTCACTCATCTCCCGCAGCGGATAGGGCTGCTCGGCCCCCTTGGCCACCCACAGCCTGTGGGAACTGACCGCACTGATCTGGTACTCCTCCGGCAGCAGCCCATCCCTCAGCAGCGCCATGACCCCCGTCAGGAGCTCGTCCGCACCCGGGTGCTTTTCCAGACGGCGCAGGTGCAGGTCGATCAGCCACGGCACTCCCTCCGCCAGCAGGCGTCCCCTCTGTAACAGTGTCGCCATCCGCCCCGGGCCCGGGCCCGGCGCCAGCATCAGCTGTTGGGCCTCCCCGGAACCGCCCACCAGTCGGCGGAACGGCCCGTACCCCACACACAACCATCCGCGCGGGTTCTCCGCCCACGGGGCCGCGCTCAACCTGGTGGTTGACAGGCTCCTTCCGTAGTCGAAGGTCCTCATCGTCGGCCGCAGGGCCTGCGACCGCTCATTTTCCTTCTGCGCTGGCCCACCCACTCCAAGCCCAGCACCAGCTCCTTCTTCGACACACGACCGCTACTGGTGAAGACATCGCACGAGCTGCCCCGGACCACACGTGCTTCCACCCAGCCCGAATCGGCCCGCACCGAGACCCAGCCCTCGAAATCCGCCACCAGATTCCGGGCAACCGAAGGCCCTCCCAGCGCCAGCGCGAGCGTCTGAAGCAGTGTCGAATTCCCCGAACTGTTGCGCCCCGCGATCACCGTCCAGCCACCACGCGCCGGCAGCGTCAGGTTCACCACGCGCTCGCCCGTGAAGCCCTTGATATCTGTGAGGCGGACTCTTGAGACGTACACCTGCGCCCCCGTCTTCCTTCCGATCAGTTACGCTCACGCCCCGCACCCACCGCGGCACGCCCGGGCCCCAGCCCCAGGACGCTCACCTTTCTCACGCTCCACTCCCCGGAGGGGAAGGAAGCAGAATTCGGATTCCCCGAAACTTTTCCCACAAGGAAGCACTTGACCACAGACGGACACCAGCCTCTTCCCGTAGCTAGCTTTTCGGCCCGCGGAGTCGGGCCGAACTCGGACTCGGAGGCGAAGCCGGAGAGTCTCAGATGAAGCGAAGCGAAATCTGATCAGGTGACCGAAGGTAACCAGCCCCGCGTAGCGGGGCAGTTCGGTGCGAAGCACCGAAATTGACGTTCCATCAGCTCCGCGCGGAGCGCGGAGCTTTCTCCCTTAGAGCCCCGCGCAGCGGGGCTCTAACCCGC
>NZ_LAVK01000260.1 GCF_001083795.1 Streptomyces sp. SBT349
CACCACCACCGCACGATGCCGGAAACCCGACCGCGACACCGCCAACGACCACCCCACATCACCCACACCCACACCCGACCCACCAACAAACCCACCCAACCGCACCGCACCCTCCCGCACCGCACCCTCACTCACACCCGACAACGGCCAGGCCACGAGCTTCGGTTCGGGGGACTCGGGACGCGGCTCCTCGTTCCGCTCGAAGCCGCCGACGACGACGTGGCAGTTGGTGCCGCCGAGGCCGAAGGAGGACACCCCGGCCAGCGGCGTCACCTCGCGCTCGGGCCAGGGGCAACGCTCGGTCTGCACCCGCAGGTTGAGCGTGTCCAGGGGGATCCCCGGGTTGGCCTCGGCGTAGTGCAGGCTCGGCGGGAGTTCGCCGCCGCCGATGCTGAGGATGACCTTGAGCAGGCCGACGATGCCGGCGGCGCTCTCCAGGTGGCCCACGTTGGTCTTCACCGAGCCGACCCGCAGCGGATCCCCGGCGGGGCGGGCGGCGCCGAGCACGGCGCCGAGGGCGGCGGCCTCGACCGGGTCGCCGACCGGGGTGCCGGTGCCGTGCAGTTCGACGTACTGCACCGTCTCCGGGGCGGTACCGGCGCGCTCGTGGGCGAGACGCAGCACGTCCTCCTGGGCCCGGCGACGGGGCGCCCCCAGGCTGTCGCCGCCACCGTCGTTGTTGACGGCGCTGCCGCGGATCACGCAGTGCACGGTGTCGCCGTCCGCCAGGGCCCGCGCCAGGGGCTTGAGGACGAGCACCGCGCCGCCCTCGCCGCGGACGTAGCCGTCGGCCCGGGCGTCGAAGGTGTGGCAGCGCCCGCTCGGGGACAGCGCGCCCATTCCCGCGGAGGTGGCGGCGGAGCCGGGGCCGAGGATGAGGTTGACGCCGCCGACGAGGGCCGCGGTGGCCTCGCCGCGCCGCAGGCTCTCGCAGGCCAGGTGCACGGCCACCAGGGAGGAGGACTGCCCGGTGTCGACGGTGAGGCTCGGCCCGGTCAGTCCGAGCGTGTAGGAGACGCGGTTGGCCAGCATCGCGCGGCGGGTGCCGGTGAAGGCGTGGGGGCCGAGCGCCTCGGCGCCGCGCAGGACGGACAGTTCGGCGTAGTCGTCCCACATCGACGAGGCGAACACGGCGGTGCTGGAGTCCTTCAGAGCGGCCGGGACGATGCCCGCGTGCTCAAGCGCCTCCCAGGAGAGCTCCAGGATCAGGCGCTGCTGCGGGTCCATGGCCTGGGCCTCGCGCGGGGCGATCCCGAAGAACGCGGCGTCGAAGGTGTCGACGCGGTCCAGGTAGCCGGCCGGGGCGGAGCCGAGGTCCGTGCCTCCGGGGGCGGTGCGGCGGCTCTCCGGTGGCGGCCCGACGCGGTCCTCGCCGTCCCGCAGCACGCGCCAGAAGTCCGCGGGGGCGGGGGCCCCCGGCAGGCGGCAGGCGAGGCCGACCACCGCGATCGGGCCACGGTCCTCCGGGGCGGGCCCACCGGGGACGGCCGCGGTGCCGGAACGTCCCGAGGCTGCGGACACCTTCGACTTCTGGACCGTCATGTTCGGAACTCCCGCTTTGTCACTGCGTTGTTCATGCCGTTCACACCGGTGGCGCGACGCTGGGACCGCCACCCGATTCTCTGTCCGCCCGTGCGCGGAGCGCCCCGGTGCCACTCCCCGGACCCGACCCCAGCCGCTACGGCCCGGCGCCCGCGCCCGCGCCCGCGCCCGCGCCCGCGCCCGGGGACCGTCTCACTCGGCGATGTAGGTGCGCCGGCTCCACTGGAACACTCTGAGCCTGACTCCCCCGTGCTCCGTGGTCTCCGGGGTGGGGAGATAGTGCTCGTATGCGTTTCCGACGGATATCTTTATTTTTTCGTTCACATTCGCGTGATATCGCATGCCATTCTCGCCGGTCACCTGGACCGGTCCGCCACGCAGGATGACATTGGGCTCACAGGGCGCCATACGGTTCACACTCCGGCTTTCGTTGATGTGAAGGGCGGGCGCGGGACTTCGCATGTCGCCGTGCCCGGGATGAACGCGGCGGGGCGAAGTCGGCACGCCGACGACGCGACCGGCGACCCGGCGCCGCGGAGATCGGACTATCCGGGCCGCGGCGCGGGGTGGGTCATTTGTCAGCGCGGTTGCGCGTCGCCCGCACCGCCATTCTGCGCGGCCCGGACCATAGGCGACTCGGGGGCGTCCCCCGGCCATCACCCCAGTCCTGGCACCGGGCCGCGCAGGCGGGCCTTTCGGTGGTCAGCCCAGGCTGAGAACCCTGCTGAGTTCGTTCCGCGAGTCGATGCGCAGCTTCCGGTAGACCTGGCTGAGGTGCCATTCCACCGTCTTGACCGTGACGAACAGAATGCGGGCTATCTCATGATTCCGCTTGCCCTCGGCGGCGAGGACGGAGACCCGGTACTCCCGGGGGGTGAGGCCCGAGCCGTGGGGGCGGGCGGAGTCGCGGACGCGCACCCCCAGCGCCCCCAGCGCGCGCCGGGCCACCAGGGTGAGCGAGGAGGCGCCGATGCTCTCCGCCATCTCGTCCGCCTCCCGCAGCCGGCGCCTGGCCGCGGCCGTCTGCCCGCCGTGGCGCAGGACGCCGCCCAGTTGCAGCAGGCAGGCGCACCGGTCGACGACCGCGGCGGAGTCCCCGAGGAGCCGGACCGCCTCCTCCAGCGCCTCGATGGCCTCGCCCCCCTGGGAGGTGCGGGCGTAGGCGTACATCGCTCGGGCGACGACACGGGTGGAGCCGAACGCGCGTGCGACGGCGAGGTGGTCGACGGCCAGGCGGCGGGCCTTCTCCTTCTTCCCCAGGCACATCAGGTTCTCCACCATGCCGGGAGCGGGGCTGAGGGCCGGGGACGCGCTGCCCGCCTTCCGGAGCAGGTCGAAGATCTCCTCGCCATCCCGCTCGGCGGACCGGTGGTTGCCGCGGGCGGTGTGCAGGTGCCTGCGGCCGATCAGCAGCGGAAGTATCTCCAGGCGGCGCGGCCTCGACTCGTCCCAGCCGCCGTGCTGCTCGAAGACCGCCTCCGCGGCGTCGTGCTGGTTGCGCAGCAGGAGCAGGCACGTCAGCGCGAGGACGGCGAAGGGACGCCCGATGGCCGGCCCCTCGCCCGCCGCGCCGTCCTCCAGGGTGGCGGTGGCGTCGGACTTGGCCTCCGAGAGCATGCCGCGGTTGAGGTTCACGAAGGAACGCAGCGCCCGCAGGTCGCGGGACTCGGCGCCGACGGTCACCGCCTGCTGGATGGCGTTGTCGAGGATCGTCCCGGACTCGGAGAGCCGGCCGCTGGTGCACAGGCAGTACGCGAGGAACCAGGGCACCCGGGTGTCGGCGTCCGCGTCGCGGATGGCGATGTCCTGGGTGAGGGCCTGGTCCACCAGCTCGGCGACCCGGTCCCCCGACTCGCCTCCCAGGAGCGCCCGCGTCGCGTGCAGCGCCAGGTCCCGTGCGCCGCCCGCGGCGCGCTCGGCGCCGCCCGGGCGCACGGCGGTCCCGATCTCCAGGGCGAACTCCGGGGCCAGCCCGTAGCCGTCGGGGACGTCGTGGTCCAGGCTGCTGCTCGCCGAGCACAGCCGCCCGGCGAGGGCCGGATGGTGTCCGTGCACCTCGGCGTGGGACGTGCGGTAGACCTCGGCCGCCTCCTCGTAGCGGGAGGCCGCGGCGAGCGCCTCGCCGAGGAGGAGGGCGAGGGCGGCGCGGTCGGCGGGATCGGTGGTCAGATCCAGGGCGTCCCGCAGGTGGCGGGCGGCATGGGGCTGCCCGGTCCGGTGCTCGGCCTCGCCCAGCACGGCCAGCAGGAGGGGCAGCGTGCGGGGCGGCACCTTCTCCTTGGCCGCGCGGCGGACCAGGGACAGGGCGAGGGCGGGATCGCCGTCCCTGAGGGCGGTGCGACCCGCCGCCACCAGGATCTCGACCGCGCGCCCGTCCGTGGAGGGCGGGACGTGCAGCAGGTGCTCGGCGATCCGCTGGGGTGGCGCGCCCTCGTCGGCGAGGGTCTGCGCCGCCGTGTAGTGGGCGCGGTAGCGGAGTGCGTGCGACATGTGGTGGTAGATGGCGTTCCGGACGATGGAGGCGGTGAAGCGCGTCGGCGTGACCTGGTCGATGACGCCGACGTCCCGCAGCGCGTCGACCGCCGCGGCGGCGTCCGAGGGGTCGAGGCCGGCGACGCCGGCGAGCTGCTCGACCCCGTCCGCGACGCCGAGCACGGCCAGGGCGTGGGCGCAGGCCAGGGCGCTGCTCACACGCTGCCGCGGTAAATGGTGGATCCACCGCAACACGCCACGTGCCACGGTGCGCGGGCCGATGCCCGTGATCCGGGCGGGGTCGGCGGCCCCGCGGTACCGGGTGGTGGTGAGTTCGCCGACGAGCTCGCTCAGGAAGAAGGGGCTGCCGGCGGTCGCCTCGTGGACGGCGCGCACGGACGCCGGGGGAAGCCAGCCCGGTACGGCGGTGGACAGGTACGCGCCCACGCCGCTCTCGCTCAGGGGGCCGAGGGTGAGGGAGTGCGGCACCACGGGAGCGAGCAGGGCCCGCACCCTGGCGCCGCCGACGTCTCGCCCGGCGCCCGGCCGCGCGGGGAGGGGGGCGGTGGCGCAGCAGAGGATGGGGTGACCGGCGAGGCGGCGTCCCAGGTCCCCGAGGAGGCGCAGCGAGGCGGAGTCCGCCAGGTGCAGGTCGTCCAGCAGGAGCACGAGCGGGCGCTGGTCGGCGACGTCCGCCAGCAGCCGCAGCAGGCCGTGGTGGACCTGCTCGTCGCGCCGGCTGTCCGGCGCCTCCTGCCGGGCCCCTTCGTGGCGCTCGAAGAACGGCGCCAGCAGGTGCGCGGAGGCGGACAGCGCCGGGTTCGGCGGCCCGGGGTCCGGGGAGGCGAGCCATCGGTCCATGAACTGCCGTGCCAGACCGTAGGAATGACCGGTCTCCAGCTCGCTGCCCCGGGCCCGGAGCACGGTGAACCCGGCGCTCGCGGCGCCGCCCCTGAGGGCTCGGAGCAGCGCGCTCTTCCCCGAGCCGAAGGGCCCCTCGATCAGGACGAAGCCGCCGACTCCGGCCCTCAGGGACCGCAGCGTCTCCTCCAGGAACCGCAGTTCCTCGTCGCGCCCGATCAGGGACGAACCGTCGAGCCGTATGGCCGGGTCGGTGTGTGTCAGCACGGCGCACCCGTCCCTTCGGGGCCGGCCGACTTCCTCGACGCCGGAACCAAGGACGTTGTACGCAGTGGAGAAGGAAAGTGTGCCGATCCCCGCGGAATGAGTGAATTCCTTTCACACGCGGACGCGCAAGAATTCACCTGGGCAATCGACGATGACAGAGAAGAGAAAAGCGCCGTGATAGAGATGACTATCCCCCGAATCAACCTGTTAACATCCAGCACATTTTCACGTAACAAAGCCCCGGGTCAAACCGCTGCGGTCAACAGCGGCACAGCAGGGCAAAGCTCGACTCAGGCTACCCAAGTCGACTCGGCAGGGGAAGTCCCCTCTGTCTTCTCCGGTCGCAAAGGCGGTGACGAGGAGACGACAGCCCGCGATCTCCGTGATATTCCGCTTAGCGGAAGCGCTTACGGCTTCGCACGGAACGGGGCGCGCCCGGTCGGCGGCGTGGTGTTCGTTCTTCCCCGGTGACCGGGGAGACGTGCGTGGGGAGTGGCGTGCGTGGGGAGTGGCGTCACAGGGCCGCGTCAGGGGCGGCGGGTTTCACCGCCGCGGGCTGGTGGGCGACCGGCGCCGCGGCCGGCGGAACGGCGGCGGCCGGGTCGCGGCCGGGGATGGCCAGGATGACCAGGCAGGCGAGCAGGGAGGCGACGCCGCCGAAGACCAGCACGGTGCGGAAGCCCTCCTCCGAGGGCAGCGGGACGCCGCCGAACGAGGTGGTCATGTTGGCGAGGAGCACCCCGACGACGGCGCTGGAGGTGGAGGTGCCGATGGACCGCATGAGGGTGTTGAGGCCGTTCGCGGCGGCCGTCTCGGTGGGCGGCACGGCAGCCATGATCAGCGCGGGCATGGCGGCGTAGGCGAGGGCGATGCCGCCGCTGATGACGCAGGTGAAGACCAGCACGCCCCAGACGGAGCCCGTCAGGCCGAGCGCGGTCGCGTAGCCGAAGGCGATGATCAGGGTGCCGGTGAGCAGCGAGACCTTGGGGCCTCGGGCGGCGGACAGCCGGGCCCCGAGCGGCGCGACGGCCATCATCACCAGCCCCGAGGGGGCGAGCCACAGGCCCGCGGCGACCATCGACTGGCCGAGGCCGTACCCGGTGCCCGCGGGCAGCTGGAGCAGCTGCATCGGGACCAGCATCATCGCGAACATCGCGAGGCCGACCATGACGGAGGCGAGGTTGGTCACCAGCACCTGACGGCGGGCGCTGGACCGGAGGTTGACCAGGGGCGCGGGGACACGCAGCTCCCACACCCCCCACAGCGGGAGCACCAGCGCGGCGGCGGCGAACAGGCCGAGGGTGGTCCCGCTCCCCCAGCCCCAGTCGCCGCCCTTGGATATCGGCAGCAGCAGCACCACGAGGCCCAGGGAGAGCACGACCGCTCCCACGGTGTCGAAGCCGCCGCCGGAACGGACCGGGGACTCGGGAACGGTGCGCAGCACCAGCAGGCCGGCGATCAGGCCGAGGACGGCGGAGCCCCAGAACAGCACGTGCCAGTCGGTGTTCTGGGCCACGGCCGCGGCGGCGGGCAGGCCGAGCGCGCCGCCGATCCCCAGCGAACTGCTCATCAGGGCCATCGCGGAGCCGAGCCGGTCGGCGGGCATCACGTCGCGCATGATGCTGATGCCCAGCGGGATGATGCCCATGCTCATGCCCTGGAGGGCGCGGCCGGCGATCACCGGGGCGAGGGTCGTCGAGAGGGCACAGATCACCGAGCCGGATATCAGCAGCGCCAGGCAGACCAGCAGCATGCGGCGCTTGCCGTAGAGGTCGCCCAGGCGGCCCACGACCGGGGTGGCGACGGCGCCCGCGAGCAGGGTGACGGTCACCACCCAGGAGGCGTTGGCCGCGGAGGTGTCCAGAAGGGCCGGCAGCTCGGGGGTCAGCGGGATCACGAGGGCCTGCATCAGGGCGGTGACGATGCCCGCGCCGGCGAGCACGCCCACGATGGCACCGCTGCGCGGCACGGACGGCAGGGTGGTCATGCGTTCTCCGCTCGGAAGAGGTCGAGGCACGGGCGATGTGCACCATGCACACGGTATGTACGATACACATATCAGTGGACTTACCTATGGCCAGACCATCGTTTGATGCTGTTCCGAAAGTCGGAGGTCGGGATGCGCAAGGATCTGAGCCGCATCGAGCGCGAGTTGATGCTTCTCGGACGCCACACGGCCATGGGCGCGGGGCGGTGCCGACCGGGCGAGCTCGACCTGCGCCTGGAGCGCAGCGCCTATCTGCTGCTGAGCCGCCTGGAGACGCAGGGCCCGATGTCCATCGGGCAGCTCGCCGACGCGTTCGGCCTGGACTGCTCGACCGTGAACCGGCAGACCGGGGCCGTGCTGCGGGCCGGACTGCTGGAGCGGATCCCCGACCCCGAGGGCGGGATGGCCCGCAAGCTCCGCGTCACCGAGGAGGGGCTGCGGCGGCTGCGCCTGGACCGTGAGGAGCGGGTCAGGGGCCTCGGCGGCCTGCTGGACCACTGGTCGGCGGCCGAGCTGAGCACCCTCGCCGAGGTGCTCGCGCGGTTCAACGCGACGGTCGAGGCCCAGGACGGCGAGCCCTGGCCCAGGGGGACCTGAGCCCCCTCCCGCGCCTCCCGGGCACGGGGGTGCCGTTGTCACGGGGGCGGTCACGGGCCTACAAAGGGGACATGCAGCGAAGCGACACCGAACGCCCCCGGCCCCCCTGGTACTTCCCCGAGTACGCCCCCGTCGGCGTCGACCTGGGCAGCGGTGCCGCCGTCGCCGCCTACGACCGCAACCAGGGCACCGACCCCGGCGCCGACGACGCGCTGCTCGACCGCCTGGGCGTCGCGGAGGGCACCCGCCTGGTCGATCTGGCGTGCGGCACCGGCTCGTTGGTCGTCCAGGCCGCGCGGCGCGGCGCCGACGCCCACGGCGTGGATGTCTCCGAGGAGATGCTCGCCTTCGCCCGCGCGCGGGCCGAGCGGTACGGTGTCGCGCCGCACTGGCACCACGCGGGCTTCCTCGACCACGTCCACCGCGGCCCGCTCGCCGACGTGGTCACCACCGCGTCGGCCCTGCACCAGCTCCCGGACTTCTGGAAGCAGCGGGCGCTGCTCAACGCGGCGGCCATGCTCCGCCCCGGCGGAACGTTCTACCTGTGGGACGTCATCTTCAGCTTCGAGCCGTCCGCGGCGGACGGGCACCTGCGGCGGTGGATCGACACCGCGGGCCGCCCGGAGGGCGAGGGCTTCACCAGGGCCGACTTCGAGACCCACGTCCGGGACGAGTTCTCCACGTACGCCTGGATCATCGAGGGCATGCTGCACCGGGCCGGGTTCGACATCGTCTCCCGCTCCTTTCCCCGCCCGACCCACGCCGCGTACCACTGCCGCCGCCGCTAGGGCCCGTCCGGCGACCGCTCACACGGCGGGGTGGCCGTCGCGTGCGCGGGTGGTGGAGCGGCGCCAGTGGATCTCCGCGGGGAGAAGCGTCCGGCGCTCGGGAGTCTCCCCCTCGTTCTCGATCACCCGGATCAGCAGCTCCGCGCAGGCGCGGCCGAGGGCGCGGGGGTGCATGTCCACGCCGGTGATGGTGGGGTCGGTGACCGAGAGCATGGGACCGTCGCCGCAGCACGCGAGCAGGATGTCGGCGCACGGCACCAGGCCGCGGTCCCGCAGCGCGGCCAGGGCGCCGAGCGCGAGGGGCTCCGAGGACATCACCAGCAGGTCGACCGAGGGCTCCGCCGTCAGCAACTCCCCTACCTGCGCCTCGTGTTCGGCCGTGTCCAGGTTCCCGAAACGGCTCTCGCGGGTGACGCCCGGCAGCCCGTTCTCCTCGCACCAGGCCAGGAAGGCGCCGCGCAGCAGCACGCCCCAGCCGCTGTTCGCGTCGGGCCCGATGAAGGCGGGCCGGGTGATCCCCTGCGCCAGGGCGTGGTCCAGGATGCGGCGCAGGGCGGCCTCGTGGTCGGCGGCGACCACGGGGAACGCGGGCATGCCCGGGGGCGGGTGCTCGCCCGCCACCACCGGCAGCCCCGAGGCGAGCAGTTCGGCGGCGCGCAGGTCGTCGCCGATGGGATCGGCGATGATCACGCCGTCGACCCGCGGCACGCGGTTGCGCGGGACCTGCGGATTGCTCGACAGCAGCGTGAGGTCGTAGTCGCCGGCCTGGCTGCCCTCCAGGGCGCCGGTGACGAACTCCCTGAAGTAGTGGGACGCGAAGCGGTCCCCCGCGTGCAGGTGGTGGAGGCCGATGGACTGGACGAGTCCCGTACGCAGGCCGCGGGCCACGGCGTTGGGCCGGTACTGGAGCGCCGCCGCCGCCCGGAGGACGGCCTCCCGGGTGGCCTCCGTCATGCGACCGGTCCCGGAGAGCGCCTCGGACGCGGTACTCAGAGACACCTGGGCGGCACGGGCGACGTCCTTCAGCGTGACTGTCTGGCGCCTCATGCGGCACATCATACGAGCGGGCGGCACGCCGCCCCGGCCGCCGGGGCGGCGCTCGCGAACGGCGGGCCGCGGTGCCCGGAGGCGGCCCACGCGGAGCGGAGCGACGGCATGTTACGCGCGCGCTTCCGGCGCGAGTCGGGCGGCGCTCCCCGGTACGGCGGGTGACGCCAGTGTGTAAACAGGTGCCGCCGGACCCCTCCTGGCCATTGACGAATCGATTCGGCACTTCTTACCTTCTCGTGCGTGCCGAGGGACGGCGACCGGCTGGTCGCTCCGGAGGACAACGACGTTCGATTCGGCCGGGCCGACAGGCACCGGGCGCCGTCGCCGAGACCGGCCACGCCCTGCCGTCCTTGCCCCGCCGATGTCCGTGGACATCGCTGATTCGAGGGTCGATGTCTGAGAACGAGAACACCCCTGTCCCGGCCACCCCTGACCCCTCCAGCCCTTCCAGCCCCTCCGAACACGCCGAGCACCCCGGCCACTCCGCCGGCGCCGACACCGGCGCCGGCGCCGGGGAGCATCACCACCACCATCACGACTTCGGGGAGGGCTTCTGGGAGCAACCGCCCCGGCTGGGCAAGGGACTTGAGGGACACGGTGCGGTCGACGACTTCAACGTGGGCCGCGCGCCGGGCCCGATCTTCGTCAACCGCAAGGGCGAGGGCGGCTTCGCCGGGATCCAGACGTTCGCCAAGCTCCCCGTCTGCCTCACCCCCGAGGACCTGGTCGCGGGCGAGATGGACGTGGCGATCTGCGGCGTCCCCTGGGACGCCACCGCGACCGGCCGCAGCGGCACCAACCACGGCCCCCTCGCCATCCGGAGCTGCGACTACAAGGGCGGCTACGGCAGGGCCCACTACTCGCTCGACGTGCGCGTGGACGCCCTGGAGGTCCTCAACGTCTGCGACTACGGCGACGCCCCCATCAAGGTCGGCAACACCTGGGCCACCTTCGAGGGCATCCGCAAGTTCGTCGGAACGATCGTGGACTCGGGCGCCATCCCCGTGGTCCTGGGCGGGGACCACGCCACGACCTGGCCCTCGGCCACCGCCCTCGCCGACCACTACGGCTACGGCAAGGTCGGCATCGTCCACTTCGACGCGCACGCCGACACCGGCCCGGACAGCCCCGGCACCCTCGCCAGCCACGGCACCCCCATGCGCAAGCTGATCGAGAGCGGCGCCGTTCCCGGCAGGAACTTCGTGCAGGTGGGACTGCGCGGCTACTGGCCCGACCAGGAGATCATCGACTGGATGTCGGAGCGCCGGATGCGCACCCACTTCATGGCGGAGATCAACCGCGACGGCTTCGCCACGGTGCTCGAACGGGCGGTGGACGAGGCGCTCGACCAGGCCGACCACCTGTACATCTCGCTCGACATCGACGTGGCGGACCCCGCCTACGCCCCGGGCACGGGCACCCCGGAACCGGGCGGCCTCACCAGCATCGACGTGCTCACCGCCGTGCGCCGGCTGTGCGCCGAGGTCGGCATCGTCGGCATGGACATCGTCGAGGTCAGCCCGCCCTACGACGACCGCGGCGAGATCACCGCCCTGCTGGCGAACCGGGCCGTGCGGGAGGCGCTGACCGGCATCGCCATGCGCCGCAAGGGCCTCACCGACCCCGACTACCTGCACCCGGACGCGGTCGGCCCCGGCCGCTCCCGCCCGCTGCGCGACGCCTAGCCCGGCCC
>NZ_LAVK01000261.1 GCF_001083795.1 Streptomyces sp. SBT349
GGGATGGGCGGGGTGGGCAAGACCCAGCTGGCGGCGGGCTATGCCCGCACCGCCTGGCAGCTCGGGTCCGATCCCGGTGGGCTGGATGTCCTGGTGTGGATCTCCGCCACCAGCCGCGAGGGGCTCGTGGCCGGCTACGCGCAAGCCGGCGAGGAGCTGTGCGGGGCCGACCCGGGCGACGCCGAGCGAGCCGCGCGCACCTTCCTGGCCTGGCTCCAGCCCAAGGCCGGCGCACCGGCCTGCCGG
This sequence comes from Streptomyces sp. SBT349, assembly GCF_001083795.1. Taxonomy (GTDB): domain Bacteria; phylum Actinomycetota; class Actinomycetes; order Streptomycetales; family Streptomycetaceae; genus Streptomyces. Next base: position 247 of record NZ_LAVK01000261.1, read on the forward strand.
TGGCTGATCGTCCTGGACGACCTCACCGATCCCGCCCACGTGCGCGACCTGTGGCCACCCGCCTCCCCGACCGGCCGGACGCTGGTCACCACCCGCCGCCGGGACGCCGCCATGGCCGACCGGGGCCGCGTGGTGACCGTCGGCCTGTTCACCGCGACCGAGGCGGTGGCCTTCCTCACCGACGCCCTGGCCCACCGCGGGCGCGGCGAACCCGACAACGAACTCGCCGGCCTCGCCCACGACCTGGGGTACCTGCCGCTGGCCCTGTCCCAGGCAGCGGCCTACCTCACCGACACGCTCCTGACCTGCGCCGCCTACCGCACCCTGCTGGGTGACCGGAAGAGGAAACTCGCCGATCTCGTTCCCGAGCACGGTGCCCTACCCGACGACCAGACCGCCACCCTCGCCGCCGGCTGGGCCCTGTCCATCGACCGCGCCGACACGCTGCGCCCCGCCGGCCTGGCCCGCCCCATGCTCCACGTGGCCGCGATGCTCGACCCCAACGGCATCCCCGAGGCGGTCCTCACCAGCAGGCCCACGCTCGCGTACCTCACCGAGCACCGCACCCCCACCGGCGGCGACCAGCAGCCGCCCCCGGCTTCGGCCGAGGACGCCGTGCTCGCGCTGCGCGCCCTGCACCGGCTCAGCCTCGTCGACCACACCCGCGACACCCCCCACCAGGCCGTTCGCGTCCACCAGCTCATCCAGCGGGCCACCCGGGACGCCCTGGCCCCTCAGGCGTATGAGGAAGCCGCCCGTGCCGCCGCCGACGCCCTCACCGAGTCCTGGCCGGAGTCAGCCGACGCCCAACCTCTGGGACGGATCCTCCGGTCCAACGCCGATGCGCTGAGCAATCACGCTCAGGACGCGCTGTGCTCCGCCGACGAGGCCCATCCGGTGCTTTTCCGCACCGGGAACAGCCTGGGACACGCCGGCCAGATCACCGCGGCCATCGCCCACTTCCGGAATCTGGTTCATGCGGTCCTGGGTTCCGGCCACCCCTATGGCCTCGCCGCCCGTAGGAGCAGCGCCCACTGGCTGGGCAAGGGCGGGGATGAAGCCGGCGCCGTGGCCATCATCGAGGAATTCCTGCCCGATCTCGTGCGCCTGTTGGGGCCGCACCACCCCGACACCCTCGCCGCCCGCAGCGACGTCGCCGGCTGGCGAGGCCTCGCGGGAGACGTGACGGGCGCCGTGATGAACTACCAGGAGCTCGTGCGGGACATGGCGCGGGTGCTGGGGGCCGAGCATCCCCATACCCTTGCCGCCCGTGCCAACCTCGCCAGGAATCGCGGCCTCGCGGGGGACGCGGCCGGCGCCGCGGACGCCTTCGCCAAGCTCCTCGCCGACCGGATCCGGGTGCAGGGACCGGATCACCGGGGCACTCTCGTCACCCGGCGCGAGCTGGCCCGCCTGCTGGGGGAGACGGAGGACCCCGCCGCTGCCGAGAATGCCCGCGAACAGCTGGAAGCGCTGCTGGCCGACTGCGTACGGGTGTTGGGGGCGGACCACCCCGACACGCTCACCACCCGGAAGTATCTCGCCCACGTGAGGGGTGGGGCGGGGAACGCGACGGATGCCGTGACGTCGTATGAGGAGCTCCTGCCCGATCTGGTCCGGGTGTTGGGGCCGCACCACCCCGAAACCCTCGCCGCTCGCAGCGACCTCGCCTCGAAACGCGGTGAGGCGGGAGACGCGGCGGGTGCCGTGGCCGCCTACGAAGGGCTCTTGCCCGATGCGGTCCAGGCGCTGGGAGCGGATCACCGGGGCACTCTCATCACCCGCGCCGGCCTGGCCTATTGGCGGGGCAAGGCGGGAGACGCGACGGGTGCCGTGGCGGCCTACGAAGACCTTCTGACCGACATGGTGCGGGTGCTGGGAGCCGATCACCCCACCACTCTCAACAACCGCGGGAATCTCGCCCACTGGCGTGGTGAGGCGGGGGACGCGGCCCTCGCCGCGGCGGACTTCGCCCGCCTCTTGCCCGATCTGGTACGGGTGCTGGGCGGGCGCCACCCCCGCACCCGCGTCGCCCGCAACAACCTCGCCCACTGGCAACACGAAGCCAGGAGTGAGGTCCCTCGCGCCTTCAGAAGGGAGATCTAGGGCGTTTCCTCCGGATCGGCTCGCAGTGGGTGCGGTCGCCTACGGCTCCGGGAAGGGCGTCTTGGCGAGGCCGTCCCCGCACCCGGCCCGACGTGGCCCTGGCGGACACGGCCTCCTCCTCCTCCCGAGCCATCCGTCGATGCGGCGTTCGACCGTGTCGCGCTGCTTGTGCGCCTCCTTGATCGGGGCCGCGAACTCCGCCCCTTTCGTGCCATGACGCAATCACCACGCATTCACCGTGCAATCCACCACTTGGTATAGGTCCGGCATCCGCCCGGCCGCGCGTCCGGGGCGCCGCGCCCGGGGTGTCGCGCGCCGGGGCGTCACCGGGGTGCGGGGCGTGCGCGGGCGCGCCCTAGGGTGGGCGGGGTAACGAGTCGTCGAGGTACAAGGGTTGATGTCGATGGGGTTCCCCACCAGCGGGCGGGCGGTCGTGGCCGGCGTCGCGTTGCTCTCCTCGTTCACCGTCTGGGCGCCGGCGGCCATGGCCGCGCCGGAGGCCGCGGGATCCGCGGCGTCCGAGGCCCCCGCGATCGACGCCGCCGGGGTGCGTGAGGCGTTGCTCGACGCCGTGGCGCTGGGCGCGCCCGGGGCGATGGCGCGCGTCGACGGCGCGGGCGGGACGGTCGCGGAGGTGGTCGGCGAGCGGTCGCTCGGGACCGGGCTGCCGATGGACACCGACCACCGCTTCCGCGTCGGGAGCGTGACCAAGTCGTTCAGCGCCGTGGTGCTGTTGCAGCTGATCGGCGAGGGCGCGGCCGGTCTCGACGACCCGGTGAACGCCCACCTGCCGGGGCTGCTGCCCGACGACCGGATCACCATCCGGCATGTGCTGAGCCACCGCAGCGGCCTGTGGGACTACAGCAACGACATGTTCGCGCAGACCGTGCCGGGCTTCGAGGCGGTGCGCGACGAGGTGTTCACGCTCCAGGAGCTGGTGGACCTCTCGCTCAGCCAGCCGCTGACGGTCGAGCCCGGCTCGGCGTACGCGTACTCCAACGCGAACTTCGTGGTCGCGGGCATGCTGATCGAGCACCTCTCCGGCCGGCCGCTCGCGGAGGAGTACCAGGAGCGCGTCATCGACCCGCTGGGCCTGGCGGACACCGGGTACGTCCATCCGGACCCGGTCCTGCCCGGCGCGCACATCGACGGGCACCTCACCCCGGACGAGGCCGGGGCCCCGCTGGTGGACTCCACCGAGCAGACGGTGTCCTGGGCCCAGTCGGCGGGCGCGGTGTACTCCACCCCCGCCGACCTCAACCGGTTCTTCGCCGCCCTGCTGGACGGGGAGCTGCTGGCGCCGGAGGAGCTGGACGCGATGCTCACCATGGCGCCCACCGACGCCACCGGCACCCGCTTCTACGGCCTGGGCCTGCGGCGTTACGACCTGTCGTGCGACGTCTCGGTGTACGGGCACACCGGCACCGTGCAGGGCTACTACACCTACGCGTTCACCAGCGAGGACGGCGAGCGGAGCCTGACCGCGATGGCCAACGCCTCGAACAACGGCGCCGTCAACACCGCGCTGGGCGGCACCCTGGAGGCGGCGTTCTGCGGCGCCGAGGAGCCGCCCGCGACCGCGCGGTTCGCCCCGGCGGCCGAGCCGGACCTGCCCCCCGGGCTGGCCCGGAACTGACCGGCGGAGTCTGAACCGACCGGGAAGCCGGACGGAGCGTGGCGGGCGGCACCGGCGGTGCCGCCCGCCCCGGTCCGCGCACGCCGCCGTTCATCAGAAAGAGTGGTTTGAAGGCGGTCGTCTCACCCGAACGGCAGAGGGTGCGCTTAGGTGTGGGCTGCGTTCCGTCGGAGCGCCGCGGCTATCTCCTGGAGGCGCCCATGACCACCGGTGACCTGACCGGCCGCCCGCTCCTGTTCCGGCGCACCCTCGGCGAGCGACGCATCGCCCTGGTCGCCTGGCGGCTGCTCGTCCTCCAGACCGCACACCCCGTCGTCGCCGCCGGTATGGCGGACTGGTCCACCTACCGCGCCCACCCCTGGCGGCGGGTGCGGCACACCATGGACAGCGGGCGGCGCCTGTTCTTCGGCGACCGCGAGGAGCTGCGCCGCGAGGTCGCACGCCTGGAACGTGCCCACCGGCGCATCCACGGCACCGACTCCGCGGGCCGGCCCTACACGGCGGAGGACCCGGGGGTCCGCGTGTGGGTGCTGATCACGCTGTACGAGGCGATGACCGCGATGCGCACCCTGTCGGGGGACCCCTTCACCCCCGCCGAACTCGACGTGCTCTACCGGGAGTTCCGCGCCGCGTGCGGCGAGTTCGGCCTGCCGGACGAGCTGTGGCCGCCCACCGCCGCCGACGTTCCCGCGTATATGGAACGCACCATCCGCGCGTCCCTGGAGGACGGCCCGGAGGTCCGGTACATGCTGTCCGGCATCCTTCGCGAGGCGCCCGTGCCGGGCCGGCTGCGCCTGCTGGGGCCCGCCTGGCCGCTGCTGCGCGTCCTCACCGCCTCCGCGGTGGCCGCGCTGACCGTGGCCGATCTGCCGCCCGCCTTCGGCGAGCGGTTCGGGCTCCGGCCCGGCCGGGGCGCCGCGCTGCTCTCCCGGACCGTCCACCACGGGGCGCGGCACGTCATGACCCGGCTGCCCGACCGGTGGCGCTACCGCGTCCCTCCCGCCGGGGGCGCGTTCCCGGCCGCTCGCCCGCCCCGGTACCGCCGCGCACGCGGGCGCGACACCCGCCCGATGCGGCTCGACGCGTTCTTCCGGCGGGTTCTCGACCAGACGGGCGACGGCCACATCACCCTCGCCGACCTGCGGGCGATGGCCCACACCGTGTGCTGGCCCCTCGAACTGTCGGCCGAGCGCGAGGCCGAGGTCTACACGGCCTTCGACACCTGGTGGCGGCACATGGCCGCCACCATGGACACCGACGGCGACGGGCGGATCAGCCGGGCCGAGTTCACCGCGGCCACCCTGAGCGGCGTCGACCGGGACCCCGCCCATCTGGCCGAGGGCCTGCACGTCGCGGTGCGCGCGATGTTCCGCGCCGCGGACACCGACGGCGGCGGCCACCTGTGCGCCGACGAGTACCGCGCACTCTTCGGCGGCTCCCGGGTCCACCCGGCCGAACTCAACGAGGGCTTCCGCGCGTTGGACGCCGACGGGGACGGACGGATCACCGAGGAGGAGTTCGTCCGCGCCTTCACCGACTACTTCTCCGCCCGCGCCGGCACCACGGCGGGCAGCCGCATGTTCGGCCGCCCCTAGACACGCCGCCGCCCCCGCCCCCGCCGGTCGCGGGAATTGAACGTTTCAATCGCGCCCGCCCGGGGGACAGTTCCCCTACTGGGAGCGCTCCCGCCGGACACCCCACCTCCCGGACGAGGAGTCGCAGTGTTAACGCTTCGACACGATCGCACCGATGCGCGCGGCTGGACCCTGCGCGCCCTCATGGCGGTCCTGGCCGCCGTCACGCTTCTGATGACACCTTGGTCGGCCCCGACCGCCTCCGCCCACGGCTCGACCGCGGACCCCCTCTCCCGCAACTACGGCTGCTGGCAGCGCTGGGGCAGCGACTTCCAGAACCCGGCCATGGCGCAGGAAGACCCGATGTGCTGGCAGGCGTGGCAGCACGACACCAACGCCATGTGGAACTGGAACGGCCTGTACCGCGAGGGCACCGGCGGCAACTTCCAGGCGTTCATCCCCGACAACCAGCTGTGCAGCGCCGGCCACACCGGAGACGGCCGGTACAACTCCATGGACACGCCGGGCGCGTGGAAGACCTCGTCGATCGACAACAACTTCACGGTCGACGTCGAGGACCAGGCTTACCACGGCGCCGACTACCTCCAGGTCTACGTCACCAGGCAGGGCTACAACGCCCAGACGGACGCCCTGGACTGGGGCGACCTGGAGCAGGTGGCCTCGACCGGCAGGTACGCGTCCGCCAACCACTACACCGTCGACGTCAGCGCGCCCGGCCGCAGCGGGCACCATGTCGTCTACACGATCTGGAAGGCGTCACACGCGGACCAGATCTACTTCTTCTGCAGCGACGTGACCTTCTGAGCCACCCGGCCACCGGCCCCGCCCGAACGCCTGCCGCGTCCGGGCGGGGCCTCGCCGCGGACCGGCGAGGCCGGGAGGGGCGAGGCCGGGAGGGGCGCGGGCGGCCTACCGTGCTCGCATGAGTGCCGCGACCGACGACCCGTCCCCCACCCGCGCACGGACGCTGCGAGCCGCCGCCGAGGTGCTGGCCACCGACGGTCCCGGCGGCCTGTCGGTGCGCCGGATCGCGGCCGCCGCCGGGACCTCGACCATGTCGATCTACCACCACTTCGGCGGCAAGGCGGGCCTGCTCGACGCCTTGTACGTCGAGGGCTTCGCGGCGCTGAGGACCGCCCAGACGCCGCCGCGGGGCGAGGACCCGGAGGAGGACATCGCCCAGATGTGCCTGGCCTACCGCCGGGTGGCACTCGACAACCCGGCGCTCTACCAGCTGATGTTCGCCCGGCCCGACCCGGAGTTCGCCCCGGCCGAGGAGAGCCGCCTCATCGCGAGGGCCAACTACCGGCAGTTCGTCGACGCCGTGCGCCGCTGGGCGCGGCAGGCGCCCCTGACCACCGACCCCGCCTCGGCCGCGCATGTGCTCTGGGCGGCCGGGCACGGTCTGGTGATGCTCGAACTGGTCGGCAACGCACCGGCCGGCGACCGGGCGGCGCGTTACGGCACGGCCGTGCGCACCATCCTGCGCGGACTCCGCGGGCCGGGCGGGGAACAAACGCAATAACGAACTGTTATAGGTGTGACCGCGCGGTCCACGACCGCTCGCCACGATGAAGGAGTCACACCGTGTCCGTCACCCTGACGAACCCCGAGGGAATGCCGACCCCCGTTCCGCTGGGCCTGTACCGGCACGTGGCGGTGGCCACGGGGACGCGCACCGTCACCGTGGCGGGGCAGGTGGGGTGGAACTCCGAGGGCGAACTGGTCTCCGACACCCTCCGCGGCCAGCTGGTGCAGGCGTTCCGCAACGTGAGGACGGCCCTTGAGTCCGTCGGCGGGACCTTCGAGGACCTGGTCCGCGTGACCGTCTACGCGGCCCGCTGGTCGCCCGGCATGACCGGGGAGTTCGAGGCCGCCGTCGCCGACATCCGCGAGGAGATGGGCTGGTCACCGGCCCCGCTCTCGATGATCGGCGTCGACATCCTGTACATGCCGGAGATCCTGGTCGAGGTCGAGGCGACCGCCGTCCTGCCCTGAACGCCCGCCCCCGTGGGGACCGTCCCGCCGTGTGCCGCCTGCCGCACGGCGGGATTCGGATACCGAAAAGTTTTCGGAATTTTCCACGGCAAGTTGGGTCGAGAGGTCCCTTTCCTCCCGAGGCTCAGGGGGAGTAGTCACAGCTCAGAGGGGTTAACTGAGAGGCAGACACAAACGGAAGTTTTCCGGAAGCATGGGTGTTGACGGTGGGTCACGGCGCCCGCATACTCCTGAGGGATCGTTGCCGATCGCCATGACCACGTCACTCTCGCCGGACCGGGCCCGGCGCGCGGCGGGGCCCTGGAGCCGCGGCAGATCAACCGTTCACCACCGGGCGGCCCCCACCCGCCCGGCTTCCGGAAGAAGGGTCAGCGATGATCAGCGAGTCCCCCCACGAACGGAAACACCCCCGGCGACGCCCCCTCGTCCGCACCGCCCTCGCGCTCGCCCTGGCCGGCGCCATGGCGACCGCCGGGGTCGTCGCGCTCTCCGGCACGGCGAGCGCCCAGACCACGTTGGGCAGCGCCGCCGCCTCCCAGGGCAGGTACTTCGGCACGGCGGTGGCCGCCAACCGCCTCGGCGAGCAGGACTACGTGTCCACGTTGAACCGCGAGTTCAGCAGCGTCACGGCCGAGAACGAGATGAAGTGGGACGCCCTGGAACCGTCCCAGGGCGCCTTCAACTTCGCCAACGGCGACCGGATCGCCCAGCACGCGGCGAGCCAGGGCATGGAGCTGCGCGGCCACACCCTGGTCTGGCACTCCCAACTGCCGGGCTGGGTCCAGAACCTGAGCGGCGACAGCTTGCGCTCGGCCACGGAGAACCACATCAACGAGGTGATGGGCCACTACCGCGGGCAGATCAGCGCCTGGGACGTGGTCAACGAGGCGTTCGAGGAGAACGGCACCCGCCGCCAGTCGGTGTTCCAGCAGCGGCTCGGCGACGGCTACATCGCCGAGGCGTTCCGCATGGCCGACGCCGCGGACCCCGACGCCCAGCTCTGCTACAACGACTACAACATCGAGAGCGTCAACGCGAAGAGCAACGCGGTCTACGACCTGGTGCGGGGCCTGAAGGCCGAGGGCGTGCCGATCGACTGCGTCGGGTTCCAGTCCCACTTCAACAGCGGCAATCCCATGCCGGGCAACTTCCACGAGAACCTCCAGCGCTTCGCCGACCTCGGCGTGGACGTGCAGATCACCGAGCTGGACATCGCGGGCTCGGGATCCTCCCAGGCCGAGCAGTACCAGGGCGTCGTCCAGGCGTGCCTGGCCGTCTCCCGCTGCACCGGCATCACCGTGTGGGGCGTGACCGACAAGTACTCCTGGCGCCCCAACGACACCCCGCTGCTGTTCGACGGCAGCTACCAGAAGAAGCCCGCCTACGACGCGGTGATCGCCGCGTTCACCGGCGGCCTCTCCGGCCGCGACAGCGCCGGGGCCGCCTCGATCTCCTTCCGGGAGGCGATCCGGCCGGAGGACACCCTCCTCACCTAGCCCGACGGCGGCAACGCCCGAGGGGGCGGCCGGCGTGGTGTTCATGCCCCCGTATGCCGCGCCGGCCGTCCGAACCGCCCCGCCCCCGCCCGCCGATCCCGCCGCCGATCCGGCCCGCCGCCGGAGTCTTCGCGGAATCTCCGCATCAGCCCCTCGGTTGAGGGGCTACGGGCACAGCGGGTCCACGCCTAAGGTGGACCGACAATCTGCTCATCATCCTCAGCCGGTGTGGGAGACGTTCGTGATACGACGCAGGCACGGCATCAACCGCCGCACCCGGACCCTGCTGACCGCCGCGCTGGCGGCGGTGGTGTGCGGGGCCCCGCTCGCTCCCGGTGCCTCCGGCGGCCAGCCCCCGGCCCCGGAACTGCTGCGTGTGGAGGTCGTCGAGACCCTGCCGCACGACGCGAACGCCTTCACCCAGGGGCTTGAGGTCTCCGAGGGCGTGCTGTACGAGGGCACGGGCCTGTCGGGGCGGTCGTTCGTCTCGGCGACCGACCTCGCCACCGACGAGGAACGGGCCAGGGTCGATCTGCCCTCCCCCCTCTTCGGCGAGGGCATCACCCTCACCGAGACCTCCCTGTGGCAGCTGACCTGGCAGAACGGCACGGCCTTTGAACGCGACCCCGCGACCCTCCGGGAGATACGGACGGTGGCGTACGAGGGGGAGGGGTGGGGCCTGTGTCATCAGGCGTCCGAGGGGCGGCTGGTGATGAGTGACGGCTCCGGCGTGCTGACGTTCCGCGACCCCGAGACGTTCGAGGAGACCGGCAGCGTCGAGGTGCGCTCCAGCGGCGAACTCATCCACAACATCAACGAACTGGAGTGCGTCGGCGACACCGTGTACGCCAACATCTGGCTGACGGACACCATCGTGCGCATCGACCCGGAGACCGGCACCGTCACCGGCGAGATCGACGCGGCGGGGCTCCTGACCGAGGCGGAGGCGCGCGAGGCCGATGTCCTGAACGGCATAGCCAAGGCGCCGGACGACGACACGTTCTTCATCACCGGCAAGTTCTGGCCCCACCTCTTCCAGGTCCGTTTCGTCCCTGCCTGATCCCCGGGACCCGGGCCCCCGGCCGGCGGTGAGGGCCGTTCTCGGACCGCCCCTGTCGAAGCGGGCCGAGAACGGTCATCTGCCGGGGCGTGTCGTGCCCGGTGCCCGGTGCCTCGGGTCAGCGGGGTGCGGCGGGGAGGTCGAACCTCCAGCCCTGGGACTGGAACTCGGGGATCACCCGGTCCACGGCGGTGACGGTGGCGCTGCGGTCGCCGCCGCCGTCGTGCAGCAGAACGACGGCGCCCGGCGTGATGCCGCTCCTGAGGCGCTGCGCGAGCTGGTCGGCGTTGGACGGCTCCCAGTCGTTGATGGTGAGCCGCCAACCGAGCGGCTGCATGCCCAGGCTGGCGGCCACCTGCGGAGTCTGGCCCCAACTGCCGTTGGGGGCACGGAAGTAGGGGATCTGGGCGCCGGGTACGGCCTGCCGGATGGCGGCGCTGGTCTGCTCCAGGTCCGCGCGGATCTGCGCCTGCGACCAGGAGCCCATGTCGTTGTGGTACATGGAGTGGTTGCACAGCGTGTGGCCGTCCGCGACGATCTGCCGCACCAGGCCGGGGTTCTGCCGCACGTGGTCGCCCCAGAGGCAGAAGACGGCGTCGACGTTGTGCCGGCGCAGCACCTCCAGGAGGCGGGGGGTGTCCGCGGGGTTCGGCCCGTCGTCGAAGGTGAACGCGACCGACTGCCCGCCGCCGCGGGTCGAGTCGATGATGGTGGTGTCCGCCGCCGTGCCCGCGCCCGTTCCCGTTGCCCGGTCCGCGGTCGCCTGCGCGGGGACCGCGGCGGTCAGAACGGCGGCGAGGCACAGGCCGAGGGCGAGCAACGGCGAGAGCAGCCGCGCGCCGGGCCGACGACCGCGCCGGCGCGAGGGCTTTCCGTGGGGATCACGCATGGTCTTCATGCTCAATCACTCATCCCTTCAAGCTCCTTGTTCTCTGTCCTGGTGGATGCGGCTCGTCGAGGCACGCCGCGCCGGCGGACGACGGGCGAATGCGCGCGCGTGGTCCGTGGCAGGTGGTGGTGGGGGGGGGGGGGGTGACCTCGGGGG
>NZ_LAVK01000262.1 GCF_001083795.1 Streptomyces sp. SBT349
GCGGTGGCGGGGCGCTCTCACCACCGCTCGGGCCACCGGCGGGTTGGAGCCAGTAGCGCTGGCGCCGGAAGGCGTAGGTGGGCAGGGCGACGCGGCCGGCGCCGGTGCCGGCGAAGACGCGGTGCCAGTGGACGGGCAGGCCCCGGGTGTGGATCTGCGCCAGGGCGGTCAGGAGGGCTTGTTCCTCGCCCTGGTTGGTGCGGCCGCAGGGGGCCAGGGTGGCCGCGGCCGGGTTGGTGAGGCCGTCGCGGGCCATGGCGGTGAGCGTGCCCCGGGGGCTGACCTCGATGTAGAGGCCGATGCGGTGGGACTCCATCCAGGCCAGCGCGTCGGCGAAACGGACGGTGGAGCGGAGGTTCTCGACCCAGTAGTCGGGGGTGGACATCTGCCCGGGTTCGACGGGCCGTCCGGTGACGGTGGAGACGATGGTGATGCGTGGCTCGGCGTAGGCGAGGCCGGTGACGGCGTCCTTGAAGTCGGCCAGCATCGGCTCCACCAGGGGGGCGTGGGAGGCGTGCGACACCCGGATGGGGCTGATCTTGATCCCCCGCTCGGCCAGGGCCGCGGCGGCGCGTTCGACGGGCTCGCGGCTCCCGGAGATGACGGTGACCTCGGGGGTGTTGACCGCGGCGACCGCCACGTGGTCGTTCAGCACGTCGGCCAGCGCGGTCTCGCCGGCCTGCACGGCGAACATGGCCCCGCGCTCGGGGAGCCGCTGCATCAGCCGGCCGCGTGCCGCGGCCATCCGGCAGGCGTCGGGCAGCGGCAGGACTCCGGCGGCGTGGGCGGCGGTGATCTCGCCCCCGGAATGCCCGGCCACGGCGTCGGGTTCGACCCCCCACCACCGCAACAGGTGCAGCAGGGCGGTCTCGAAGGCGAACAGGGCGGGCTGGGTGAACAGCGTCTCGTCCAGCAGGGCCGCGCGGGGGTCGTCGGGGGCGGCGAGGATGACGTCCCTGACGGAGTGGGGGGTGTGACCGGCGCCGACCAGCTGCTCGTCGAGCAGCTCGCAGACCTCGTCGAAGGTCCGCGCGAAGACGGGGAAACGGTCGTGGAGTTCGGCGCCCATGCGGGGGCGCTGGACTCCCCCTCCCGGGAAGAGGACGGCGGTCCGGCCGGGGCGGGCCACGCCGCGGACCACCTGCGCGGCCGGCTCGCCCGAGGCGAGGGCGGCGAGCCCGGCGAGGGCCTGATCGCGGTCACGGGCCAGGACCACGCCGCGATGCTCGAGCGAAGCCCGGGTGGTGGCCAGTGACCACCCGATGTCGGTGGTCGAGGCGTCGGGTGCGGCCCGGACGTGATGGCTGAGGCGGTCGGCCTGCGCCGCGAGCGCCTGCGGGGAGCGGCCGGAGATCACCCAGGGCACGGTCAGGATGCCGGGCTCCTCGGTACCGGGGAACTCGCGCGTATCGGGCGGGGTGGTGCCGGTCGCCTGGGTGGCGGGGGCTTCTTCCAGGATGATGTGGGCGTTGGTGCCGCTGATGCCGAAGGAGGAGACCCCGGCGCGGCGCGGCCGGCCGTGGTCGGGCCACGGCACCGGCTCGGTCAGCAGCTCCACCGCACCCGCCGACCAGTCGACGGCCGGGGAGGGCTCGTCGACGTGCAATGTCCTGGGCAGCAGGCCGTGGCGCATCGCCATCACCATCTTGATCACACCCGCCACACCCGCGGCCGCCTGGGTGTGCCCGATGTTGGACTTGATGGAGCCCAGCCACAGCGGCCGCCCCTCCTCGCGCTCCTGGCCGTAGGTGGCCAGCAGCGCCTGGGCCTCGATCGGATCGCCCAGCGACGTGCCCGTCCCGTGCGCCTCCACCGCGTCCACATCCGCCACCGACAGCCGCGCGTTCGCCAGCGCCTGCCGGATCACCCGCTGCTGCGACGGACCGTTCGGCGCGGACAGCCCGTTCGACGCGCCATCCTGGTTCACCGCCGTGCCGCGGATCACCGCCAGCACCTCATGACCGTTCCGCAGGGCGTCCGGCAACCGCTCCAGGAGCAGGGTGCCGACTCCCTCGCCGAAGCTGAACCCGTCGGCGTCGGCGGAGAACGCCTTGCACCGGCCGTCCGGGGCGAGGGCCCGTTGCTGGCTGTACCCCACGAAGATCCCCGGGTGGAGCGTCGCCACGACGCCGCCGGCGAGGGCGAGGGTGCACTCGCCGTTGCGCAGCGCCTGGACCGCCAGGTGCAGCGCGACCAGGGAGGAGGAGCAGGCGGTGTCCAGGGTGAGGGTGGGTCCCTCCAGCCCGAGGGCGTAGGCGACGCGGCCGGAGATGACGCTGCCGGCGCTGCCGGTCATGACATGGCCCTCCATGCCCTCGGGCAGCTTGGCGCCGAAGCCGTAGCCGGAGCTGAGGGCGCCGATGAAGACGCCCGTGGAGGTGCCCTTCAGGGAGAGCGGGTCGAGGGCCGAGTCTTCGAGGGCCTCCCAGCAGGTCTCCAGGAGCATGCGCTGCTGGGGGTCCATGGCGAGGGCCTCGCGGGGGCTGATGCCGAAGAGCCCGGGGTCGAAGTCGGCCATGGTCTCCACGAATCCGCCGTGCCTGACGCAGATCTTGCCCGCCCGGCCGGGCTCGGGGTCGTAGAGCGCTTCCATGTCCCATCCCCGGTCGTCGGGGAACGGGGTGATGGCGTCACGGCCGTCGCGGACGAGACTCCACAACGCCTGGGGGGATGTGGCGCCGCCGGGATAGCGACAGCCCATGCCGACGATCGCGATGCCGCCGTTGAGAACGGCTGTCAGGCCCTGGTTCTCCTGGCGCAGCCGCCGGTTCTCGGCCACCGAGGACCGCAGCGCTTCGACGATCTCGTCCACTGACTTGGCCATGAGGCTCTCCGACTGGTGGGTGGGGGTCAGGACTGGTTGTCGTCGAGCGCCGCCTGAACCAGGTCGTCCACGCTCATCTCCGCCACCGACACCTCGTCCGGCTCCCCTCCCTCCTCCGGGATACCGGCGAGCCGCAGCAGGGTGCCCAGCACGCCGGCCTGCTTGATCTGGTCGACGGGGATGGCGGCGATGGCCTGCCGGATGCGGGCTTCCCTGGCCTCCCGGGCATCGGGGGCGTCCTCGTCGCCCCCGGGCCCGAGGTCCGCGGAGAGCTCGGCGCGCAGCTGGATCGCAAGGTCGGTCGGGGTCGGGAAGTCGAAGGTGAGCGTGGCGGGCAGGCGCAGCCCGGTGGCCGCCACGAGCCGGTTGCGCAGGTCCACCGCGGTGAGGGAGTCGAACCCGATGTCCTGGAAGGCGTGCGCCGGCTCCACCTGGTCCGTGGAATCGTGGCCCAGGACGACCGCGGCCTGTCCGCGGACGAGGTCCAGGAGCACGTCGAGCCGCTTCCTCTCGGACAGGCCGGACAGGCGCTGCCGCAGCGCCGAACCCTGGTCGCCGGTGCCAGGCGACTGGACGGCGCGGCGGGCGGGGGTGCCCACCAGGCCGCGCCACAGCGGCGGCAGCATCCCGGAGCCGGCCTCGGCGCGCAGTTGGGCGGTGTCGATCCGCATGGGCACCAGCAGCGGCCGGTCCATGGCGAGTGCGGTGTCGAGGAGGCCGAGAGCGTAGGCCGGAGGCATCGGCACCAGGCCGCCCCGGGCCATCCTGGCTCGGTCGGCGCGCTCCAGGGCGCCGGCCAGGGTGCTCTCCCGCTCCCAGGGGCCCCAGGCGAGCGACATACCGGGCCGGCCCAGAGCGGCGCGGCGCCGGGCCAGGGCGTCGAGGAACGCGTTGGCCGCGGCGGAGCTGCCCTGTGCGGGGCCGCCGAGGACACCGGCGACGTGGGAGAAGAGCACGAACATCGACAGTTCGGCGTCCTGGGTCAGCTCCTGGAGGTTGAGTGCCGCGTCGACCTTGGGCCGCAGCGCCGTGGCCAGCCGCTCCGGGGTCAGCGAGGCGATCATGACCTCGTCCATCGCACCGGCCGTGTGCACCACGCCGGTCAGCGGGTGTTCCGCCGGTATCTCGCCCAGCAGGCGCGCCAGTTCGGCCCGGTCGGCGATGTCGCAGGCGGCGATCCGCACGTCGGCGCCGAGGTGTTCGAGGTCCTCCCGCAGCTCTCGCGCGCCCGGGGCCTCGATACCGCGGCGGCCGGCGAGCAGCAGGTGCCGAACCTTGTGCCCGGTGACGAGGTGGCGGGCCACCAGCGCGCCGACGGTGCCGGTGCCGCCGGTGACCAGCACCGTGCCGTGGGCGCCGTCCCCGGGGGTGGCGGGCAGGGGTTCGCCGCCCCGGCCGGGGCGGGTCAGCCGCGGCACGAGGCCCTGGCCCGCGTGGAGGGCCACCTGGGACTCACCCGCCTCGTAGGCGGCGGTGACGACCCGGGGCAGGGCCGCGTAGGAGGCGTCGTCTCCGTCCACGTCGACCAGGAGGAGCCGGTCGAGGCCCTCGGCCTGCGCGGCGCGCAGCAGGCCGAGGACAGCCGCCTGGCCCGGGTCGGTGAGGTGCCCGTCGGCCCGGGGGGCGACGGCGCCGTGGGTGAGGGCCACCAGGCGGACATCCTGCCGGCGCGAGTCGGCGAGCCAGGTCTGGAGCAGGTCGAGGGCGCCGGTCAGGGCGGCGTGCACGGCCTCGGCGCGTTCGGGATCGGCGGTCGGGGGACACACCCACACCACCACCTCGGGCACGTCAGGTGCCTCGGCCCCGGCGTCGGAAGCGGCCTGGGCCAGCGCCGCCAGGTCGTCGTAGCCGCGGACGGTGGCGCCGCCCCGGGCCGCGGCGGCGGACACGGCCTCCGAGGGGGCGCCGGCGCCGAGGAGCGCCCACCGGCCGGCCGCCAGGTCCGTGGACACGCCCGTGCCGGGCCGATCCGGCGCCTGCCGCGGTGTCCCGCCGAGGGCGGTCCACTCCAGGCACAGCGGAATCTCCCCCGCGGGGGTGAGGGCGGTGAGGATCCGATCGGCGTCGACGGGCCGGGTGGTGAGGGCATCCACCTCCGCCACCGGCCGACCCTCGGTGTCGGTCAGTTCGACACGCAGCGCGTCCTGGTCGTGGCCGGGGCCGGCCGGCGACAGCCGGGCCCGCAGCGCGGTAGCTCCGGTGGCCAGCAGCCGCGCCCCGGCGTAGGCGGCGGGCAGCCGCGCCCGCCCGGACTGGAGCGCGCCGTCGGTGGCGGCCAGGAGCGCCTGCTGCGCGGCGTCCAGCAGCGCGGGATGAACGCCGAAGCGGCTCGCCTCCTCCCGCCACTCGTCCGGCAGCGCGACCTCCGCCAGGATCTCCCCGCCCGATCGCCACACCGCCCGAAGGCCCTGGAAGGCCGGCCCGAAGGCGTGGCCGGCCGCGGCGGCTTCGGCGTAGAAGGACGCGATGTCGACCGGTTCGGCGTCCGCCGGGGGCCAGGGCCGTACGTCGGCTGCGGACGGGTCCGCCGGGTGTGCGGTGGGCGGGAGGAGCGTTCCGGTGGCGTGGCGGACCCAGTCTCGTCGGGCCGTGTCCTCGCCGTTCTCGCCACGGGAGTAGATGTCCAGCGAACGGCGGCCCGTGGCATCGGGAGCGGCGACCCGCACCTGGAGCTGGACCGCGTCCCGCGGCGGCATCACCAGCGGGGCCTCCAGCCTCAGCTGCTCGATGGCGCCGCACTCCGTCTCGTCTCCGGCGCGGACCGCCAGCTCCAGCAGGGCCGTGCCGGGCACCACCGCGGCGCCGGCCACCGTGTGGTCGGCCAGCCAGGGGTGCGTGGGGAGGGACAGCCGCCCGGTCAGCAGGCACTCCTCGCCTCCGGCCATCGGCACCGAGGCGCTGAGCAGCGGATGGTCGGCGGCGGTCAGGCCCGCGCCGGTGACCTTGCCGGGCCCGCCCGCCGGGGCGCCGTCCATCCAGTAGCGCTGGCGCTGGAAGGCGTAGGTCGGCAGCGGCAGGCGGCGCGGGGCGGCGCCGGCGAAGACCGTTGACCAGTCCACGGGGGCGTCGTGGGCATACGCCTCGGCGAGGCTGGCGAGGAACCGGTCCGGGCCGCCGTCGTCGCGGCGCAGGGTGCCGACCACGGCGGCACCGCCTCGGACCCTGCTCTCGCTGCTCGCCTCGGCGCAGTCCTGGATGGCCGCGGTGAGCACGGAGTGGGGGGTGACCTCGATGAACAGTGCGTCGCCCTGGCCGGCCAGCGTGGTGATGACCGGTGCGAAGCTGACCGTCTCGCGCAGGTTGCGGTACCAGTAGTCGGCGTCGAGGGTGGCGGTGTCGAGCGGGGTGCCGGTGACCGTGGAGTAGAAGGTGGCGGCGCCGGTACGGGGGGAGATGCCGGCCAGCTCGGCGACGAGCCGGTCGCGGATGCGCTCGACCTGAACGCCATGGGAGGCGTAGTCCACGGGGATCCGACGCGCCCAGATCCCTTCCTTCTCGCAGTGGCCCATGACCTCGTCCATGGCGCCGGGCTCGCCGGAGACGAGGGTGGACGCCGGGCCGTTGACGGCTGCAATGGAGACCTGTCCCTGCCAAGGCCCGATCAGGACCTCGGCGGTGGGGCGGCCGAGGGCGATGGAGGCCATGGCGCCCTGGCCGGACAGCTCCACCAGCGTCCGGCTGCGCAGCGCCACCACCCGGGCGGCGTCCTCCAGCGACAACCCACCCGCGATGTGCGCCGCGGCGATCTCGCCCTGCGAGTGCCCCACCACCACGTCCGGCCGGACACCCACCGACTCCCACAGACGCGCCAGCGCCACCATCACGGCGAACAACACCGGCTGGACCACGTCCACCCGCCGCAGACTTCCCTCGTCCCCCTCACGCAGGACCTCGGTCAACGACCACTCCACGTGTAGTGCCAACGCGTCGTCGCAGGCGGCGATCGCCTGAGCGAACACCGGGCTGGTGTCGAGCAGTTCGCGGGCCATACCGACCCACTGCGAGCCCTGACCGGGGAAGACCATCACCACCCGCCGGTCACCACCGGGCGCGGCCATACCTGAGGCGGCACCAGGCGCCGTCTCACCAGCCGCCAGCGCCTCCAGGCCGGTCAGCGCCTCCTCCCGGGACCGGGCCAGCACCACACCCCGGTGCTCCAACGCCGCCCGCGTCGTCGCCAGCGACCACCCCACGTCCACCAGCGACACGTCGGCCGCGTCACCGCCGCGCAGGAACTCCCGCAACCGCGCCGCCTGACCCGCCAGCGCCCCACCCGACCGGCCCGACACCACCAACGGCACCAACGGCACCAACCCGACGGTGGCGACCAGCCCGGGGGCGGGGGCCTGGTCCGGGTCTCCGGATTCGCGTTCCGCTTCCGGTTCCACCGGCTCCTCCGGCGGGGCCTGTTCGAGGATCACGTGGGCGTTGGTGCCGCTGATGCCGAAGGCGGAGACGCCGGCGCGGCGGGGCCGGCCGTGATCGGGCCACGGCCGGGCCTCGGTCAGCAGCTCGACGGCGCCGGCGGACCAGTCGATGTGCCCGGAGGGCTCCTCGGCGTGCAGGGTCCTGGGCAGCAGGCCATGCCGCATCGCCATCACCATCTTGATCACGCCCGCCACACCCGCGGCGGCCGCGGTGTGCCCGATGTTCGACTTGATGGAGCCCAGCCACAACGGCGATCCGTCCGGGCGGTCCTGACCGTAGGTGGCCAGCAGCGCCCCTGCCTCGATGGGATCGCCGAGTGTGGTGCCCGTGCCGTGCGCCTCCACCGCGTCGACCTCGCCCGGCGACAGCCGCGCGTTCGCCAGGGCCTGACGCGTCACCCGCCGCTGCGACGGCCCGTTGGGCGCGGACAGCCCGTTGGAGGCGCCGTCCTGGTTCATCGCGCTGCCACGGATGACGGCCAGGACCTCGTGGCCGTTGCGGCGGGCGTCGGAGAGCCGCTCCAGCAGCACCAGGCCGACGCCCTCGGACAGGCCCATGCCGTCCGCGTCGGCCGAGAACGCCTTGCACCGGCCGTCCGCCGCCAGGGCCCCCTGGCTGCTGAAGCTCACGAAGGCGCCGATCTCGATCTGCACGGCGACACCGCCGGCGACCGCCATCGAGCACTCGCCGTTGCGCAGCCCCTGGGCCGCGAGGTGGAGCGCGACCAGCGACGACGAACACGCCGTGTCGATGGAGATCGCCGGGCCTTCCAGGCCGAACGTGTAGGCCGCACGGCCCGAGATCACGCTCGGGGTGCCTCCGGTGATCAGGTATCCCTCGATGCCCTCCTGGGCACTGTTGCGCTGGCCGGAGCAGTATTCGGACCAGCTGCAGCCGATGAACGTCCCGGTCTGACTGCCCTTCACCGAATGCGGATCGATACCGCCCCGTTCGAACAACTCCCAGACGGATTCCAGGATGAGCCGCTGCTGCGGATCCATCGTCAGCGCCTCGCGCGGCGAGATTCCGAAGAGGGCGGGGTCGAAGTCGGCCATGCCGCTCAGGAAACCGCCGCTGCTGACGTAGCTGGTGCCCTGCCGCCGGTCCGGACCGGCGTCCTGGTTGACACGTCCCTCCAAGTCCCAGCCGCGGTCGGTGGGAAAGCCGGAGATCGCGTCCCCGCCCGCGGCGAGCAGCTCCCACAGCTCGTCCGGGGACTCGGCGCCTCCGGGGTAGCGGCAGGACATGCTCACGATCGCGATCGGCTCGTCGGCCACGGTGGCGGCGGTTGTCGCGGGGTCGGCCGTGGGCGCCGCCTCGCCGGCGAGCTCCCGTTCCAGGAAGTCGGTCAGGTTGCGGGGCGTCGGGTGGTCGAAGACGAGGGTGGCGGGCAACTGCAAGCCGGTCTCGGCGGTGAGCCGGTTCCGCAGGTCCACGCCGGTCAGCGAGTCGAAGCCCATGTCCTTGAACGCCCGACCGGACTCGACGGTCTCGGGCGTCTCGTGTCCGAGGACCACCGCCACCTGCGAGCGGACGAGGTCCAGCAGGAAGCGGCTCTGCTCCTCCTGGGAGATCTCGGACAGCTGGGCCCGCAGCGCGTGCGTGTCGTCGTCCTCCGGGCTCGTCTCCTGCTGGACCTGCTGCGCGGCCAGGGTGGCGCGGGCGTCGGGCAGGTCGGCCAGGAACCAGCTGGTGCGGGCGGAGGTGAAGAGGGGTGCGAAGCGCTCCCAGTCGATGGCGGAGATGGCGACGAACGTCTCGTCGTGGTCGAGGACCTGCCGCAGTCCGGAGAGGGCGGTCTCGGCGTCCAGCAGGGGCAGTCCCTGCCGGTTGGCGCGGTCGTAGAGAACGGTGCGCACCGCGGTCTTGGTGTCGTCCGACTCGTTGAAGGCGTTCCACACCCCCCAGGCGATCGAGGTGGCGGTCAGGCCGCGGCGGCGGCGCCGGGCGGCGAGCGCGTCGAGGTGGGCGTTGGCGGCGGCGTAGGCCGCGTGGTCCCCGCTGCCCCAGAAGGCGGCGATGGAGGAGAACAGCACGAAGGCGTCGAGGGAGTCCTCGTCGAACAGCTCGTCGAGCACGTCGGCGCCGACGACCTTGGCCGTGTCGTGCAGTTGGTCCAGGGTGATGTCGGCCAGCGGATCCAGTCCGGCCTGGGTCACGGAGTGGACGACGGTGCGGATCGGCGGAAGCTGAGCGCGTGCGTTCTCGATCAGCTCGGCCATGGCCTGCCGGTCGGTGATGTCGCAGGCGGCGATGGTGGCCTGGACGCCCTGGGCGTCGAGTTCGGCCTTCAGGTCGGCGGCGCCGGGGGCGTCCATGCCACGGCGGCTGACCAGCAGCAGGTGCGCGGCGCCCTCGCGGGCCATCCAGCGGACCAGCTGCGCACCGAGGACGCCGGTGGCACCGACGATCATCACCGTGTCGCGGGGCTGCCACTGGCGTTTCGGCGCGGTCGGTCCCAACGGCGTCCGCGCCATCCGGCGTGCCACCGGTCCCGTGGCGCGCAGCGCGATCTGGTCTTCCTCGGGGGCGGTCAGCAGCTCCGGGAGGCGCTGCCAGGCCGTGTCGTCGTCGCCGATGTCGGGTGGCAGGTCGATCAGGCCGCGCCACAGGCGGGGGAACTCCAGTGCGGCGACCCGGCCGACGCCCCAGACCTGGGCCTGTACCGGATTGGGTGCGGGGTCGCGGTCATCGGTGGCGACGGCGCCCTGCGTCAGGCACCACAGCGGTCCGTCGTCGATCCCCGCGTCGGCCAGCGCCTGGAGGAGGGCGACCGTGCCGGACAGCCCGAGTGCCACTCCGCCCGCCCGGTCGTCGGGTCGTTCGTCCAGGCCGAGGAGCGACACGACACCGACGGCGTCACCTTGTGACGCCTGGGCGAGGGGGATGGCGAGCCGTTCACGGCTGGTGGCGGCGCCGGTGCGGACGCATACGACGTCCGCACCGGCGTCGGCCAGCATGCGCTCGCAGGCCGACACCAGGGCCTCGTCCACGCCCTCCTCGGGGGCGACGAGCAGCCAACGCCCTGACAGGGTCCCGGCCCCGCGACTGGTGGCGGGCGTCCAGACGATGCCGTAGCGCCAGGACTCCAGCACGGATTGCTCGCGGTGCTTGCGGCGCCAGGAGGACAGCGCGGGGAGGACCGCGCCGAGGGAGGACTGCCCGGTCTCGCCCAGTTCCAGGGTCTCGGCGAGCGATGCCAGGTCCTGGCCTTCGACGGCGTCCCAGAAGACGGATTCGACCGGGTCGCCGTTGGCGGATGCCAGGGAGGGGGTGGAGGTGTCGGAGACGACGGGCTCCAGCCAGTAGTGCTTGTGCTGGAAGGCGTAGGTGGGCAGGGCGACGTGGTGTGGGTGGGTGCCGGGGAAGATGGCGTTCCAGTCCAGGTCCACCCCGTGCACGTGAGCCTGCGCGGCGCTGGCCAGGAACCGTGCCATCCCGCCCTGATCCCGGCGCAGGGTCTCCACCACCGCGCACTGAGCCCCCGCCTCCGCCAGCGTGTCACCGATACCGGCGATCAGCACCGGATGCGGACTGGCCTCGATGAACACCCCCGCACCCGACTGCGCCAACGCGGCGACCACCGGAGCGAACCGCACCGGCTCCCGCAGATTCCGCACCCAATACCCGGCATCGAGGGTGGCGGTGTCCACCACCTCACCCGTCACCGTGGAGTAGAACGCCACCCGCGAAGACACCGGCACCACACCCGCCAGGGCCCGCAGCAGCTCCTCGCGGATCTCCTCCACCTGCGGACCGTGCGAGGCGTAGTCCACCCCGATCCGCCGCGCCCACACCCCCTCCACCTCGCACCGCGCCAGCAACTCCTCCACGGCCGCGGTCTCACCGGAGACGACGGTCGACGCCGGCCCGTTGACCGCGGCGGTGGAGGAGTTGCTGGCGCGGTGTGAGGTGG
>NZ_LAVK01000263.1 GCF_001083795.1 Streptomyces sp. SBT349
CCGGCCGCCCCGTCCCCGACGGCGGAACCGCCCCCGCCCGAGGGCGGAGACTGACCCGTTTGCGCCGTCGCCCGCACGGTGCGTATGCTTGTAGATCGTTTGATCCCACTTGCCCGGCGCCCCGAAGCAGCGCGCCGTGTGGCGCGTTCCTCGTCCAGCCGTGGCTGACCGCATCCAGGCGGTCCAGAGCACCTACGGAGCTAAGGCGCGTGCCGACCACCTGACTCCGGAAGGTTCTCACCTCGCATGTCCGTTTCCACCCCTGAGGCTGTCCTCCCCCTGGACGAGCCGACGACCACCTTCGCCGACCTCGGCCTGCCGCCGAGCATTGTGCGCAAGCTCGCCGAGAAGGGCGTGACCACCCCGTTCCCCATCCAGGAAGCGACCATCCCGGACGCGCTGGCGGGGCACGACATCCTCGGCCGGGGACGCACCGGCTCCGGCAAGACCCTGAGCTTCGGCCTGCCGCTGCTCGCCCGCCTCTCCGGCGCGCGCACCGCCCCCAAGCGCCCCCGCGCCGTCATCCTCACGCCCACCCGTGAGCTCGCCATGCAGGTGTCCGACGCCCTGGAGCCGTACGGCGACGTGCTCGGCCTCCGCCTGAAGGTCGTCTGCGGCGGCACCTCCATGGGGAACCAGATCTACGCCCTCGAACGCGGCGTCGACATCCTCGTCGCCACGCCCGGCCGGCTCCGCGACGTCATCGGCCGCGGCGCCTGCTCGCTGGCGGACGTCGAGGTGGCCGTTCTCGACGAGGCCGACCAGATGGCCGACCTGGGCTTCATGCCCGAGGTCACCGAGCTGCTCGACCAGGTGCCTCCGGGCGGCCAGCGGATGCTGTTCTCGGCGACGCTGGAGCACGAGATCGACACCCTGGTCAAGCGGTACCTGGTCGACCCGGTCAGCCACGAGGTGGACGCGGCCCAGGGCGCGGTGACGACCATGTCCCACCACGTGCTGGTCGTGAAGCCGCGTGACAAGGCCCCGCTGACCGCCGCCATCGCCGCGGGCGAGGGGCGTTCCATCGTCTTCGTCCGCACGCAGCTCGGCGCCGACCGCGTGGCCGGGCAGCTGCGCGAGGCGGGCGTGCGCGCGGACGCGCTGCACGGCGGCATGACGCAGGGCGCGCGCACCCGCACGCTGGCCGACTTCAAGGACGGCAGGGTCGGCGTTCTGGTCGCCACGGACGTCGCGGCGCGCGGTATCCACGTCGACAACGTCGACCTCGTGCTGAACGTGGACCCGGCCGCCGACCACAAGGACTACCTCCACCGTTCCGGCCGCACCGCGCGGGCGGGCCGTTCCGGCACGGTCGTCTCGCTGGCGCTGCCGCACCAGCGGCGCACCATCTTCCGGCTGATGGAGGACGCGGGCGTGGACGCCTCGCGCCACATCATCGGCCGGGGCGACCTGTTCGACGCCGAGGTCGCCCACATCATCGGCGCGCGCTCGCTGACCGAGGTGCAGGCCGAGGCGGCGATGGGCGCCGTGCGGCACGCCGAGGGCGAGGTGGCGCGGCTCAACCGCGAGCTGGAGCGGGCCCGCGAGAAGGCCACCGAGCTGCTCGAAGAGGCCGAGCGGCTGACCGGCCGCGCGGCGCGCGAGCGCGGCGACGACCCGGCCGAGGCGATCGCCGCGGCGGCGGAGGCGCGGGTGCTGGCCATCGCCGAGGCGGAGCGGGAGGCCGAGCGCGAGGCGCTGCGCGAGGCGCGCCGCGCCGAGAAGGCGGCCCGCGCCGATGCGCCCAGGCAGCACGACGACCGCGAGCGCGGCCAGGGCCGTGGCAACGGGTTCCGGCGCGATGACCGGCGCGGCGACGACCGCCGCCCGTTCCAGCGCCGCGACGAGGGGAACCGCGGCCGAAGCGGTGGCAGCGGCAGCGGTGGCAGCGGTGGTGGCAGCGGAAGCGGTGGCTTCCGGCGGGACGACCGCCGCGACGGCACCTCGTTCGAGCGCCGCCCCTACGGCCGGAACGACGACAACCGCGCCCGGGGCAACGGCGGCGGCTTCCGCCGCGACGACCGTGACGGCGGCGGAAGCTTCCGCCGCGACGACCGCGACCGCCCCTCGTCCTCGTACAAGCCCCGCTGGAAGCGCGACAGCTGACGGCACCGCTTGCGGCCCGGCCCCGACGCCACCGGAAAGGCTTCGAGGCCGGGCACAAGCCCCGGTTATGCTGCTCCGTGCGGGCCGTTAGCTCAATTGGCAGAGCAGAGGACTTTTAATCCTTTGGTTGTGGGTTCGAGTCCCACACGGCCTACCACGTGGCCCCAGGCCAGACCCCGTCTGCGCCGTGGCGGTCGCTGCTGGCGCGCTGCTGGCCCGAACGTCTGACGATCATGAAAGAGGAGCACCGGCGGGACGCCTGGGGGGCGAGGCCGCCGGTGCTCCGTCTGTGGGGCGTCGAGGCGGTCTGTACCGGATCGCCCGAGCCTACGAGACCGAGCGTCAGCACGGTACCTCCGGGGCATGTCACAAACTGCTGCTGACCAGCGGCAGGCACATGATCAAGCCGCCGGTGTCGTGATCATGTGCCATCGACCGATCCGCCGAGCGCTCGCGTCCTCGCCGGCCGCCGGGAGATCGGCTCCCGCATCCGCGCCGCCATGCTCCACGCGGGCATGAGCCAGGAGCGCCTCGCCGAACGCGCCGGGCTCTCCCGCCACACGGTCTACCGCGTCCAGCTCGGCACCATCAGCACACGGCTCGACTGGCTCATCGCGATCGCCGACGCCGTCGGCGTTGACCTGGCCGAGCTGGTCCGTGAGGAGGAGCCCGGGCCTCCGTCCGGAGGTTGACAGCGGCCGGGGACGGACGCGCAGCAGGTGGGGTTAGTCCGTGTCGTCGGAGTGGGTCTTGCTCCCGGCGGGGCCGCCGATGGTGACGGGTCCGAGCCAGGTGACGGCCTGTTGGGCCTCGGGGTCGCACGCGATCCAGCAGCGGCCCGCCGTGCGCTCGGCGAGTCCGCGCTCCGGGTCGGGCAGCGTCAGGCTGATTCCCTGCACGAGGCACCTCCCTCTCCCTCCACGACGTGGAGCCAGCCGCGGGTAGCCGCCCGCAGTTCGGTGACGGCCTCGCGGAGATCCCGCTGCGCGGCGGCCATCTCCGCGGCCGTGAGCAGCCAGTCCAGGGTGATCAGGGCCCACGCGGAGACGACCCGCTCTATCAGCGGCCGGAGGTCAGGACGTGGACCGAGGTGGGCGAGGCGGCGGATCAGGCGCTCGGGCATGTGCGGGTCGGGCGGGTAGTTCAGCGGCTCCCCGGCGCCCAGTTCGGGGCGTTGCGCGAGGGGGATCCACCGGCCGGTGATCAGGCAGTTGCCGCACACGGTGAGGATCCAGCCGTGAGGGTGGAGCGCCACCGGGGTCGGGTCGTTCGCGCGCTCGCGGCAGTCGATGCAGGTGGGGACCAGGACCAGCAGCGGCAGTCTCATGACGAGTACCGGTGCGGGGCCGGCGACTCCACCATGTCGTCGCAGCCGGGGCAGCGTTCCGTGGGCCGCGCCGCCGGGCACCGGCGGCCGTCGATCAGCGTCGGCGGCGTGTCGTCCAACGGCGGCGGCGCGGGCTCGGGCGGCGTGCGGGGGGTTCGCATCATGGTCGGCTCTCCCGGGGGTTCGGTGCCAACCGGAACGTAGAGCCGCTATAACTAACTGTGAGCACGCAAAGTGCGTGCCCTGCTGCGGGGAGGCGCCATGGACACTGACCGCATCGGCCGCCGCATCGCCTACTGGCGAGAGCACCGAGGACTCACCCAGAGCGATTTCGGCAGACTCATGGGGCAGTCCCGGCGCTGGGTCCAGGACATCGAGGGCGGGCAGCGACAGCAGGACCCCAGGCTGTCCGTGCTCCAGCGGGCAGCCGATGTACTACGCATCCCCCTGGAACGGCTCTTGAGCGACCCCATGCCCGCGCCCGCCACCACCCCGCTCCCGCCGGACGTGGCCGCCCTCGCGGACTCCCTGCACCACCCGCCCCCGACCAGCACCCACCCAGTCGGCTTGCCCAACCTGCGGCGCCGGCTCGCGTTCTGCTGCCAGGCGTGGGCCGCCTGCCACTACGCGGCCACCGCCCGCGACCTCCCCGCGGTCCTCGCCGACGCGCACACCGCCGCCGCGGATGGCAGCGCGGAAGCCGCGACGATCCTCTCGCGCGCCTACCAACTCGCCGCCAGCCTCCTCTACAAGTACAGCCGTCACGCCTGCACGCCGGGCGTACTCGCCGCGGACCGGGCGCTCGCCGCCGCCGAGACCTCCGGCGACCCGGTGGCCATCGGCGCCTCGGCACGGCGGGTCGCGCGCGGCTTGATACACCAGCAGCGGCACGCCGCCGCCGTCGAGTACGCCACCGTCAGCGCCCGGACCCTGCGCCCGGACCTCGAACGAGGTGGCACGGTGGGGCTGTCCACCCTCGGCATGCTGTACCTCGTCGCCGCGATCGGCGCCACCGGCGCCGGGCGCACCCCGGCGGCAGTCGCCGCCGCCACGGGGCGCCTGAGCGAGGCTGAGGAGGTCGCCGCACGGCAGGGCCAGGAGGATGCGGACTTCACCGGGTTCGGGCCCACCAACGTTGCCCTCCACGAGGTCGACGTCCTGCTGCGGCTGGACGACGCCTGGGCTGCCGTCGAGGCGACCCGCCGCATCGAACCCGGGGCGCTCGCCGGGATGTGGCGCGAACGCCGGGCCCGGCACCTTGTGACGACTGCACGCGCCGCGGCCTTGACCCGCCGCCGCGACGACGCTATCTGCGCGCTTCTGGAAGCCGAGCGGCTCGCGCCTGAGGAGGTGCACCGCCCGGCGGTCGTGGCCATCGTGCAGGATCTCCTCGTGCTAGTCCCGTCTCCCGGTGCGGACCTGCGTGGTCTCGCCGAACGCTGCGGGATTCCCGCGTGAACGGCCGCGTGTTGTACCTGATCGCGTGCGCGGCCGGCCCCGCGCAGCACGTGGACGATGGCGTGCGCCGGGCGCAGGCCGCGGGGTGGGACGTGTGCCTCATCCTGTCGCCGTCCGCTGCCCGCTGGTGGGCTGACCGGCGGTCGGAGCTGGAGGAGCTGACGGGCCGCCTGGTGCGGTCCGAGTACAAGCTGCCTGGTGAACGGGACGCGTTGCCGAAGGCAGCGGCGATGCTCGTGGCGCCGCTGACGACGACGAGCGCGTGCAAGTGGGCGGCAGGGATCACGGACACGGTCGCGCTGGGGCTGCCTGCGGAGGGCGTGCACCTTGGTGTGCCGGTGGCCGTGATGCCGTTCTGGTCCACGGCGCTTGGCGCCCAGCCCGCAGTTGGTCGCGCGGTGGAGACGCTACGGGAGCAGGGCGTGCGGGTGGTGTTCGCGCCGGGTGAGCCGCATCCCCCGAAGCGGGGAGACGCCTCCGCGTTCGCGTGGTCCGCGGGGCTTGCCGCACTCCAGGCGTGAGCACCGGCATCAAGGGGGCGCGTTCTCGCGGGGCGACTTCGATTTCCACACGCTCGAACAAGAGCGCGCGTGTGCGCTCGTCCGTCGGCGACCTCGCGCCCGGGAGATCAATGCGCGGGCTGGCCAAGGAGTTTGGCGAGGTGGGAGGCACCTGAGGGCGGTCGAGCGGGCTCCCCGTGCGGTGTAACCTCTGATCATCCGTTCGGCAGCGGCTACCTTGTCCACCATTCAAGGGGTCGACTCGTCGCGCATGGATATGCCCCCATTCCTCAGCATGTGGAGTCAGACATGAGTCTTTTCATGTTCATGCTGTGAATCCGGCTGCCTGAGGCTCCTGCCTCACCCGGAATCACGCCCCCTGGTGGCCCGCTGCACAACCGTGCGAAAGTCGATGCGCGGTTTCGCAGCGGGCAACCGGCCTGGGGGCGCTGGTGCAGTTCCGAATGCTGGGCCCTCTCGAACTCTTATTCGAGGGGCGACGAGTGGTGTTGGGCTCATCCAAAGAGCGGTGCGTCCTGGCCAGCATGCTCGCCGTCGCCGGCGAACCGATTTCCGTCGACGAGCTGAAGCGTCGGGTCTGGGACGGCGATCCACCGCCATCCGCCACGGGATCCCTTCAGTCCCACATCTCGCGGCTGCGCAACCGGCTCTCCGTCGTCGGTGACCGGGTGAGCATCGACTTCACGGCACGCACGTACCGCCTGGAGGTCGAGCCGGAGGCGGTTGACCTGCTGCGGTTCCGCCGTCTGCACCGTCAGGCCAAGGCGGTCGCCGAGAACGGCGACGGGGAGCGCGCGGCCGAACTGCTGGCCGAGGCCGAGGCCCTGTGGCGAGGGGAGCCGCTCAGCGAGTTCGACGGGCACTGGGCCACCGCGCTGCGAGTCCGCCTCGGAGAGGAACGGCGACGCGTTCACGAGGCCAGGGTGCAGCTGGAGTTGGGGCTCGGACGTCACGCCGATCTCCTCGGCGAACTGAGGGAGATGGCCGAGCGGCACCCCGTCACCGAATCCGCTGCCCACCTCCTCATGCTGGCGCTCTACCGCAGCGGCCGTTACGCCGAGTCCCTGGGCGTCTTCCACAGAACGCGCAGGCGACTCCGCGACGAACTGGGGTTCTCGCCCAGCGAGGCGCTCGCGGATCTTCATCAGCGCATCCTCACGCGCGACGCCACTCTCCTCGCTCCGGAGCTCGACCGGCCCGTCACGCCGGGATCCGGGGCACCCGACACGATGCTGCGGGACAACCCCGACTTCACCGGGCGCGAGGAGGAACTGCGCGTGCTCCTCGGGGAAACGCGTGGAACGGCCCTTCCCCTCTACGTGGTGCACGGCATGCCCGGCATCGGGAAGACAACGCTCGCGGTGCGCGCCGCCCATCTGCTCCGCGAGCGCTTTCCCGACGGTTCCCTCTATGTGGATCTGCGGGCCTTCAACCGCGAGCGGCAGCCGCCACGTGATCCCTCGGACGCGCTGGCGGCACTCCTGCACGCGATCGGAGCGGACGACAAGCTCCCTGCCACGCTGGACGAGCGCTCGGCGCGCTGGCGCGAGGCGCTGGCCCATCGGCGCGTGCTGGTGGTGCTGGACGACGCCCGTGACGCGGCGCAGGTCCGTCCGCTTCTGCCCGGCATGGCGCGTTGCTGCGTGATCCTCACCAGCAGGAATCGCATGGCGGACCTCGAAGGTGTGCTGCCCGTCCCCCTCGGTGTTCCCCCGGCGGCCGAGGCCGCCGCGCTGTTCACGCGCATCGCGGGCGAGGCCCGGGCGTCGGACACGACGGCGGTCGGGGAGGCGGTGGACCGTTGCGAACGCCATCCGCTGGCGATCCAGCTCACCGCCAACCGTTTCAGACACCGTGAGGCGTGGGCTGTCAGCGACCTCGTCGACAGGCTGGCCCTGGCCAGCGAGCCGCTCGACGAGATCGACGCTCCACCGGGGATAGCGCCGGCGTTCGACCTCTCCTATTCCGAGCTCGACGCTCACTGCCGATGGCTCTTCCGCTGTCTCGCCCTCCATCCGGGCCCCGATCTCACGCTGCACGCCGCGACGGCGCTGACCGGCTCGGACGTCGCGGTCGTCCGGCGTGGCCTGGACGAACTGCTCGACAACAACCTGATCGACGAGCCCGTCCGGGACCGCTACGTGGCGCACGGCCTGGTGCGCGCTTTCGCGGGCAGGCTCGGAAGACGGGACGACGCTCCCCTGGTGCGCCGGAAGGCCGTCGAGCGGCTGCTGGACTACTACCTCGCCACGGCGGACGCGGCCGACCGGCTCGCCCACCCCCGGCGAAGACGGCCGTCCGGGCTCCTCGGCCGGCTTCCGAGCGGTGTGGCCCCTCCGTTGGAACAGGACGCCGCGGAGGCGTGGCTGGACGCGGAGCGCGCCAACCTCCTCGCCGTCACCCGCTTCGCCACGGCCGAGTCACCGCATCACGCCAGGTACTTCCCGCTGGTGCTGGCCGAGGTCTTCCGGACCTGGGGCGTCTGGGAGGCCGCCGCGGAGCTGCTGGACATCGGCGTGGCCCACTGGCGCGAGCTGGACGACCCCCTCTCGCTCGCGCGGATCCTCCTGGAACGAACCCAGAACCTCTGGCTCAGGGGAGAACCGGACGCGGCGCTGAGCCGCGTGGCGGAGGCGATGGAGCTGTACCAGGGCGCCGGCGACGAGTGGGGGCAGGCGGAGTCCCTGGCGCAACGGGCCCTGATCGAGCTCGTGTCGGGCCGCTTCGCCTCCGCGGCCGGCGCCTTCGACGGCGCGCTCACCCTGCACCGGCGGGTCGGCAACGCACGGGGGGAGGCCGAATCCCTGTACCAGCAGGCCGTGGTGTTCGCGTACATGGGCCGACGTCAGGAGTCGCTCGACCAGTCACGCACCGCGCTGGAACTGATGCGCGCGATCGGCGACCGCCGGGGGGAGCTGAAGGCCCTGAACAACATCGGCGAGGTTCTCAGCCTGCTCGGGCACAACGAGGAGGCCCGCCGCTATTACGAGGAGTCGCTGCTCCTCGTCCGCCGGATCGGTGGGCGGCAGGAGCTTGCCATTCTCTCCAACAATCTGGGGAATCTCTGCCGCGATACGGGCGATCCCGAGGCGGCGCTCGAATATCTCCGTATGGCGCTCAGCAACTACCGTGCCATTCGCGATCAGCGCTGTGAAGCGGACTCCCTGACGAACATCGGTCTCACCTTTCACGCGATGGGGCAGTTCAGCGAGGCCATCGCCCACCACTCGATGGCCGAAACCATCGCGCGGCGGATCGGGGACCTCTTTCAGCGGCAGCGCGCGGTGGCGGGGCTCGCCGCCGCTCAGGGCGCGTCGGGGAGCCACCGGGCCGCGCAGGCCGCGTACGAGGACGCGTTGCGCATCGCCCAGCGGATCAGCGCGCCCTACGAGGAGGCGCGGGCGGCCGAGGGGCTCGGGCTCGCGCTGGTCGCGACCGGCCAGGCGGTGGATGCCGGCCGGTACTGGCTGCACGCCCTGGAGCTCTACGAACGGCTGGAGGGGGCCCGGGAGGAGGCGGAGGCCGTGCGGCGGCGGCTGGCCACCCATGGAACGCGGCGTTGAGGTGGAAGGGGGGCCCGCGCGGCGCGGTGACCGCTCCTGGCGCGCGCCCATGCACGCGCACCCTCCTTGCGCCTCGTTTCCGGGGGCGGGCGCCCCCGGGAAGTGGAGATGCTCTTCAGGGAGAGTTTTGTCGGCTCCACGAAGGTGAGACCGTGCGGTATTGATCATGACGACTTGCGGGGGGCGCGCTTATGCGGGAAAGCTCTGAGGCACACAACGCTCTTTCCGGCACCGTGGGGGGATCGAGTGTCCAGGCCGCGGCGATCCACGGTGACGTGTATTTCGGGGCCGGGGCCGGGGCCGGGGCCGGGGCCGGGGCGGGGGACCGGAGCGGAAGTCGATTCCATACCCCGCGGCAACTGCCGCGGCGCGTGCGGCATTTCATGAACCGCGCGGACAGCTTCGCCGCCCTGGATGCCGCGCTGGACGCCGCGTCCGCCGACGGGACGCCCGCTCTCACGTTGATCAGCGGACCACCGGGCGTGGGAAAGACGTCGCTCGCCCTGTCGTGGATGCACGGCCGCGCCGCGGGCTTCCCCGACGGTCAGCTCTATGTCGACCTGCGCGGTCACCAGGTCGAGGAGCCCATGGGAGCCAGCACCGTTCTGCCGAAGTTCCTCCAGGCCCTCGGCGTCCCCCCCGAGCAGGTGCCGTCCGATCTCCCGGGGCAGGCGGCGCTCTACCGCACCGTCACAGCCGACCGCCGCATCGCCGTTCTCTGCGACAACGCCCTGTCGGCCGCCCAGGTGCGCCCGCTGATGCCCGCCTCGCCGGGCAGCCTGTGCGTGGTGACCAGCAGGTGGCGTCTGACCTCCCTGCTGCTCGACGGCGCCGAGATGGTGCAGCTCGGCCCCCTCGACACCGAATCCTCCCTGGAACTGCTCGGCCGCATCGCGGGCCGGGACCGGGTGGCGGCCGACGCCGCCGCGGCCATGGAACTCGTGAGGTCCTGTGGCCGCTTCCCGCTCGCGCTGTGCGTCGGAGCCGCGCTGCTCGCCATACGGCCCGGCTGGAGCGTGGCGGCCGCGGCGGCGAGCTTCGTCGTCGACCTGCCGATCGACCGGACGAACACAGACGAGGAGGCCGTCTCGATGGACGCGTGTCTGGACCAGGTTCACGCCGCGCTGCCGGCGGAGGCCAAGCGGCTCTACCGCCGTCTCGGCCTGCACCCCGGCCCGGAGTTCGACGCCGGGGTCGCCGACGCCGTGGCGCCCACCGCCCCCGAGGTCCCGGACCCGGCGCGTGGGCTCGCCACGCTGGCCGAGGCGAATCTGCTCACGGTGGTGGGCCCCGGCCGGTACAAGTTCCACGACCTCATCCACCGGCATGCCCGCGAGCGGGCGGAGGCCGACGACGGCCACGAGCAGCGGGGGGAGACGGTCCAGCGCGTCATCGACCACTACCTGGCCACGGCCAACGCCGCCGACCGCGTGGTCTATCCCCAACGGCGCCGCCCCGACGTCGCGTACACCCATGAGCCGCCGAACCCCCGGGCGTTCGGCGACCTCGCCGCCGGCCTGGCGTGGCTCGACGCCGAGCACGACAACCTGATGGCCGTCCAGCGCCTGGCGGCGAGCCTCGGCAACGCCACGGCCACCTGGCAGCTCGCCGAGGCGCTGTGGGGGCTGTTCACCTACATGCGGTACCACGAGGACTGGATCGCCAGCCACGAGGCCGGCGCCGACGCGGCCCGTGCCTGCGGGCATCCGGTGGCCGAGGCCCGGCTGCGCAACGGGCTCGGGGTCGCGCTGCGCGAGGCCGGGCGGCACCAGGACGCGCTGCGGGTGTTCGACGAGGCGCTGGCGCTCCGCCGGGAGACCGGCGATCGCAGGGGCGAGGCCCTGGTCCTCCACAACGTCGGCCTCACGCACGGCGAGCTCGGTGACCTGGCCCGCGCGGGCGAGCTCTTCCGCACCGCTCTCGGCATCCGCGACCGGGAGGGCGATGCGCGGGGCGCGGCCCGGGAACGTTCCGCGCTGGGCGAGGTGGAGAGCCTCCAAGGGCGCCACGCCGAGGCCATCGCCCTTCTGACCGAGGCCCTGAGCGCGGTCAGGGGCACCGGCGACCCGTACTACGAAGCGCTGATCTGGCGCCGCCTCGGGCAGGCCCGCCTGCGGGCCGGGGACCGTCCGGCGGCCCGGCGCGCGCTGG
>NZ_LAVK01000264.1 GCF_001083795.1 Streptomyces sp. SBT349
GGCTGACGGGTTCGGCGAAGGACCGGAGGTCGGCGCCGCCGTCCCGGGCGCGCTCGGTCTCGTCGTCGGCGCCGTCCCGGGCGTGCGGGTCGGCGTCGGTGGCCGCGCCCTCCCGGGCGTCGGCCTCGGCCGACGGGCCCGGTTCGGCCGCGGACGCGCGCTTGCCGCGCGTCAGCAGCCTGATGGCGGTGCTGAAGCGCTCCGTCGGGCGGGCCTCGTTGAGCTCGTCCTGTCTGCGGAGCCACATCGGCACGAGATAGGCGGCCCAGGCCCCGACGATCACTGCGAAGATGAGGCCACTGCTGCTCACGCCTCACACCGTAGAGGGGTTTGCGTGAGTCCATCTGCCAAATTGAGCGGTGTGTCGCACGATCAGGCCGTCATCCCGGGTATTTCTTCGTATTGTTACCTGGCTTCGAACACGCATTTCATTTCTGTGCGGCGCTGTCACGGAGCCACCGGGCCAGGAGACCCTGCGGCACCTCCTCGACCGTGAGCGCGTAGACCAGGTGGTCACGCCAGGCGCCGTCGATATGCAGATAACGGGGGCGCACACCCTCTTCACGGAATCCCAGTTTCTCCACAACGCGCCTGCTGGGCCCGTTCTCCGGGCGAATGCAGATCTCCACCCGGTGCAGCCCCATGGTGCGAAAACAGTGGTCCGTGGCGAGCGCCACCGCCGTCGGGATCACGCCCCGGCCCGCCACCGCGCGGTCCACCCAGTAGCCGATGTGCGCGGAGCACATCGACCCCCAGGTGATGCCCGCCACCGTCAACTGGCCGACGAGACGGCCTCGGTGGACCACGACGAACGGCAGCATCCGGCCCGCCTGTGCCTCGCCCCGCAGATGACGGACCATCTGCCGGAACGTCGGCCTGCGGGCGGCGAGATGACCCGCCGGCGGCGGGGGGATGGTGGCCTCCCAGGGGCGCAGCCAGTCGCGGTTGCGCTGGTTGACCTCCCGCCAGGCGCGCTGGTCGCGCTGCCGGATGGGCCTCAGGGACACGTCGCCGTGCGTCAGTTCAGCGGACCACACGTGTGCGTTCACGGCCGGTGATCGCCGCCGCGCAGCTGGTCCACGGCGTGACGCAGGAGGGGCCGCAGCACCGCGAGGCCGTCCTTCACCCCGCCGGCGGACCCGGGCAGGTTGACGACGAGGGTGCGGGCGGCGACGCCCGCCAGACCCCGCGACAGCGCGGCCGTGGGCACCTTGGCGAGGCCCGCCGCGCGGATCGCCTCCGCGATGCCGGGGATCTCGTAGTCCAGGACCCGCCGCGTCATCTCGGGCGTGCGGTCGGTGGGCGAGATCCCGGTGCCGCCGGTGGTCAGCACGACGTCGTAGCCGTCGTCGACCGCGGCCCGCAGCGCCTCCTCGACGGGCTCGCCGTCCGGCACCACCCGCGGCCCGTCGGCGGCGAAGCCGAGGGCGGTGAGGGCGGCGACGAGCAGCGGGCCGGTGGTGTCCGCGTAGACGCCGGCCGAGGCGCGGTTGGAGGCGGTGATCGCCAGTCCGCGGGGGGCCGTGCCCGGCTCGGCCGCCTCCGGGCGGGGCGTGGTCGCGGTCATGAGGAGCGGCTCCAGTCGCCCGACGCGCCGCCCGACTTCTCCTCGACGCGGATGTCACTGATGACGGCCGCCTTGTCCACGGCCTTGACCATGTCCACCAGCGTCAGCGCGGCGACGCTGACCGCCGTCAGCGCCTCCATCTCCACGCCCGTGCGGTCGGTGGTCCGCACCGTGGCCTCGATCTCCACGGCGTCGTCCACGACGGTCAGTTCCACCGTGACCCCGGAGATCGCCAGCGGGTGGCAGAGGGGAACGAGCTCGGGGGTCCGCTTGGCCCCCATGATCCCCGCGATCCGGGCGGTCGCCAGCGCGTCGCCCTTCGGCAGGCCCCCGTCGGCGCCGCGCAGCAGCTCGACGACGCGCGGCGCGACGCGCACCCGACCGGTGGCTCTCGCGGTGCGCGCGGTGACGTCCTTGCCCGACACATCGACCATCCGGGCGGCCCCGGAGGCGTCGAGATGCGTGAGGTGCGGGGTGCTCATGGGCAGTAACCGTACCCCTCGCTCAGCCGAGCAGCACCACCGTCAGCTCGGCCCCCGGCGCGACCTCCGTCACGGTCTCGGGGATCTCGATCAGGGCGTCGGCCCGAGCCAGCGAGGCGATGAGGTGCGAACCCGCGCCGCCGACCGCGCCCACCGTGCCGGGCTCGCCCGGCCTCCCCGGGACGTAGGCGCCCCTGAGGTACTGGCGCCGCCCGGGGGGCGAGTTCAGGGGCGCGTCGCCCGTGAGCCGCGCCGTCACGCGCGGGCGGTGCAGCGCGTCGGGCGCGTGCCCGGCCATCGCCCGCAGCGCGGGCCGCACGAACAGCTCGAACGAGACGAAGGCGCTCACCGGGTTCCCCGGGAGGCCGAACAGCGGGGTGCGGTCGGGTCCGATCAGGCCGAACGCCTGCGGCTTGCCCGGCTGCATGGCGAGCCTGCGGAAGTCCGCCTCGCCGTGCAGCGCCTCCTTCACCACGTCGAACGCGCCGACGCTGACGCCGCCGCTGGTGACGACGAGGTCGGCGCGTACCAGCTGCTCGTCCAGGGCCGCGCGCAGCGTGGGGGCGTCGTCGGCGACGGCCGCGACCCGGTAGGCGACGGCGCCCGCGGCCTGGGCGGCGGCGGTGAGCATGAAGCCGTTGGAGTCATGGATCTGCCCGGGGGCGAGCCGTTCGCCGGGGGCGGCCAGCTCGCTTCCGGTGGACAGCACCACGACGCGGGGGCGCGGGTGGACCAGCGCGGTGGCGTGCCCGAGCGCGGCGAGCAGGCCGAGCTGCGGGGGCCCGAGCACCGTGCCCGCGGTCAGGGCGACCGCGCCGGTGGCGGCGTCGCTGCCGCGGCCGTTGATGTGGGCGCCCGCCGGCGCCCCGCGGTGGACGCGGACCTCGGCGCCGTGGTGCCGCTGCCCGGTCATGCCGGTCGCCGGGCCCGCGCCGGTGCCGCCGTCGGTCCACTCGACGGGGACGACGGCCTGGGCGCCGGGCGGTACGGGCGCCCCGGTCATGATGCGGGCGGCCTCACCCGGGCCGACGGACGGCAGGTCGCCGCTGCCGGCCGCGATGTCGCCGACGACGGTGAGGACCGCGGGGAACTCCTCCGTGGCCGACTCGACGTCGGCGGTGCGCACGGCGTAGCCGTCCATGGAGCTGTTGTCGAACGGCGGCAGCGGGGCGGCGACGGCGACGTCGTCCACCAGGACGCAGCCCGCGGCGTCGAGCAGCGGCAGCTCGATGGGTTCGAGCGGCCTGACGGCCCGCAGCACATCGTCCCGGTGCTCGTCGACCGACCAGGTGTCATTCAACGTGCGGCATCTCCTCGCTGACGTACTTCCGCAGCCAGGAGCGGAACTCCGGGCCGAGGTCGGGGCGTTCGCAGGCCAGCCGCACGATGGACCGCAGGTAGTCGCCGCGGTCGCCGGTGTCGTAGCGGCGGCCCTTGAAGACGACACCGTAGACCGGTCCGCCGGGCACGTCGTTCCCGGCCATGGTCTGGAGCGCGTCGGTCAGCTGGATCTCGCCGCCGCGTCCGGGCGGGGTGTCGCGCAGGACCTCGAACACGCCGGGGTCGAGGACGTAACGGCCGATGATCGCGAGGTTGCTCGGCGCGTCGGCCGGGTCGGGCTTCTCCACCAGGCCCGTCACGCGCATCACGCCGTCGGCGACCGGGTCGACGGAGGCGGCGCCGTACAGGTTGATCTGGGCCGGGTCGACCTCCATCAGGGCGATGACGCTGCCGCCGTGCTCGGCCTGGGCCTCGATCATGCGGGTGAGCAGCGGGTCGCGAGGGTCCATCAGGTCGTCGCCCAGCAGCACGGCGAACGGCTGGTCCCCGACGTGCGGCTCCGCGCACTGGACGGCGTGGCCGAGGCCCTTGGGATCACCCTGACGGACGTAGTGGATCGTGGCCAGGGCGGTGGACTGCTGGACGCGGCGGAGGCGTTCCTCGTCGCCCTTGCGGCGCAGCGCGTCCTCCAGTTCGTAGTTGCGGTCGAAGTGGTCCTCGACCGGTCGCTTGTTGCGGCCCGTGATCATGAGTACGTCGGTGAGCCCGGCGGCCGTCGCCTCCTCCACCACGTACTGGATGGCGGGTTGGTCGACGACCGGCAGCATCTCCTTGGGAGTGGCCTTCGTCGCGGGAAGAAACCGTGTGCCGAGCCCGGCGGCGGGAATGACAGCCTTGCTGATCCGGGGGCGTGGTGACGTCATGCCGGTCACTTTATCCATCTAGTGTGCGGGCACCTGGCAACCGAGGATGCGCGCCGTGTTACGGGCGAGTCGGGTCGCCGTTCGAGGGAATGGACGAGGAAACGGGCGGGACGACGGCACCGGAAATGGCGCGGGAATGGCATGCGAACGGCGCGGGAACGGCGCGGGAACGAACGAGGCAACGGCCGGTGGACGCCGGTCCTGAAGGGAGCGGGCGGGGACGTGGACGACGTCGCGACGTGGAAACGGTCGGTCAGGCGGGACCTGCTGGCGGTGCGGGCCGCCATGGCCGACGACGAGGTGCGGACGGCGGCGGACGCGCTGGCCCGGCGGGCCCTCGAACTGCCCGAGCTGGCGGGGCTGGCCGGGGCGGGGGCCGGGACGGTCGCCGCCTACGTGTCGGTGGGGAGCGAGCCGGGGACGCTGAGTCTGCTGAACGCGCTGCGCGAGCGCGGCGTCCGAGTGCTGCTGCCGGTGCTGCTGGCGGACGACGACCTGGACTGGGCGGAGTACGAGGGCGCGGGGCGGCTGGTGGAGGCGGAGCACGCGGGCCGGATCAGGCTGATGCAGCCGGGCGGGCGGCGGCTGGGGCCCGGCGCGGTGGCCGAGGCGGACGTGGTGCTGGTGCCGGGGCTCGCCGTGGACCGGCGGGGCGTGCGGATGGGGCGTGGGGGCGGCAGCTTCGACCGGGCGCTGGCCCGGCTGGCGGCGGACGGGGCCGGGCCCGCGCTGGTGGTGCTGGTCTACGGGCACGAGGTGGTCGAGGAGCTGCCGCAGGAGCCGCACGACCGGCCGGTGCACGCCGCGCTGACGCCGGAGGGCGTGCACCGGTTCGGGGCCTGAGGCCGGGGCGACCGGGGCGGCCGGGCCCCCGGCCGCCCCGGGACTACTCCTCGGCGGGGGCGGCGGCGAGGAGCGTCAGGGTGTGCTCGGCGCTCTCCTCCACGGCCTCCCGGCTGTAGGCCCACGTCAGGTACTCGCCGTTCGCCCACAGGTCGGTCTGGTCGGTGTAGTTGTCGTGGTAGGCGTGGCCGGAGGCGCCGGTGAGGTTGATCCACAGCGACTCGTCGAAGTTGTCGAGGCTGACGACCATGCGCATGGACGGGACCCAGGTGATGTCGTAGCCGCCCGCCGCGTTCCACCCGCTGGCGTCGACCGCGTCGGCGCCGCCCGGCAGGTTCCAGGGGCCGCGGTTCAGCAGCCACTGGACGGGGCCCGGACCCTCGGTGCCGAGCGTCTGGTTGTTGAGCATCAGGCGGTGGAGGCGGCCCCAGCTCCAGGTGTCGATGTCCTTGCCCAGCTCCGCGGTCAGCTCGTAGCGGGCGTCGCGCATGGCGCGGGCGAGCAGGTCGTCGCGGCCCGTCGCGGCGGACTGGGTGGCGGTCTCCGGCGCCTGCCACCACTCGTTGTCCGGGTCCTCCAGGATGCCGAGGACCACCTCGAACCAGCGGTCGCCGCCGTCCGGCTGGGCGGTGTCGGGGGAGCGCTCGCCGCACTCGGTGATCAGCCGCTCCTCGCCGTCGAGGTTCTCCATGGGCTGGGACTCGTCGGCCGGCGGGACGCGGAGGCACTGGTCCTCGACGCGGAGCTCCTTGGGAAGCTTGTTGCCGAACGCGAGCTGGAGCACGTTCCGCCAGACCGCGTTGAAGTAGGCGGCGCCGGGGGAGTCGGCGTCCTGGCTGTAGTCCCAGCCTTCGAGGAGCTCCTGGGCCTCGCGGACGTAGTCGTCGGAGATCTCGATGTCCAGCAGGTAGGGGACGAGGGTCTCGGCCATCTCGTTGTTGTTGTCGAGCTGGATGGACTGCATGTCGCCCATCGAGATCTTGCCGCCGTCCTCGATGGTGCCGAGGATCAGCTCCTCGATGCGCTGGCTGCGGGTGCCGTAGCTCCAGTCGTCGGTGAGCTCGTACGCGTACGCGTCGGGGTCGATGACGGCCTGGTTGGCGGTGACGATGTAGCCGCGCTCGGGGTTGAACTCGCGGGGGAGCTCGTCCTGCGGGACGGAGCCGGTCCAGTCGTAGGAGGAGTCCCAGCCGGGGGAGGGGTAACGGCCGTCGCCCTCGCCCCTGACGGGGATCTGGCCGGGGGCCTGGTAGCCGATGTTGCCGGCGGTGTCGGCGTAGATCAGGTTCTGCGAGGGGACGGCGAAGTCCTGCGCGGCGGCGCGGAATCCGTCCCAGTCGGTCGCGGTGTTGAGGGAGAAGACGGCGTCCATGGTGCGGGACGGTTCGAGCGCGGTCCAGGCCAGCGAGACGGCGTAGCCCTCGCCGCGGTCGGGGGCCGAGGAGTCGACGGGGGCGCTGTCCCCGACGTCGGCGAATTCCTCGCCGCGGTCGGAGATGATCGGCCCGTTGTCCGTCGCGCGCACGGTGATGTCGCGGGACTCGCCGCCGGCGACCTCGATCACCTCGGTCCGGGTCTCATACGGAACCTGCTCGCCGTCGTGCAGGAAGTTGCCGTCGTCGAGCTTTTCCAGCCGCAGATCGGTCACGTCCGCGCCGAGGTTGGTCATGCCCCAGGAGATGTCCTGGTTGTGGCCGATGAC
Organism: Streptomyces sp. SBT349; assembly: GCF_001083795.1. Lineage (GTDB taxonomy): Bacteria > Actinomycetota > Actinomycetes > Streptomycetales > Streptomycetaceae > Streptomyces. The sequence continues at coordinate 6,799 of NZ_LAVK01000264.1, forward strand.
GACGCCCGGCATGCCGGAGAAGGTGAACCCGGAGACGTCGAACGGGCATGCGGCGCTGACCTCGTTGCAGTGCAGGCCCATCTGGTACCAGATGCCGGGCAGCGACGGCGCCAGGTGCGGGTCGTTGGCCAGCAGCGGCGCACCGGTGGTCGTGTAGTCGCCCGAGACCACCCAGGAGTTGGAGCCGATGCCGCTGCCGTTGGTGCCCAGCAGGGCCGGGATCTCGTCGAGCGTCTCGGAGACCGAGGCCAGCTGCGTGGAGACCCCGTCCAGCGCCTCGTCCACGCTCTGGCCTTCGGCGCCGCCCTCGGTGCCGCCGTTGGTGCCGAGGCCGTCCCCGGCGCCTTCGAGGCCCTCACCGTCGCCGAGGTCCCCGCCGCCCGCGCCGTCACCCTCCGGAAGATCAAGTCCGGGCGGGGTCGCGCTCCCATCCGCGCCGTTCTCGGTCACGATCGGTCGGTTCCGGTCGTACGGGTACTCCGGGTACAGCTCCTCGATCTGCTCCGGGCTGAGCCGTTCGGCCAGCAGGGAACGGTCGATCTCCTCCTGCATGTTGCCTCGCAGGTCCCAGGCCATGGCCTTGAGCCACGCCACCGAGTCCACCGGGTCCCACGCCTCGGGCTCGTAGTCGTTCACGAAGCCGAGCGCCGCGTACTCCACGGAGAGGCCGGCGCCGCTGTGCTCGGAGAGATAGGCGTTGACCCCGGCCGAGTACGCCTGGAGGTACGCCTTGGTGTCGTCCGACAGCAGCTCGTCGTACTCCTGCTGCGCCACCTCGCGCCAGCCGAGCGTGCGCAGGAAGGCGTCGGTCTCGACCTGCTCCTCGCCGAACATCTCGGACAGCCGCCCGGACGTCATGTGCCGGCGGACGTCCATCTCCCAGAAACGGTCCTGCGCGTGCACATACCCCTGCGCGCGGAACAGGTCATCGGCGCTGTCGGCGTACAGCTGCGGGATCCCGTTGCCGTCGCGGGCCACCGTCACCGGCGCGGACAGGCCCTCGATCGCGATCTCCCCTGACATCTGCGGGAAGGACGCCCGCACGGTACTCACGCTCCAGTAAGCGCCGTAGCCGAGTCCGGCCACGAGCAACAGAACGAGAGCGATCACGGTCAGACGACCGCGTCGCCTGGACTTCTTGGCGGGCATCTCTGTCCTTCACAGGGCAGCCGAGCGGGTCGGAAGCAACCATAGACATACGGCCACTGAGGTGAGCCTACGGGGAGTCACACGCTCAGGCCGGAGCGTTCATATGATGGTAAATTCGGCGCAAAGGCCGTGAATTGCCATGCCTGTACGCTGCGTCCGGCCGTTCCGAGTCGCGTTCCGGTGACCGGAAGCCCCGGCCGCACCCGGCGAGAGGATCCGCCCCCTGACTGTCGACCGCCTCAACGAGCTTCTCTTCTTCGGCGCCCTCGTCCTGCTCCTGGCGGTCGCCGCGGTGCGGCTGACCTCGCGCACCGGCCTGCCGTCCCTGCTGATCTACCTCGCCATCGGCATGGGGCTCGGCAGGGACGGCCTCGGCGTGGAGTTCAGCGACGCGGAGCTCGCCCAGGTGATCGGCTACGCCGCCCTCGTCGTCATCCTCGCCGAGGGCGGGCTGTCCACCCGCTGGCGTGACATCCGCCCCGCCATCCCCGCCGCCACGGTGCTGGCCACCCTCGGCGTCGGGGTCAGCGTCGGCGTCACCGCCGCCGCGGCCCACTACCTGATCGGCCTGGCCTGGACCCCGTCGCTGCTGATGGGCGCGGTCGTCTCCTCGACCGACGCCGCCGCCGTCTTCTCCGTGCTGCGCCGGGTCCCGCTGCCGCGGCGGCTCGCGGGCACGCTGGAGGCCGAGTCCGGGTTCAACGACGCGCCCGTGGTCATCCTGGTGGTCGCCTTCTCCGACCCGCACCACTCCACCACCTGGTACGTCCTGCTCGCGGTGATGGCGCTGGAACTCGCCATCGGCCTGGTGGTCGGCCTCGTCGTCGGCCGCCTCGGCGAGGCGGCGCTGCGGCATGTGGCGTTGCCCGCCTCCGGCCTCTACCCGATCGCCGTGCTGGCGCTCGCGGTCCTCGCGTACGCCGGGGGCGCGCTCCTGCACGGCAGCGGCTTCCTCGCCGTCTACGTGGCCGCCCTCGTCCTCGGCAACGCCCGGCTGCCGCACCGCCCGGCCACCCGTGGGTTCGCGGACGGGGTGGCGTGGGTGGCGCAGATCGGCCTGTTCGTGCTGCTGGGACTGCTCGTCGACCTCAACGCGCTGTGGCACGGGCTCGGCCCGGCGCTGATCGTGGGCGGCGTGCTGACGCTGGTGGCCAGGCCGCTGTCCGTGATGCTGTCCCTGGCGCCGCTGGGCCGCCCGTGGCGGGAGCAGGTCCTGCTCTCCTGGGCCGGGCTGCGCGGGGCCGTTCCCATCGTGCTGGCGATCATCCCCATGGTCGCGGGGGTCGAGGACAGCGACCGGATCTTCAGCATCGTGTTCGTGCTCGTCGTGGTCTTCACCGTCGTCCAGGGGCCCACGCTTCCGTGGCTGGCCGGGCGGCTGCGGATCGGGGAGGACGAGAAGACGGTGGACGTCGACATCGAGTCCGCCCCGCTCGACCGGCTCCGCGGCCACCTGCTGTCCGTCTCGATCCCGTCCGCCTCGCGGATGCACGGCGTCGAGATCCGCGAGCTGCGGCTGCCGCCCCAGGCGTCGGTCACGCTCGTGGTCAGGGACGGCAACAGTTTCGTGCCCGAGCCGACCACGGTCCTGCGGTGGTGCGACGAACTGCTGGTGGTGGCGACGGACGAGGTACGGGACGCGGTGGAACGGCGGCTGCTCGCCGTCGGGCGCGGCGGGAAGCTGGCCGGCTGGCACGGCGGGCGCGGCAGCACGGGGCTTCGGCGGCCCCGTGAGTGAGGGGCAGTGGACTTCCGGGGGCGGAATGCTGCACGATGGACCGTCGTTAGCACTCCATGACCATGAGTGCCAGGAGGGTGACGTGCCGACGTATCAGTATCAGTGCACCGGGTGCCACGAGGGCCTTGAAGTGGTGCAGAAGTTCAGCGACGACGCGCTGACGGTGTGCCCGGCCTGCCAGGGGCGGCTGAAGAAGGTGTTCTCGGCGGTCGGCATCGTGTTCAAGGGCTCCGGCTTCTACCGGAACGACAGCCGCAGCGCCGCGTCCTCCAGCAGCTCGTCCTCCAACGGCTCGTCGGACTCGTCCGGCGGTTCGGGGTCCGGCTCGGCGAAGAAGGGCGGCGGATCCTCTTCCTCGGGCTCGTCGTCGGATTCCTCGTCGTCTTCTTCGTCCTCGTCTTCTTCGTCTTCTCCGTCTTCGTCGTCCTCGGGCTCGTCGTCCTCGGGCGGCTCCTCCTCGTCGTCCAGCGCCGCCGCCTCGGCCGCATGAGCGACGGCGCCCTGGACGGGCGGCAGGCCGAGATCGGCGTGATCGGCGGGTCCGGGTTCTACGCGTTCCTGGACGATGTGACCGAGGTCGTGGTCGACACCCCGTATGGCGAGCCCAGCGACGCGCTGTTCCTCGGCGAGATCGCCGGGCGGCGCGTCGCCTTTCTGCCGCGGCACGGCAGGACCCATCGGCTGCCGCCGCACCGCATCAACTACCGCGCGAACCTGTGGGCGCTGCGCTCCCTCGGCGTGCGCCAGGTGCTCGGCCCCTGCGCGGTCGGCGGGCTGCGGAGCGAGTACGGCCCCGGCACGCTGCTGGTGCCCGACCAGCTCGTGGACCGCACCAAGGCCAGGCAACAGAGCTTTTTCGACGGCGAGATCCGCCCCGACGGGCGGCAGTCCAAGGTGGTGCACATCTCGTTCGCCGACCCGTACTGCCCGACCGGGCGGCAGATCGCGCTGGGCGCGGCGCGGGAGCACGGGTGGGAGGCGGTGGACGGCGGCACGATGTGCGTGATCGAGGGGCCCCGTTTTTCCACGCGCGCCGAGTCCCGCTGGCACGCCGCCCAGGGCTGGGCCGTGGTGGGGATGACCGGGCACCCGGAGGCGATCCTCGCCCGTGAGCTGGAGCTCTGCTACACCTCGCTGAGCCTGGTGACCGATCTGGACGCGGGCGCCGAGGCGGGCGAGGGGGTCTCGCACGCGGAGGTTCTCGAGGTCTTCGCGGAGAACATCGGCCGCCTGCGCGACGTGCTGTTCGACGTGGTGGAGAAGCTGCCCAAGGACCGCGACTGCCTGTGTGCCACGGCCCTGCTGGGCCAGGACCCGGGGATCGACCTGCCGTAGGGCCAGCACCAGGGAGATCACGACCAGCGGCACGGTGGACAGCAGCGTGAACCAGACCG
>NZ_LAVK01000265.1 GCF_001083795.1 Streptomyces sp. SBT349
TTCGTTGCCCTATCGGGCATCGGAGGGCGGGGACTGTTTTCAAACGGCGCACGGTTTGTTTTCAACACTCTGTTTAAAACGAAGTGTTTCGCGTTTCAGAACAGTCCCCACCTCCAGATGCCCGAAGGGGCAGACGAAGCGCACCGCCACCACGGCCCGGTTGGGCAACGACCCCCACCGGCCCGGCGAATAGCCAACAAGGGAACACAGAGGCGGCAGCAGCTGCGCGCCACCCCAGCCACAGCGAACAGACCGACCCGAGACAAGCGTCATCCGCTGCGCCCGTTCGGACACCCACCTCTTCCAAGAGACCACTGGCCGGTCACCGGGACGGCCCCGACCCACGAACCCTCCCCCCGTAGGTGCCTCCCTCGTGCATCCGCACGAAACAGACACCCGGGCAAGCGCCGGCCACCTAGGCCAAGCGTCGAAGCCGCCCCACCCCAGCCACCGGCAACCCCGGCGAGGACGTCGTCAGTAGATGTTGACGAAGCCCCACCAGCTCCCAGCGGCCGAGGCGCAGTAGCCCGAGGTCGCCGGAGTGGCGCTGATGTGCCGCAGCACACCGGTGTCGCACTGCGCTTCCGTGTCGTACGAGGACAGGCAACGGTAGCCCGGCGCGGGTGTGATGGGGGCGGTACAGCTCAGTGACCCCACATCGGACGCCGGCGCCGGCGCGGCCTGCGCCGGAGCGACCATGGTGCCCAAGGCGAGCGCGGCGCCCACCCCCACGCTCGCGAGCAATGTGCGAACTGCCATGTTCTCCCCCTCCAAGGAATGAACCGAAGCCGCCATCACCGTTGACCGGTGACGGCCGCGCCCGAAGTCCCCCGGATTCCCGGGTGCTTCGGTGGTGTCAACGGTGGCAAGGAACGGTGCTCCCGGCCAGGGCCGTTGCCTGTCCCGGACGCGGCGGACGGTGTCCGGCCGGTCAACGCGCTGTCCGGGACGGCCCCCGGCTCGTGGGCCGTGCGACGCGGCGCGCGTCGGACCTAGGATCGGGCCATGGACAGGACCGACCGCGCCAGCCGGGTGATCGAGGCGTCACCGGCGACCGTCTACGGCGCCCTCCTCGACCGGGAGTCCCTTGAGGTCTGGCTGCCACCGGACGGCATGCGCGGGCGGGTCGAGCGGTGGGATCCCCGGCCCGGTGGCGGGTTCCGGATGGTCCTCACCTACCTCGACCCCTCGGACAGCCCCGGCAAGACGTCGGACGCGGCGGATGTCGTCGACGTCGGGTTCGCCGACCTGGTGCCACCGGAACGCGTGGTGCAGCGGGCGGTGTTCGAGTCCGACGACCCGGCGTTCGCGGGCACCATGACGATGACCTGGCACCTCGCCGCCACCGGTGACGGGACCGAGGTGACCGTCACCGCCACGAACGTGCCACCCGGCATCGACCAGGCGGACCACGAGGCCGGGATCGCCTCCTCGCTGGCGAACCTGGCGTCCTACGTCGAGGCGAGCGGCTGACGGCCAACTCGTCCTGGGAAGCGGGGTTCTGCCCTGGCGTGGCCGACCTCGTCAGCCACTAATGTGGCGGGGCGGATGACCTCGCACACCCATCCCCCACCCTCGGTCGCGACAGGAGCAGACCTGATGACCGGCTACGTGATCGCCGCCACCGACGCCGGCGGCAAACGGCTCGGGGAACGCATCGTCCCCACGGCGCCCACCCTCGGCGAGGCCGCCGCGTTCGGCGACCGTCACCAGACGAACTACGTGTCGGTCCGCCATGGCCACGACGCCATCACGCTCTACGGGAGGGACGCCACCGGCATCTGGGGGGTCCTCGCCACCGATGCCCCCGCCGCCGTCGTCGTGGAGATGCGCCGCTCGCACGATGCCCTGTGCCGACCGGCCTCGGCCTGGGACGGCGCACCTGAGGGCCATTACGTGGTGACCGCCGTCGACGTGGGCGGCGAGCCGTTCGGGGAGCGCGTCAGCGCCACGGCGCCCACGCTCGCCGAGGCCGCCGAACTCGGCACTCTCCACGAGGCCGACTACGTGGTGGCAGGCCGGGACGGCGGGGACTTGGTCACGCTCCACGGGCGGGACGCCGACGGCTCGTGGTCGGTGATCGCGGCCGATGTCGATGCCGAGACCGCCGAGGAGGTGTGCCTCTGGTTCGACCTCACGCAGCACTACCGGGGCCGGTCGCCCGAGGGCATCGGCCTCGGCGGCCGGGCCGGACACCCGCTCGACCACGTGTCGACACCCGAGGGCGGGCGGATGGCCGCCGAACGGGCGGTCTCCCTGGTCGTGGAACGGATCCGGGCCCGCCGCCTGGACTACCCGACGCGGGGGCTGGCGGCGGATCGCTTCGACGCGGGCTGGAGCGTGTACGCGCCGGTGGAGGTCGACGAGAGCGACCCCATGGCGTTCCTGGACATGCCGGTGGGCCGGTCGGTGTTCCTGGTGAGCGACTCCGGGCGGGTCAAGGAGATATCGAGCTCGATCCCTCCGCGGCAGGCGGAGGAGATGTTCGCCGCCGAGGAGGCGTACGTGCGCCGCGGGCTCGCCGAGGAACGTTTCATGGCCGACCTCGGGGACGAGGTCATGCGGCTCGACTCCGAGTCGGAAGGCTCCGCGGGCATCAGCTCGTTCACCGTCGGCGCCCCTACCGAGGAGGCGGTCGCGGCCGGGGCGTCCCGGCTGCTCGGGCCGATCGCGCAGCAGGTGGCCCTGCTCGGCCCGCCGGGGTGGGACCGCTTCACGGCGGTCTTCTCCTTCACGGTCTCCGGCGAGGTCGCCCAGTTGCGGTTCTGGTCCGGGGGCCGGAGCGCCGACGTCCGGGTACCGGAGCAGACTGCCCTGCTGGTCCGCCGGCAGCGGCACCTCGCCGCCCGGATGCCGGCCGGGCCCTGGTGGCGCCTGCTGCTCAGCGTCGACCACAGCGCCGGAACGCACGCGCGGATCGCCACGGACTACGACTACGGCGACCGGCCCTTCCCCGACGACCATCTGCTGGCACCCGAGCACTACCGCGACGACCTGATCGCCTACCCGCGTTCCCACACACCGGCATGGCTCTCCGCATACGTCACCACCGCCGGCGAGTCCGGCGAGGCGACCCGCACGGCGCCGGCGCGCCAGGCGCCGGCCCCGCGCCCCGAGGCGACGCCCCCCGCGGCGCCGGCTCCGGCTCCGGTCCCGGCTCCGGGCCCGGTTCTCGACACCAAGGTCGGCTGGACAGCTCTGCACGCCGACCCGCAGGTGATCACCTACGGCAGGAAATCGATCGCGCTCGACCAGGCGGAGTGGGTCGGCTATGCGGCCACCCACACCGCCCAGAAGCGCTTCATGTTCCCGACGACCTACGAGAACACGTGGGAGTTCCGGGTGGGCCGGTACCCGTACCACGGCGGGCCGCAGGTCGCCGTGCACTTCTCCCGGGCGGGCCGCCGGGCCGACCAGCCCGAGGAGTGGGCGTTCCTGGTGAGCCTGGCCAGGCGATACCTGGAGCCCCGGCTGCTCACCGAGCTGGTCGCCCAGGTCCGCCGTGGGGAGACCGTCACGGTCGGCGGCAGTGTGAAGGTGAGCCGGGACGGCATCGCGTGTGCCAGGCCACGGCTCTCCCTGGCCTGGGGGTCGATCGGCGCCGCGCGGCTGGACAGCGGCATGGTCCTCATCCACCAGGCGGGCGGCGGGAAGCCCGTGCTGACCGTGCCTCTGAGCCACCCCAACGCGGCGTTGATCCCCGGCCTCTTCGCCACCCTCATGGCGTGAGGGCCGGGCAGCCCTCGCGGCCCGGCGCGCTTCTCCCCGTGCGAGGAGGGTGGTCGGACTGTCCGCGGCCGAGCCCCGTTACCGGGACCTGATGACGCGTGCGGTCCTCCTCTGGGGCCTGGTCGCGTTCGCCGGCAAGGTGCCGGTGGCCATGGCGCCGCTGGCCCTGGTGTTCCTGAGCCGGGAGAGCCCGGGGGGCTACACCCTCGGCGCGGGCCTGGCCTCCGCGTATGTGGTGGGCGAGGTGTTCGGCGCGACGCTGCTCGGGGCGCGGCTGGGGCGCGGGCGGATGAGGCGGCAGTTGTCGGCCGGGCTCATGGCGGGGGCGCTTCCCTTCGGCGCCCTGCCGTTCGCGGCATCCGCCCCCTCCCCCGTGCTGGTCGGCCTCGCGCTCCTGGCGGGCGCGGCGCCCGCCGCCGGTCCCGGCGGCGTCCGCACCATGCTGACCCGGCTGGTGGCCGAGGAGGCGGTGCCCCGCGCGCTGAGCGCCGAGGCCGCCCTGACCCAGGTCGTCTGGGCCGCGGCGCCCGGCGTGGTGGTGTTCCTGGCGCTCCAGGTGCACCCCGGAGCCCCGCTGGTCCTGTGCGCGTTGCTCGCCGCCGCCGCCTCGGTCCTGCTGCTCGGGCTCCCGGAATCCGCGGAGCCGGGACCCGCCCGGCCCGCCGCCGTGCCGATGGCGCGGACCCTGCTCTCCGCCTGGCCCGTCTACCTCACCAGCGCCGCCGCCATGGCGTTGCTGGCCGCCGCGGAGCTGGTCCTCCCGGCCCTCCTGGAGGAGCGGCGGATCGCGGTCGGGTGGTCGGGGCCGCTGCTCGCCGGATTCGCCCTGGCCAGCGCGGTCGGCGCGTTCTCCTACGGCCTGCGGACCTGGCCGGGCCCGCCGCGGGTCCAGAGCCTGGTGCTTCTCGCCGTCTACGCCGGGTGCGTCTCGCTGGTCACCGTTCTCCCGGGCGTGCCGGGCATCGCCACCGGGCTTATGCTGGCGGGCGTCTTCCAGGCCGGTGTGATGGTCACCCGGAACCTCAGCCTCCGCGAGCGGCTGCCCCCGCACGCCCACGCCGCCGCGTACTCCGTCATGTACGCGGCGGGGGCCGTCGGTTACGGCCTCACCGCGTCCCTGTCCGCCGTGGCGCTGGAAGTGGCCGGACCCTCGGCCGCGATCCTCGGCGGTGTCGCCGTCACCCTCCTCACCACCGGCGTCAGCGCCCTGGCCGAGACCCGCTCCGGCGTCAGCCGCGGGCGCCGAGGTGGAGGCCGCCGCTGGCGTCGAGGATCTGGCCGGTGATCCAGCGGCCGTCGTCGGAGGCGAGGAAGGCGACGGCGTCGGCGACGTCCTCGGCCCGGCCGAGGCGGTCGAGGGCGGTCTGCCCGGTGATGAGCTCCTCGACGCCCGGGGCCTCGAAGACGGGCACGTTCACGTCGGTCTTGGTGGCGCCGGGGGCGACGGCGTTGACCGTGATCCCCCGGGTGCCCAGCGCGCTGGCCAGGGTCAGGGTCATCGTCTCCAGGGCGCCCTTGCCCATGGCGAAGGAGGTCTGGCCCGGGAGGGCCATGCGGGCGGCGACCGAGGTCAACGTGATGATCCGGCCGCCGTCGCGCAGCAGCGGGAGCGCCCGCTGGATGAGGAAGTACGGCGCCTTGACGTTCACCGCGAAGAGGCGGTCGAACTGCTCCGGGGTGTCCGTCTCGATCGGCCCGGCCGGGAGGGCGGCGGCGTTGTTGACCAGGATGTCCAGCGGTCGCCCGGCCAGCCCGCGTTCCACTGCGGTGACCAGGGTGTCGACGTCCCCGGCCGTTCCCAGCTCGGCCCGGACGGCGAAGGCGCGCCCGCCGGCCTTCTCGATGCCGGCGACCGTCTCCTTCGCCGCGGATTCGCCGCTGCCGTAGTGCACGGCGATCTCCGCGCCGTCGGCGGCGAGGCGCTGGGCGATGGCCCGTCCTATGCCGCGCGAGGCTCCGGTCACCACGGCGGTCCTGCCGGTCAGTCTGCCCATTCCGTTCACCTCAAGGTGTTAGTGACTCTCGATGTGGTAGTGACTACCAGCACGGTACCGTATCACGCATGAGTGGTGAGGGGCCGAGTCTGCGCGAGCGCCGGCGGGCGGAGACCCAGCGCATGATCCAGTCGCACGCGATGCGGCTGTTCACCGAGCACGGCTACGACGCGACCACCGTCAACCACGTCGCGCGGGCGTCCGGGGTCTCGACGATGACCGTCTACCGGCACTTCCCGACCAAGGAAGACCTGGTGCTCCACGACCGGTACGACCCCCTCATCGCGGCCCGGGTCGCGGCCCGGCCGGCCGACGAGCCCCTGGTGCGCCGGATCGGGCGGACCCTGGTCGAAACGACCCGCGAGGTCGTCGGGCCCGCCGGCGACGCGCCGGGGGCGCGCTCCGCGCCGGAGAAGGACCTGCTGCTCGCCCGGCTCCGGCTGATGATGGACACTCCGGCGCTGCGCGCCCGCCACCTGGACGGCCAGTTCGCCACCCAGAAGGCCATCGTCGACGCCCTGCTCGGTGACGCGCCGGACCCCGAGGCGGAGTTCCGCACCTGGGTGGCGGCCAGCACCTGCCTGGCCGCCATGTACGTCGCCCTGATGCGCTGGGCCCATGAGGACGGGCGCCCGGACCTGCCCGGCCTGATCGCCGCCGCTCTCGGCGACGCCTTCGACGACGACTTCGGCGACGCCCTGGGCTGAGCCTTCGACGACCTGGGCTGAGCCTTCGGCGACGCCCTGGGCCGAGCCTCCTGGAGCGGGGGGTCGGAGGCTGCCACCCGGGCGGGTCGGGGTGCTGGCCCCACCCCGGCTCTCGCCCCAGCACCAGTGAGCGCGCCGCGCGGGCGGATTAGCTTCGAGGGCGTATCCACGACCGGGAGCTCTCATGCATCGCAAGCGCAACGCCGTCGCCCTTCCCCTCGCCGCCGCACTCGCCGCCGTGGCCGCCACCGTCGGCGCCGCCCCGCCCGACGGGGGCGGCGCGCCGAACCCCGTGCAACGGCAGCTGGATCTGCTCGTCGAGGAGGATGGCGTGCCCGGCGCGCTCGCCCACAGCGGCCGGGACACCGTGACCGCCGGGACCTCGGAACTCGGCAGCGGGCGGCCGATGGTCGGGGCGGAGGGTCGCTTCCGGATCGCGAGTGTCACCAAGCCGTTCACCGCGACGGCGGTGATGCGGCTCGTCGCCGACGGCGAACTGCGCCTGGACGACGCCGCCGGGCGCTACGTGCCGCAGCTCGCGGGCAGCGAGGTGACCCTGCGGCAGCTGCTGAAGCAGACCAGCGGCCTGGCGGAATACGGCGAGCTGGTGGACTGGGACCGGAGCCACACCCAGGAGGAGTACCTGGCGCTGTCCCTCGGACAGGGACCCGCCTTCGAACCCGGGCAGGACTGGGGCTACTCCAACACGAACTACCTCGTGCTCGGCATGGCGATCGAGAGGGTGACGGGTGAGGATGTCCGCACCCACATCGAGCGGACGATCCTCGATCCGCTGGACCTCGACGAGACGTACTGGCCGGAGCCCGGCGAGCTGGGGCTGCGCGGTCCCCACGCGCACAACTACGGCGTGCACCCGGCCCGTCCGGAGGACGGCGTGGTCGACGTGACGGAACTTCCGGGATACGAGTTCGGGGCGTCCGGCGGACTGGTCTCGACCCCCGAGGACCTCAACGCCTTCTGGGACGCGCTCTTCGGCGGGCGGCTGCTGCCCGGCTGGGCGGTGAGGCTCATGACGCACGACACCACCGACGTCGGCGACGACGGCTACCCGCAGGGCAGCCGGTACGGGTACGGGGTGCAGAGCAGCCCGCTGAGCTGTGGCGGCGCGTACTGGGGACACCTCGGCGACCTGCCGGGCAACTCCGTCGCCTCGGGGCACGCGACCGGCGGACGCGGGTCGGCGACCGTCTACATCACGGCCCACTGGTCCGGCAGCCCCGACCGCGCGGCACACCTCCAGGCCGCGGCGGACGCGGCGCTGTGCGCGACGGACACGCCCCGGCGGGAGCCCGGCACGGCGCGGCGGTAAGGAATTCGGTATCGGGGATCGCGCTTTCCTGGGGCGTGAGGGGTGAATGAAGAGGAGGGGGCCACAGGGAATATGAGCGTACGGCGCGAATTCTTTTCCCTGGCCCGCGGGGGTGGTTGACGTGCGCCGTCCCCCGGCACACTGAGCGGGCCGCGGCGATGGAGCCGCGGCGGTCATGTGAGGGGGCGAGGCACGTCCATGGACGAAAGGCTCGAAGGCAGACCGGAGCCCGCGTGGCGGGGCTTATGGCAGGAAAAGGAAAAGAAACTGGTGAGTCAGGTGCTCGCCAGAGTGCCGGCGGAGGACCGGGCGGCGCTGGGGGGCCTGCTCCTGGTCCGGATCGGGAGCATTCAGGAACAGCGCCAACCCGCCGGCTCCCGGGGGCCCGAGCTGGGCACCGAGGAGGGCATGCCGGCCGCTCCGCCGGAGACCTGGCACACGATCGCCCAGTTCGGGCACCGGATCGCCCTGCGCGACTTCGGGGTGACCGTCGTCAGGGAGCTCCGGATCTCGGACGCGGCCCTGAACCAGGCGGAGGGGGCGGCCATGCTCACCGTCGCCCACGAGATCGGGCACGCGGTGGAGAAACTGCCGTACACGGACCGGCAGTTCGCTCTCTACACCGTGTTCCGCCGCCGCAGGGCGGCCCACGACGCGTACAACGCGGCCCTTCTGGAGGAGCAGCCCGCATGGGCGCTGTACGAGCGGATGTGGCAGGAGCGGAACGGGATCCACGAGCGGCTGAAGGCGGCCTGTGCCGTGCAGGAGGAGGCCGTCAACCAGTTCAACGCCGCGAGGCGGGTCTACTCGGAGGCGATAGACGTGTTCAACGCCGCGGGGGCGGCACAGCAGAAGGCGCTGGAAGCCGGGGTGGACGCCGCGGGGAAGGCACAGGCGGAGCGTTTGGCGGCGTATGAGGAGACCCGCAGGAAGACCGACTCCGTGTCCCTGCAACTGAAGAAGTTCGACACGGCCAAGTACGACCCCGCGGACCGGACGCTGAGGGAGAAAAGAGCGAAGACCGCGGAGTGCGACGCGGCCACCCGTGATCTGGAAGCGCCCCTGAAGGAGGCGCGGGACGCACTCGCGGCCGTGTACTCCGAGGACGAACTGCGAACCCACCGGCTACGGCATTTCGTCACCCTGGTCGGCAGCGAGGGAATTCGGGCGGACCTCACGGCATACGCGGCGAAGGAGTGGCCCGGTAAGCCGCAGGAGTTGTTCGCCGAGGCATACGCGTTCTTCCTCATGGACCCGGGGAAACTGAAGGCACATTCGGCCGCCCTGCACGCGTACTTCGCGGGCGGGCACCACCGGAACGACAGCCCGTAGGAACGGCGGCGGGTGCCGGGCCGGGCCGCCGCACGGAGGCGGCCCGGCCCCGGCACGTGGCCGGCGTGGCGTGGACATACTCTTCGGTCACGACGTCCACTCCGAAGGGTGCAGCCATGGCGGACAGAACACCGGACATCGACACCTCGACGCCGCACTCGGCTCGTGTCTGGAACCACTGGCTCGGCGGCAAGGACAACTACCAGGTGGACCGCGAGCTCAGCGCGCGCTTCTCCGAGGTGTTCCCCGAGATCGGCGATCTGGCCCGCACCTCGCGGTACTTCCTCGCCCGTGCCGTGCGGTATCTGGCGGGTGAGGCGGGGATCCGGCAGTTCCTCGACATCGGCACCGGGCTGCCCACGGCCGACAACACGCACGAGATCGCGCAGCGGGTCGCCCCCGAGAGCCGCGTCGTGTACGTGGACAACGACCCGCTGGTGCTCGCGCACGCCCGCGCGCTGCTCACCTCCACGCCCGAGGGGGTCACGACCTATGTGGCCTCCGACCTGCACGACCCCGAGGCGATCCTGCGCGCCGCGGCCGAGACGCTGGACCTCTCCCGGCCGGTGGCGCTGACGCTGATGCAGACGGTGGGGCACGTCCAGGACTACGACGAGGCGCGGAGCATCCTGGGCCGCCTGCTGAACGCGCTGCCCCCGGGCAGCTATCTGGCGCTCAACGACAGCGTGGACACGCACGAGGAGAACGCGGCGGCCACCGACCGGTACAACGCCAGCGGCGCGGTCCCCTACATCCTGCGCAGCCCCGCCGCGATCGCCGGGTTCTTCGAGGGCCTGGACCTGGTGGACCCGGGCGTGGTCCCGCTGGCCCAGTGGCGCCCCGACGTGGCGGACGGCGACGACGCGACGAACGCGGCGGCCTACGGGGGAATCGGCCGCAAGCGGTGACGCCCGCGGCGGGGAGCGGGCGTGAGGGCCGCCCGCGCCGCCTCGGGTCCACCCGTCAGGGCACTCCCCTTAGAACGTGTGGGACTCGATGTCCTCGTCGCCCTCGTTCCCGGCCTCGTCCTCGGCGTCCGGCCAGATGACGGTGTAGTTCGGGATGACCGCGCGCACCTCTTCAGGGGTGGCACCCGGCGCGAGGCGCTCCGCGTTGTCGGGGATCCACGTGCGGGAGAGGTAAATGCCCTGGAGGCAGGAGCCGCACCAGAGCGACGCCGGGCCGTCGCCCGTGACGGACTTCTCGACGAACACCAGCCGCACGGCGCGGGCACCGCAGTTCGGGCAGGGCTCCTGATCCACCGAGGGCGGATTCTCGTGTCCCCTGGCGTAGAGCGCCATCCAGGCGTCCCAGTCGGCTGCCTCGCGGCTCATTCGCCTCCTCCTTCTGGCTGGTTCCGCGGGTGATTGTCCCACCACTGGTCCTCGAAGGCGTAAGCCTCGTCCTCCCAGGCGTTCAATTCATCAATATTTGTCGGAATCCGCCCGCCGTTGTTGATTTGATCCACATGGAACCGCTCGTGCGCCAGGGTCCGGGCGAGCGTCTGCTCGTCGTAGAACGCGTCACGGTAGAGATTGATCTGGGTGGCTGAGGGCGTGCTCCCGTACAGGCCCGAGGTGCTCCGGTTGATGTTGATCCTGATTCCGGCCAGGTCGATGTTGTAGCGCTGCGAGATCATGGTGACGCTGTTCATGTTCATGGGCATCGGCGGGCCGACCCGAGGGCCGCGCTTGGCGCCGCGCCGGAAGAGTGCGGCGCCACCGTCCATGGCCAGGTTGCCGAACCGGCCGGCCATCCCGCGCAACCCGCCCCGCGCCAGTGCGCGGGCGCCCGCCGCCAGGCCGCCCAGCGTCGTCAGCCCCTTCATGCCGGGGATGCAGTCCAGCGCCGCCATGGCGACGTCGAACAGTGACGCCTGGCCTCTGGCGTATTTGATGAGGGTGTCGGCCAGGACGATCAACGCGGCGGCCAGCACCACCCAGGCCAGCGGCCCGCCGATGATCATCACGACGACGCCGAG
>NZ_LAVK01000266.1 GCF_001083795.1 Streptomyces sp. SBT349
GGGTGGGTCTGGTGGCAGGGCGGCCGGAGGGTCGCCGGACGGAGGGGGAACGAGGAGGGCGCGGCGTTGTCAGGAGGGCGTCCGGGCTCCGCCGAGCCGCTCCAGGCGGCGGTGGCCCCAGTCGGACAGGGGGGCCAGCGCCTCGGCGAGGTCGCGGCCGAACGCGGTGAGGGAGTACTCGGTCTTCAGCGGTAGCCCGGCGTGCACCTCGCGGTGTACCAGGCCGTCGGCCTCCATCTCGCGGAGCGCCTGAGTCAGCACCTTCTCGGTGAGGCCGGGCAGCCGCCGGCGCATCGCGCCGGGGCGGTGCGGGCCCGACTCCAGCACCCAGAGCAGCACGGTCTTCCACTTGCCGTCGATCACGGCGATCGCGGCGGTCACCCCGCAGACGTTCGGGTCCTGGGCACGGCTGCGCGTCATCCTCGCCCCTTTCGTCATCTTTTGCCGGTACTCGCGCGTACGACTCATATGCACGACTCACAAGGGAGTTGCCTCATGTCCTCGCACACGGAGCGCACGGAGCACATGGAACAGTCTGCCGTCACGGTGCTCGGCCTGGGGCCGATGGGCCGGGCCCTGGCCGGGGCGTTCCTCGGCGCCGGGCTCTCGATCACGGTCTGGAACCGGACGCCCGGCCGGGACCGGGAGCTGGTGGAGCGCGGCGCGGTCTCCGCGCCGTCGGCCGAGGAGGCGGTCGCCGCGAGCCCGTTGACCGTGGTCTGCGTCGTGAACTACGACGCGTCCGACGGCTTCCTGCGCCGCGACGCGGTCGCCGCCGCGCTCAGGGGGCGCACGGTCGTGAACCTGACCGCCGACACCCCGGACCGGGCCAGGGACACCGCCGCGTGGGCGCGGGCCCACGGGATCCGGTACCTGGACGGCGCGATCATGACGCCGACCACCACCATCGGCACCCCGGCGGCGGTGTTCCTCCACAGCGGACCGGGTGACCTCTACGGGGAGCACCGCGCGGTGCTGGAGACGCTGGGCGGCACCCACACCCACCTCGGCGAGGAGACCGGGCGGGCGGCGGCCTACGACATCGCGCTGCTCGACATCTTCTGGACCGCGATGGCGGGTTACGCCCACGCCCTGGCGCTGGCGCGCGCGGAGGGGGTCACCGCGCGGGAGCTGGCGCCGTTCGCCCAGGGCATCGGCGCGATCCTGCCGCCGATCTTCGCGCAGACCGCGGAGGAGGTGGACGACGGCACCTTCTCCGGCGAGGGCAACCCGCTCGTCTCGGCGGCCTCGTCCATGGCCCACATCGTCGCCGCCTCCGAGGCCCACGGCATCGACGCCGGCGTGATGCGGGCGGCGGAGGGACTGGCCCGCCGCACCATCGGGCTCGGCCACGGCGAGGAGGGGTTCCTGCGGATCGCCGAGGTCATCGCCCGCCGCTGAGCGGCCCGGCGTGTGGGCCGGGGCGCGGGTCCGGGGCGGGGGCTACCTGACGCCGTTCCGCAGGGCCAGGCGGGCGGGGACGGCGGTGGCCACCAGGGCGAGGGCCGTCGCCCCGGCCGCGATGGCCGCCCAGACGCCGGGGGAGAACGACGGGGACGCCTCGCCCGTCATCCCGGTGCTGAAGGCGGACAAGGTGGCCAGGGAGATCGCCGTGCCCAGCGCCACCGCCGTGGCCGCCACCGCGAGCGACTCCAGGCGCAGCATCCGCAGCACCTGCCGCCGGGTGGTCCCGACCAGGCGCAGCAGGGCGAACTCGCCCGCCCGGTCGGCCGTGGACATCGCCAGCGTGTTGACCGAGGCGATGGCGGTGAACGCCAGGATCAGGCCCATGCCGAGGAACGCGACCTCCGCGCCGGACTCCCGCGCCCCGGCCCGCACCTCCGCCACATGCCCGCCGTCGTTCACCGCGAGCCCCGGGAACTCCTCGACGGCGCGGGCGAGTTCACCCGCGTTCGAGCCCGCGACCAGGACCGAGTCGGCCAGGGGATTGTCCACATGGGCGGCCAGCAGCTCGTGGGCGAGGGTCAGGTCGCCGAAGCCGAGGGCCCGGTCGTAGACGGCGGCGACGGTGAGCTCCACCGGGGTGCCGTCGCCCAGGACGAGCGCGAGCGTGTCCCCCGGATCGAGGCCCCTGCCGTCGGCCACCAGGTCGCTGACCGCGACGCCGTCCTCGGTGAGCCCGTCGAGCGAGCCCTCGGTGACGGCCAGGTCGAGCGTGCTCCCGGCGCCCTCCGCCGTGACGCCCTGCGCCTGGTACCTGTCGAGGCCCGGGGTGCGGACCGTCGAGTGGACGACCTCCGTGACGGCGGTGACGCCGGGGAGTGCGCGGAGGCGGTCGGCGGCCTCGCCCGGCACTCCGAGCCCCTCGGCGGTGACGACCCAGTCGGCCACCACGCCGTCCCTGGCCTGGCGTTCGGCCGCGTCGCCCAGCGTGGTCTGGGTGAAGACGAGGGTGCTGGCCATGGCCACCAGCAGGGTCAGCGGGGTGACGACGGTGGCCAGGCGGCGGGCGTTGGCCCCGGCGTTGTGGGCGGCCAGATGGCCGGGGACGCGGGAGAGCCGCAGGGGGGCGCCCAGGATGGCGAACGCGCCCCGCGCGACCAGGGGCCCGAGCAGCGCGACCGCGACGGTCAGCAGCAGCACGGTCAGATAGGTCACCGGCGTGGAGGCGGGCTCGGTGCGCAGCGCGGAGAGCACCGCCAGCAGGACCACGCCCCCGGCCAGCACCAGGGCCCCCGCCAGCAGGCGGCCCAGGGGGAGGCGGCGGCTCTCGACCGCGGCCTCACCGAGCGCCTGCGCCGGGCGGATCCTGGCGGTACGGCGCGCGGAGATCCTGGCGGCCAGCCACGCGGCGAGCAGCGTGGCCGGCACCGCGGCGGCCATCGGGAACGGGCTGCGCACCAGCGCCAGCGTCTCGGGAACGGTGCCCAGGTCGGTGAACTTCGCGTGGAGCGCGCCCGCCAGCGGGATCCCGGCCGCCGAGCCGAGCAGCCCCGCGGCGGCGGCGACGAGCAGCGCCTCGCGCCCGATGAGCCGCCGCACCTGGCGCGGGGTGGCGGCGATGGCGCGCAGCAGGGCGAGTTCGCGCAGCCGCTGCTGCCCGGTGAGGGCGAACGTGCCGACGACGACCAGGACGGCGACGAGCAGCCCGGTGCCGCCGATGGCGCCGCCCATGCTGACGAGTTCGACGCGTGCCTGGGCTGCGTCGAGGAACTCGGCCGGGCCGCGGTCGCCGCCCGTGTGGACCCGGGCCGCGGTGCCGTCGAGGGCGGCCTCGACGCGGTCGGCGACCTCCCCGGCGGCGACGCCCTCGGCGGGGAAGACGCCGAGGGCGGCGTCGCGCCCCTCGTGGCCCGCCAGCCTGCGGGCCTCGGCGTCGGTGAAGAAGACGGCGGCCTGCTCGGTCGGGGCGGCCTCCGGGGTGGTGGCCACCCCGGCGACGGTGTAGGCGGCGGGGGCGCCGGACGCCTGGACGGTCACGGTGTCCCCGGGGGCCAGGCCCGTGCGGGCGGCCAGGGCGCGGTCGATCACGATCTCGTCGTCGGCGCCCGGCTCGTCGCCCGCCTCGACGGTGAACGGGGTGAGGGGGGCCGAGGACCAGGCGTGGCCGAGGGAGCGCTCGGCGTCCTGGCCCGACAGGGCGGCGGGGAAGGTGAGTTCGGGTACGACGGCCCCGACGCCCTCGACCGCGGCGACCCGCTCGCCCGTGCCCTCGGGCAGCCAGACGCGCTCGTGGAGCGGCTTGGCCTTGTGCTTGGTCTTGTCGCCCTTCCGCACCTCGTGGTGGACCTGCTGGTCGCCGGCGACCACGACCGGGGTGCCGGCGTAGCGCTCGGTGCGGATCTCGCCGCGCAGGCCGGTCTCCAGCAGGGCGCCGCAGGCGGTGACCAGGGCGGCGGCGCACATCAGGGCGAGAAAGGCTCCGGCGAACCCGGCCTTGCGGGCGCGGAGGGTCGCGAGGGCGTAGCGGAACATCAGGCCCACGCTCCCAGGTGCGTCATGCGGTCGGCGACGCGCTCGGCGGTGGACCCGGCCATCTCGTCCACGATGCGGCCGTCCGCGAGGAAGAGGACGGTGTCGGCGTGCGAGGCGGCGACCGGGTCGTGGGTGACCATGACCACCGTCTGGCCGCCGCGGTCCACGCAGTCGCGCAGGAGCGTCAGGATCTCCTCGGCGGTCACGGTGTCCAGGGCGCCGGTGGGCTCGTCGCCGAAGACGACGTCGGGGCGGGTGATCAGGGCGCGGGCGATGGCCACCCGCTGCTGCTGGCCGCCGGAGAGCTCGGCCGGTCTGGCGTCGGCCCTTCCCGCGAGCCCGACCCGTTCCAGGATCTCGGCCAGCCGGCGCTTGCCGGTGCGCTCACCCGCCAGCCGGAGGGGGAGGGCGACGTTGTGGCGGACGGTGAGGGAGGGAACGAGGTTGAACGACTGGAACACGAACCCGACGCGGCGGCGGCGCAGGCGCGTCAGCTCGGTCTCGTTCATGCCGCCGAGCTCCGTGTCGCCGATCCAGGTCGCGCCCGAGGTGACGCGGTCGAGCCCGGCGGCGCAGTGCAGGAAGGTGGACTTGCCCGAGCCGGAGGGGCCCATGACGGCGGTGAACGTGCCGTGCGGTATCGCGGCCGAGACGCCGTCGAGGGCGACGGTGCCGCCGTGGCCGCGGCGCCCGTAGACCTTGGTCACGGCGTCGAGGCGGACGGCGTGCGCGGATGTCGGGGCGGGGGGAGGGGAGGTGAGGGCGGTGCTGCTCACGGTCGGCTCTCTTCGGTGGTGGTGTCGTCCCGGTCGTCCCGGTCGTCCCGGTCGTCGCCTCGGCCGTCGGCCGCGGGGTCGGGCGGGTCCTCGTTCTGTCGCTCCGGGGGGACGGGGAAGGCGAGGAAGCGGGTGAGAACGGTGCGGGCGCCCGGCGGCGTCGCGTCCTCGTCGCGCTTGTAGCGGTTGAGAAGGGCGACGTACGCCTCGAACAGCTCGCTCAGCTCGTCGGGGGTGAGACGGATCGTGCCGCGCGAGGAGGGGAACGCGTCCCGCCAGGCCCCCTGCTCCTCGTCGGCGGCGCGGCCGAGTTCCTCGAACAGCCGCAGGTCGGAGGCGTAGGCGAGGCGGTTCATCTCGTCCACCACCGCCCGCGTCCCCGGGTCCTGGCGGCTGCGGGGCGGCAGGCGGAGGTCCTGGGAGACGGCCCGCCACCAGCGTTCCCTGCCACGCCCCGAGCCCTCCGTCTCCTCGACGAACCCGTGCCGGGCCAGCTCCCGCAGGTGGTAGCTGGTGGCGCCGGTGTTCAGGTCGAGCCCGCGGGCGAGCAGCGCCGAGGTGGCGGGGCCGTGCCGGGTGAGCCGCTCCAGGATCTGGAGCCGCCTCGGATGGGCCAGGGCCTTGAGCCCGCTGAGGGAGGGGGTGAACGGCATGTCCACAGACTCCTGTGCACAGGGGGTTGTGCACGATCCGGTGCGCACCCGGACCGGGGGTGGGGACAACCCCCGGTCCGGCCTGTTCGGGGGCGGTGCGGGGCCGTAGGGTGGGATCCGTGACTGCCGGGTCGGCCTTGGGCCATGAGCGAGTGGGGTACCCGGCCGCGGCGTGACCGCGTGGCGGGCGAGAGGCCCGCCTTCTTCTCCTGACCGCACGCTTTCCGCGCTAGCGCGCTTGTTGCGCTGCCTTGCGCTTTTTCGCGACCACTTCAGGAGAAGAAAGAAGAGAATGCCGATCGACTTCAATCTGCGCGTGATCGAGGAGTTCCGTGCCCACGGCGGCCGGGTGGGTGGCCCCTTCGAGGGCGCGCGCTTGCTCCTGCTGACCACCACGGGAGCGCGTTCCGGCGCCCCGCACACCACCCCGGTCGCGTACCTGCCCGACGGCGGCGAGCGCCTCCTGGTCATCGCCTCGGCCGCCGGCGCCGACCGGCACCCCGCCTGGTACCACAACCTGGTCGCGAACCCCCGCGTCACCGTGGAGGACGGCGTCTTCACCTACGAGGCCGAGGCCACCGTCCTGACCGGCGAGGAGCGCGACCGGATCTTCGCCCGCGCCGCCGAGGCCGACCCCGGGTGGGCCGAGTACCAGGCGAAGACGGACCGGGTCATCCCCGTGGTGGCGCTGCGCGAGTCGGGGACCGCCGCGCCGCCCGGCGGGTCGTTCGGCGAGGCGCTGACGAGGGTGCACGACGCGTTCCGCCGTGAACTGGCCGTCATCCGCGCGGAGGTGGCCGACTCGGGCCCCGGCATCGGGGCCCAGCTGCGGATCAACTGCCTGACCGCCTGCGAGGGGTTGCGCTTCCACCACACGACGGAGGACCGGGGGATGTTCCCCCACCTGGAGCACATCCACCCCGAACTCACCCCGGTGCTGGACCGCCTGCGCGAGGAGCACGAGCGGATCGCGGCGCTCACCGAGGAGTTGAAGACGCTGATCTCGGGCGACCGGGCCGTGGAACCCTCCGCGCTGCTGTCCGAGGTGGACCGGCTCACGGCCGAGCTGGAACGCCATCTGGACTACGAGGAGGAGATGTTGATACCCATCCTCGACGCGCCCGCCTAACCTGGGCCCATGGCCTCCCCGAAGACCTCGTTCGTCTGCCTGCCGTGCAGGGCCGCCTACAAGCGGCCCCGCCCGGTGGGCGGAGGGACGGAGAGCGTCTGCCCGCGCTGCGCCGAGCCGCTGATCCACGCCGGCTCGGCCTTCGCGGCGCCCAGGCGGCGCGACACGGCGGCCTGGCGCACGCTGACGGTGCTGCTGAACGCGGGCCTCCGCTTCGACATGGGCTGCTGCGACGGCCCGGGCTACCGGCCCCGCACCCTGTCCGAGGTGCGCGAACGCGTGGCGCACGCCCGGCGCACAGGCGAGCCGCTGCCCCGCGCACTCGCCCGGCGCGAGCTGCCCTAGCGGCATCGCCCCGGGGGCGGGGAGCGGCGGGGCCGAGGGCCGCCGCCGTCACGCCCCGCTCGCGGGGTTGCGAAGCTCCTCGTTGATGCGGCGGGCCTCTTCGAGCTGGTCTTCGAGGATGACGATGCGGCAGGCGGCTTCGACCGAGGTGCCCTGGTCGACGAGTTCGCGGGCGCGGGCGGCGATGCGCAGCTGGTAGCGGGAGTAGCGGCGGTGGCCGCCTTCGGAGCGCAGGGGGGTGATCAGGCGGGCTTCCCCGATGGCGCGGAGGAAGGCGGGGGTCGTGCCGAGTATTTCGGCGGCCCGGCCCATGGTGTAGGCGGGGTAGTCGTCGTCGTCCAAACGGTTGCGCGGGTTGTCTGCGGTCATAACCACCTCGTTGTCGCATGCGTCGAGGGGCCCTGGCGCCGCACGGCACCAGGGCCCCGAAGGGGAGATCAACACCATCGCCGACTATCTGCTGTGTCGGCCTTATATTTCCGCACGGCCGTCCGGGGGGACAGACGGGGGTGCGGGAATCGTGGATACGTGAACCGTGGGACCACCTTCCGTTCCGGGGCCTGCGGTACCCGGGCGGCCCATGTCCTCACCCGGGCGATCCTGATGGCGTCTGCTGCCTCCTTCTTTCCTTCCGGTCCTCTTCCTGCACCCGCGGGTTCCGCGTCATGCCGGCGCCCTGAGGGCCACCGTGCCCGGCAGTCGGCGAGGGGACCCCGAAGTACCTCCGGCCCCGCCACCCCACTGCCGTGCCACCACCCGCGCTCTCCTGCGTGCGCGCAGTTCGTCCTCTGCCGCGCCTGACTGGATCTCTTGGCTACGAGAGAGACACTAGCCCTGGAGAGCATGCATGTCTACTCCGGCCGGGACAGATTTTCTGTGAGTCTCGATGCCGCCTCCTGATCCCGGCTTCCCGGGCGCCGCACGCGGGAACGGGCCGGGCTCAGGCGCCGTCGGCGAGCCGGAAGGCCAGCACCGTGTCCCACCGGGACATGTCGGGCTCCTCGGCCGGGTCGGTCAGGTACTCCTCGAGACGGCACCGCCAGGCGTGGCCCTCCGGGGTGTCCCACGCGTCCCAGGTCAGGCCCTGGTCGGTCGCCCAGTCCAGCAGGGCCTCGGTGACGTCGACCAGGTCGTCGGGGTGGCCGTGGTGGGCGACGGTCGCGTACCGCCCGGCGGGGAGTGCCCCGCCGAAGATGTCGCCGCCCGGTTCCCCCTCGGGAACGGCGGCGGTGGGCACGCCCGCCTCCATGTCCATGCGGTTCGCCATGTCGATGACGTGGTACCTGAGGAACGGCGCTCCGGTCGGCTCGATCCCCCGGGCGGCGAGCCAGGCGAAGATCTCGCGGATCCGGTCGGCGATCTCCCCGATCGTGTCCATGGTGACGCTCGCCCTGATCCCGGCGTAGGGCCGCTCGGGGCGCTCGACGAGGGACGGCTCGGCCGCCTGCTGAGAAGGTGTCATGTCCCCCTGACTCGACGGGCGGCCGTAACTCATCCCCTCGGGGAACGCGGGGGCGCGCCCGGCAGCGGGCGGCGCGCGATCTCGTCCGCCTCGGGCACCGGCACCCCCAGCATCCGCAGCAGCAGCGCCGCCATCCGCTCGCCGTCCCCGGGGGCGCCGCCGCCGGGATCGGCGCCGCCGGGGCCCGTTCCGTCCGCGTCGCGCAGCCGCAGGTCGATCAGGCCGAGCAGCGCCCCGCACGCGGCCGAGAGCGCCACCACGGGCTCGTCGACCGCGAACCGGCCCGCGTCCAGGCCCCGTTCGATGTCGCGGAGCACCCGCGGCGCGAGGCCGTGGCCGGTGTGCACCTGCCTGAGGCCGCCGTGGCGCAGCACGCGCATCAGCTCCGGGTGCGACCGGACCATGGCGATGGTCAGCCGGACGCTCGCGGCGAACTTCTCCGCCGGGTCGGCGAGGGGCCCCGCGACCGTGTCGAGCTCCCGCCCGTAGTCCTCCAGGGCCTCGCCGACCGCCGCGTTGAACAGCTCGGCCTTGGAGGAGAAGTGGTTGTAGAACGAGCCGAAGCCGACGTCCGCGCGCTCCGCGATCCGCTGGATGCTGATGTCGCCCGCGCCGTCCTCGGCCAGGATCCGCCGCGCCGCGTCGAGCAGGGCGCGCCGGGTCGCGGCCCGGCGCCGCGCGAAGCGGTTGGGCGCCTGCTCGGTCCGCTGTTCGGGCATGCGCCCATCGTAGCCAGGAGGCCCTTCCAGGCTCAGGGGGCGACCCGGGCCAGCAGGGTGTCCAGGGCCGCCGCGAGCCGGGCGCCCGGGGCGGGATCCGCGCCGGGCGCGCGCCAGCAGACGAAGCGGTCGGGGCGCACCAGAACGGCGCCCTCGGGGCCGTGCCCGCGCCAGCGCGTCCAGGTGGAGCGCGGGTCGCGGTAGTCGCCGTCCAGGTGGCCGACCCGCACGGCGGTCAGCGGGAGCCCGTTCCGCGCGGCGACCTTCTCGGCCGCCTCGCACCAGCCGTGCCCCTCCTCCCCGGCGATCAGCAGGAAACGGCCGGGGCGTATCAGCCGGGCGACGGGCAGCCGCTCCCCGTCCAGGTCGGTCAGCCAGGCGTGCGGCAGCGGGTGTCCCGGGCGGGCGGCGGGCTGGTGCAGGCGCACGGGGTCCGGGTTCTCCGGCGGGGGCGTGCCGTCCGGGACGACCGCGCCCGAGGCGTAGGTGTAGCCGAACTCCACGCCCAGCTCGTTGAACTCCATCGACTGTGCCGCCACCGTCCTCAGGAACGCGCGGCGCGCCTCCCGGTCCGCCGGGTCCTCGCTCCACAGGCGGCGGGCGCCGCGCCAGTTCTCCGCGGGGCCCGCGGAGGGGCCGCCGCCGAAGTGGGCGGCGATGGCCATCTGGTTCCGCGCGCTGGCCAGGGACCGCTCGACGCCCGCCGCGGCGACCGGGCGGCGCTCGGCCTCGTAGCTGTCGAGGAGCGCCTCGCCCGCGTGGCCGCGCAGCACGGCGGCCAGCTTCCAGGTGAGGTTCTGCGCGTCGTGCATCGCCGAGGTGAGGCCGAGCCCTCCGGTGGGCGGGTGGCGGTGGGCGGCGTCGCCCGCCAGGAACACGCGCCCCTCGCGCCCGGCGCGGAAACGGTCGGCGAGCACCCCCTCCAGCGACCAGCGCGAGACGCGGTGCACGGTCGTCCCGTCCGCCGCCGGTCCGAGCGCGGTGCGCAGGTCGGCCGCCACCGCGTCGTCGTCCACGGCGCGCGCGTCGTGCGCGCCGTAGTGCAGGTGGAGGACCCACTCCTCCGAGTCGGGGCCCCAGCGCTCCGGGCCCATGGGCACCAGCACGCCGCCGGCGCCCAGCTCGGGCAGCCACAGCCAGCGGATCAGCACCTCCGGGTCGCGCACCCAGCGCGAGAGGTCG
Source organism: Streptomyces sp. SBT349 (assembly GCF_001083795.1). GTDB lineage: Bacteria > Actinomycetota > Actinomycetes > Streptomycetales > Streptomycetaceae > Streptomyces. Next base: position 10,203 of record NZ_LAVK01000266.1, read on the forward strand.
GCCGTGAGGTGGAACGACACCATGCGCGCCACATCGCGCACCCCGCGCCGTGCCACCCCGAGCGCGGGCCCGACCGTGCGCCCGCCGTCGCAGCCCAGCACGTAGCGCGCCCTCACCCGGTACGAGCCGCCGGAGGAGCGGTCGGTCACCTCGGCCACCACGCCGCCCGCGCCCTCGGCGGGCTCCTCCTCGGCGAGGCCGGTCAGCTCGTGGTGGAAGCGGATCGCGCCCGGGGGCGCGAGCTCCTCCGCGCGCGTCCGCAGCAGTGGCTCCAGCCGGAGCTGCGGCAGGTTGGCCGGGCGCTCGGGGCTGGCCGCGAGCCAGTCGGGCGACCGCCCGCCCCCGCCCCAGGATTCGAGCAGCGCCACCCTCCGCCCGTGGTCGGGGCCGTCCCCGGCCAGTCCGACGTACCAGCCGGAGTAGGCCATCTGCGCCGCCGGGGTGCCCGCGGCGTAGACCGCGTCGGCCAGGTCCACGTCGCGCAGGATCTCCATGGCGCGCTGGTTGAGCACATGGGCCTTGGGCAGGGGCGACGTGGTCGGCCGGTCGGTGATCAGCAGGAACGGGACGCGCATGCGGGCCAGCAGCAGCGCCGCGGTCAGCCCGCCCGCTCCGCCGCCGACCACGAGAACCGGCACGTCCATGTCGTTCGTCACGAGACGCCTCCCTGCCGGGCACACCACGGCGTGATCGAAGTGATGAAATCATCAAACGTGATGACGTCGACCGTCAAGACGGCGTGGCCCAGGCGGGGGAAGAGGGAGACGG
>NZ_LAVK01000267.1 GCF_001083795.1 Streptomyces sp. SBT349
GGCCACGCGACACCCCACCCCCCGCACCCGGTGACCACCGCGGCCGAGCGGCCACGCCGCTTCGGGCCCGGGGCATCCAAACTGCCCGGCCCACGGCGAAGCCGTAACGCCACCGGACCACGCGACACCCCGCCCCCGGCGCCCGGGCCCGCGGCCTCGCCGTCAGCCACGGCGGCGCCGGGCGACGCCAGAGCACCCACACCGCTCCGCTCCGCACCCGGGGGCAACCGAACTCCCCGGCCCACGGCGAAGCCGTAACACCACCGCGGCCGCGGGCCGCCGCGCAGGGGCCCGCCTACTCGCGGGTCGCCGATGTGAAGGTCATGTCGGGGTAGCGGTCGCCCGCGACGTGGGAGGCGATCGGGGCGAGGAGCGCCAGTTCCGCGTCGGTCAGCGTGATCCGCGTCGCCGCCGCGTTCTCCTCCAGGCGGCCGCGGCGCCGCGTGCCGGGGATGGGGATCACCGTCATCTCCCGCAGCGCGGCCTGCTGGTGGACCCAGGCCAGGGCGACCTGGGCGGGGGTGGCGCCGTGTGCCTCCGCGATCCGGCGGACCGGTTCGAGCAGCGCGTGGTTCGCGGTCGCGTTCGCGCCGTTGAACCGCGGCTGCCCGCGCCGGAAGTCGTCGGCGGTCAGCTCCTCCCCGGCGTCCTTGAAGGAGCCGGTCAGGAAGCCCCGTCCCAACGGCGAGTACGGCACGAACGCGACGCCGAGCTCCTTCGCCGCCGGCACCGCCGACCGTTCCACGTCCCGCGAGAACAGCGACCACTCCGACTGGAGCGCCGCGATCGGGTGCACCGCGTGCGCCGCCCGCAGCTCCGCGCCCGTGACCTCGCTCAGGCCCAGGTGCGCGACCTTGCCCTCCGCCACCAGCTCGGCCATCGCGCCGACCGTCTCCTCGATGGGAACGGACGGGTCGCGCCGGTGCATGTAGTACAGGTCGATCATGTCGACGCCGAGCCGGGCGAGGCTTCCCTCCACGCTGGCCCGGATGTAGGCCCGGTCGTTGCGGATCCCCCGTTTCACCGGGTCGTCCGGGTCCAGCACGATGCCGAACTTCGTCGCGATCACCACCTCCTCGCGGTGCGCGCGGAAGAACGGCGAGAGGAACGTCTCGTTCGCGCCGAGTCCGTACATGTCGGCCGTGTCGAAGAAGGTGACGCCGAGGTCAAGGGCGCGTTCCAGCGTGGCGCGGGCCTCGTCCGCGTCCGTCGGGCCGTAGGCGAAGCTCATGCCCATGCAGCCCAGGCCCTGGACGCCGACCCGGGGGCCCGTTCCGCCGCCGCCCAGCGTCGTCGTCGGGATCCGCGGGGCGTTGGTTCCGAGGTCGGACATGCGGGTCAGAGCCTTTCCGGGGTGGGGTCGGTGCTGTAGAGGTCGATCTTGAAGTCGAGGACGGTCAGCGTGGACTGGAGCTCGGCGATGCGGTCCACCACGTTCTCCCGCGTCGCCACCAGCAGCGCGCGGCGCTCGGGGTAGGTGTGGTCGCCCTGCCGGACCAGGTCGGCGTAGGTGACCATGTCGGCGACGGCCATGCCGGTCAGCCGCAGCTTGTTGACGAACGCCAGCCAGTCGAGGTCCGCGTTGCTGTAGCGGCGCTGGCCGGTGTGCGAGCGGTCGACGTGCGGCATGAGCCCTATACGTTCATACCAGCGGAGGGTGTGCACGCTCAGGCCGGTGTGGGCGGCCACCTCGCTGATGGTGTAGCGGTCCCGGCCGTCGGGCCGCGGATGCGGCCGGTCCACGGACGCGCACCGATCGACGAGCTCCCCCAGAACAGGTTCTGCCTGCTGTGTCACGGTCATACCTAGACGCTAAAAGGCTGGAGTGCACTCCAGGCAAGCGGATCCCGGGGAAATTTCCCGGCGCGCTACGCTCGGGTCATGCGCAGCCTGGAGCTGATCGACCGCTGGCCCGTGCCCACGGCCGCCGCCGCCGTGGTCACCGCGGACGGCCGCCACTTCGCGCACGGCCCCGCCGAGCACCCGTTCCCGCTGGCCTCGGTGACCAAGCCGCTGGCCGCCTACGCGGTCCTGATCGCGGTCGAGGAGGGCGCGACGGAGCTGGACGAGGCGGTGGGCCCGCCGGGGTCGACCGTACGGCATCTGCTGGCGCACGCCTCGGGGCTGGCGTTCGACGAGCACCGCGCGGTGGCCGAGCCCGGTACCCGGAGGCTGTACTCGAACGCGGGTTTCGAGGTGCTGGCCGACCACGTGGCCAAGGCCACCGGCATGCCGTTCGCCGAGTACGCGCGCCAGGCCGTTGTCGAGCCGCTGGGCATGGGCGGCACCGAGCTGGCCGGTTCCGCGGCCAAGGACGGCGTCTCCACCGCCGCCGACCTCGCCCGCTTCGCCGCAGAGCTGCTCGCCCCGCGCCTGCTGGCCCGCCAGACGCTGGACGAGGCGACGGCGGTGGCCTTCCCGGGGCTGAGCGGCGTGCTCCCGGGCTTCGGGCACCAGAGGCCGAACGACTGGGGCCTCGGGTTCTCGATCCGCGACCACAAGTCCCCGCACTGGACGGGCGCGGCCTCCTCGCCGCGCACCTTCGGCCACTTCGGGCAGTCGGGCACGTTCCTGTGGGTGGACCCGGACGCGGGCGCGGCGTGCGTGGCGCTGACCGACCGCCCCTTCGGGAGCTGGGCCGCCGACGCCTGGCCGCCGTTCACCGACGCGGTGCTGGCCGAGCTGGCGGAGCGGAGCGGCTGACGCCCGCCGGCGGGAGGCGAACGCGGCCGGTCAGGGCCGTGACCCGGTCCATGCCGACCACCCAGCGCGAACTCGGCCTGGAGCGCGTCGAACAGCGCCTGCGGATAGCCCCGTCTGAAGGTCGCGTAGGAGGCGGCGACCTCGCCGCTGAATCCCGTGTCCATGACCGGTGGCATGCGCCGGTCCCGGGGGCCGCACACGCCGTATCGCTCCCGGCGTACGCTGCGCTGATGCGACAGCTTCAGCCGATACCCGGGACCGGACCGACGCCCCGGCCGGCCGCGCGGATCGTGGTGGTCGACCCCGAGGGCGCGGTGTTCCTCTTCCGGTACGAGACCGACGAGGTCGGGCAGCACTGGGCCAACCCGGGCGGCGGGCTCGACCCGGGCGAGACGCCCCGCGAGGCCGCGCGGCGCGAGCTGCGCGAGGAGACCGGCTGGACGGACGTCGAGCCGGGGCCGCTGCTGTGCACCTGGCAGCACGACTACACGCGCGACGGCATACCCGTGCGCCAGCACGAGCACGCCTTCGCCGCCCGCGGGCCGCGCCGCGAGCCGGTGGGCGACCTGCTGGCCGCGCACGCCGCGGACCGCATCCTGGGGTGGCGGTGGTGGCCGCGCGAGGAGCTGCGGACGATGGCCGAGGCGCTGCGACCGCCCCAGCTGCCCGCCCTGCTCGACCGGCTGGACCCCGGTGACGGCGGCGGCGACGGCGGGCGCGCGTTCAGGCCGGTTGCCACCGTCGACCTCGGCTTTGTGCCCGAAGTTCCCACACCAGCAGCTCGGCGGGCCCTCCTTCGGCCCGCACCGCACGCTCCCCGGCGTCCCTGAGGCGCGCGGAGTCGCCCGTCGACAGGAGCGTCGCCCCGCCCGGGTCCGCGCCGCCGCCCTCACCGTCGAGCAGCACCGCGCCGCGCACCACCTGGACGTGGGCCAGCGGCGCCGCCGGGACCGCCGTGCGCTCGTCCTCGCCGAGCCGCCGCACATGCAGCACCGCGTCGGTGCGCGGCAGGGCGTACGGGGTGCCGTCCGCGATCCCGCGCACCACCTCGTACTCCGGGGCGCCGCCCACGAGGTCGGGAATCAGCCACATCTGCACGAACCTCAGCGGCGCCGGGCCCGCGTTCCGCTCGGCGTGCGTCGTCCCCGATCCCGCCGTGAGCCGCTGCACGTCACCCGGCGCGAGAACCGTCGCGCGCCCGGCGGCGTCCTCGTGGGTGAGTTCGCCTTCGACCACCCAGCTGACGATCTCCACGTCCCGGTGCGGATGCGGCGCGAACCCCGCGCCGGGCGCGAGCCGTTCCTCGTTACAGGCGGTCAACGGGCCGAAGCGCGCGTTGTCCGGGTCGTAGAAGTCGCCGAAGGAGAACACGTGTCTGGTGTCGATCCCGGCGGCCGGATCGCCGCCCCGGTAACGCTCTTCCGCACGCAGTACGCGAAGCATGCGCCCACCGTATCCACCCCACAGTGCCCCCCGCCGGGTATGACCGGCCGGGAAATGAGGCAGGCTGGTCCCCGTGTCCGATGAACCCGCGTCCGACGAGAAGCTGGCGCACGCCGCCACCGTGCGCCGACTCGAGCAGTCCTCGGGGAAGCTGGCCGCCGCCGCCATCATGCGGATGGACGAGCGGCTGGCCTGGTACCGCGCCATGCCGCCGGAGAACCGTTCCTGGATCGGGCTGGTCGCCCAGGCGGGCATCGCGGCGTTCACCGAGTGGTTCCGGCACCCCGACACCCCGCAGGCGATCTCCACCGACGTCTTCGGCACCGCCCCGCGCGAGCTGACCCGCGCGATCACGCTGCGGCAGACCGTGGAGATGGTGCGCACCACCATCGAGGTGGTGGAGTCGGCCGTGGACGAGCTCGCGGTCCCGGGCGGGGAGGCGGCGCTGCGCGACGCGCTGCTGGTCTACGCCCGCGAGATCGCGTTCGCGACGGCCCAGGTCTACGCGCAGGCGGCGGAGGCGCGCGGCGCGTGGGACGCGCGGCTGGAGTCCCTGGTCGTCAACGCGGTGGTCTCGGGCGAGGCCGACGAGAGCGACGTCTCACGGGCCGCCGCGCTCGGCTGGAAGGCGCCGGAGCAGGTGACCGTCGTCCTCGGGAACGCGCCCAGCGGCGACAGCGAACTGACCGTGGAGGCCATCCGCCGCGCCGCCCGCTACGCGAAGCTCCAGGTGCTGACGGGCGTGCTGGGCAAGCGGCTCGTGGTGATCGCGGGCGGCAGCGACGACCCGGTGCAGGCGGCGAAGGCGCTGATCGGGCCGTTCGCCTCGGGGCCCGTGGTGGCCGGGCCGCTGGTCGGCGACCTGCGGGGCGCGACGCGCTCCGCGCAGGCCGCCGCCGCCGGGCTGCGGGCCTGCGCCGCCTGGCCCGACGCCCCGCGCCCGGTGCTCGCCGACGACCTGCTGCCCGAGCGCGCGATGGCGGGGGACCCGGCCGCCCGCGGGCTGCTGGTGGAGGAGATCTACAGACCGCTCCAGGAGGCCGGTTCCGCCCTGCTGGAAACGCTCAGTGTCTATCTGGAGCAGGCGAGCAGTCTGGAGGGTGCCGCCAGAATGCTGTTTGTGCATCCCAACACCGTTCGCTACCGCCTCCGGCGTGTGACTGATGTCACCGGATGGCCGCCTTCCGACGTCCGATCGGCCTTCACCCTCCGCATCGCCCTGATGCTCGGGCGCCTCGCCGATGCGGAGCAGCTCTCCTAGTTTTTGTTCGAGGGCTACAAATCCGTCGACTGTTCTTCGTTCTCGCCCTCACCGGCGGTGACGGGTCCCGCCGGGAGAGAGTGAGAGGGTGCTCGTACTCGTCGCTCCCGGCCAGGGTTCCCAAGCGCCTGGCTTCCTGAACCCGTGGCTCGACCTCCCCGGCGTGCCCGATCGCCTCGGGCTGTGGTCGGACCTCGTGAAGGCCGATCTCGTCCACCTGGGCACCCGGGCCGACGCCGACGAGATCCGCGACACCGCGGTGGCCCAGCCGCTGCTGGTCGCGGGCGCGCTCCTGTCCGCCGCGGCGCTCCTCGGGGGCGAGGAGGACGACGGCGGGGCCGCCAGGGGCGCCGTGGGCGCGGTCGCGGGCCACAGCGTGGGCGAGCTGGCCGCCGCCTCCGTCGCCGGGGTGTTCTCCGAGGAGGACGCGATGCGGCTGGTCAGGGAGCGCGCCACGGCGATGGCCGAGGCCGCGGCGGTCACCGAGACCGGGATGTCCGCGGTCCTGGGCGGCGACGCGGAGGAGGTCGCGGCCCGCCTCGCCGAGCTGGGCCTGACCGCGGCCAACGACAACGGCGGCGGCCAGATCGTCGCCGCGGGCACCCTGGAGCAGCTGGCCGAGCTCTCGGCGAACCGGCCGGAGAAGGCCCGCGTCCTGCCGCTGAAGGTGGCGGGCGCCTTCCACACCACGCACATGGCACCCGCGGTGGCCGCGATGGAGCGCGCCACGGCGGACATCACCGCCGCCGATCCGGGCATACGGTACGTGTCCAACGCCGACGGCTCGCTGGTGGCCGACGGCCAGGAGGTCGTGCGGCGCCTGGTGGCGCAGGTCTCCAGCCCGGTCCGGTGGGACCTGTGCACGGAGACCTTCCGGCGGCTCGGCGTCACGGCCTTCGTGGAGCTGTGCCCGGGGGGCACGCTCACGGCCCTGGCCAGGCGCAACCTGCCGGGTGTGGACCGGGTCGCCATCAAGGGCCCGGAGCACCTGGCGGCGGCCCGTGAGCTGATCACCGCGCAAGCGGTCCAGGCCGACGCGGCGCCCGCCGCCGAACAGGAGCTCTGAGGACCATGTCCGCAGCACTGAAGGCCGCCAAGGGCGCGCCGTACGCCCGCGTCATGGGCGTCGGCGGCTACCGGCCGACCCGCACCGTTCCCAACGAGGAGATCCTCAAGCACATCGACTCCTCGGACGAGTGGATCCGTTCCCGCTCCGGCATCGTGACCCGGCACTGGGCGGGCGAGGACGAGACCGTGGCGGAGATGTCGGTCGCCGCCGCGGGCAAGGCCATCGCCGACGCGGGCATCCGCCCCGAGGAGGTGGACGCGGTGATCGTCGCGACGGTCTCGCACCTCTCCCAGACCCCGGCCGTCGCGACCGAGATCGCGACCCGGATCGGCGCGGGCCGGCCCGCCGCGTTCGACGTCTCCGCGGCCTGCGCGGGCTTCGGGTACGGGCTGACCATCGCCGCCGGGCTGATCGTGGGGGGCAACGCCCGCCATGTGCTGGTCGTCGGCGTCGAGCGGCTGTCCGACCTGACCGACCGGGAGGACCGCTCCACCGCCTTCCTGTTCGGCGACGGCGCGGGAGCCGTGGTGCTCGGCCCCTCCCACGTGCCCGCCATCGGCCCCACGGTGTGGGGCTCGGAGGGCGACAAGGCGGAGGTCATCAGGCAGACCGTGCCGTGGGACAAGTACCAGCCGGGGGACGCGTTCCCGGCGCTCCGCCAGGAGGGCCAGACGGTCTTCCGCTGGGCGGTGTTCGAGATGGCCAAGGTGGCCCAGGAGGCCATGGACGCCGCCGGGATCACCGCGGACCAGCTGGATGTCTTCATTCCGCACCAGGCGAACATGCGGATCATCGACTCGATGGTGAAGACGCTCAGGCTGCCGGAGAGCGTCGCGGTGGCCCGGGACATCGAGACGACCGGCAACACCTCGGCCGCCTCCATCCCGCTCGCCATGGAGCGGATGCTGGCGACCGGACAGGCGAAGAGCGGGGACACCGCTCTCGTCATCGGCTTCGGGGCGGGTCTGGTCTACGCCGCGACGGTCGTTACCCTCCCCTAAGCACGATCCGATCACCCACCCCGCGGTATCCCACCGCAGCACACGAAGGAGCGCCGCAATGGCTGCCACCAGGGAAGAGATCATCGCTGGTCTCGCCGACATCGTGAACGAGATCGCCGGCATCCCCAACGACGAGGTGACGGAGGAGAAGTCGTTCACCGACGACCTCGACGTGGACTCGCTGTCCATGGTCGAGGTGGTCGTCGCCGCCGAGGAGCGCTTCGGTGTGAAGATCCCGGACGACGACGTCAAGGGTCTGAAGACCGTCGGCGACGCCGTCGGGTACATCGAATCGCACCAGAGCTGACCGGGTCACCCGGTCAGGCACACGCGCGTGTCGCCACCCGAAGGGGTGGCCCGGCACCACCAACCCCGACAAGCGGAGAACTGATTCTGTGAACGCGACCAATCGAACGGTGGTAGTCACCGGTGTCGGCGCAACCACACCGCTGGGTGGCGACAGCGCGTCGACGTGGGAGGGTCTCATCGCCGGCCGGTCCGGCGTGCGTCCTCTCACCGCGGAGTGGGCGGAGGGACTTCCGGTCCGCTTCGCCGCGACCGCCGCCGTCGATCCCGCCGGGGTGCTGCCCCGGCCGCAGGCGCGACGCCTGGACCGCACGGCCCAGTTCGCGCTGCTCGCGGCCAGGGAGGCGTGGTCGGACGCGGGGTTCACCGCGGCGGCGGGCGAGGACGAGTCGGTGGCGCCCGAGCGCGTCGGCTCCGTCATCGCCTCGGGCATCGGCGGCGTCACGACGCTGCTCGATCAGTACGACAATCTGAAGGAGCGGGGGGCGCGGCTCGTCTCCCCGCACACCGTCCCGATGCTGATGCCGAACAGCCCCGCCGCCAACGTCAGTCTGGAGTTCGGCGCGAGGGCGGGCGCGCACACGCCGGTCAGCGCGTGCGCCTCCGGCGCCGAGGCGGTCGGCTACGCGAGCGAGATGATCCGCACCGGGCGGGCCGACGTGGTGCTCGCGGGTGGCACGGAGGCGTGCATCCACCCGCTGCCGATAGCGGCCTTCGCCAACATGATGGCGCTGTCGAAGAACAACGAGGCGCCGGAACGGGCCTCCCGCCCCTATGACGCCGGGCGGAACGGGTTCGTCCTCGGCGAGGGCGCGGGCGTGGTGATCCTGGAGTCCGCGGAGCACGCGGCGCGGCGCGGGGCGCGGGTGTACTGCGAGCTGCTCGGCCAGGGCCTCTCGGCCGACGCCCACCACATCGCGCAGCCGGAGCCGACGGGCCGCGGCATCGCCACGGCGGTGCGGCACCTGCTGGAGGCCACGGACCTCAAGCCGGAGCAGGTCGTCCACCTCAACGCGCACGCGACGTCCACGCCGCAGGGCGACATCGCGGAGATCACGTCGCTGCGCGCGGTGCTGGGCGAGGACCTGGACCATGTGGCGATCTCCGCCACCAAGTCGATGACGGGCCATCTGCTCGGCGGCGCGGGCGGCATCGAGACGGTCGCCACGGTGCTGGCCCTCCACCACCGCCAGGCCCCGCCGACGATCAACATCGACGAGCTGGACCCGGCGGTCGACGCGGACGTCGTCCGCGACACCGCCCGCGACCTGCCCTCGGGCACGATCGCGGCGATCAACAACTCGTTCGGCTTCGGCGGGCACAACGTGGTGCTCGCCTTCCGCACCGTCTGAGCCGCGCGCTCACGATTCCAGCGCGGGACGGGGGGGGGGCGGGGGAGGGGCGGGCCCGTTCGCGCGTGTCCGTCGCGCGTGTCCGTCCGCGCGTCAGGGGCAGCGCACGACCTGCCCGGCCCAGGAGAGGCCGCCGCCGAAGGCGAAGAGCAGCACGGGCGCGCCCGCGGGGATCTCGCGGCGCTCGACCAGCTTGGCCAGGGCCAGCGGCACGGAGGCGGCCGAGGTGTTCCCCGAGGTCACCACGTCCTGCGCGACCACGGCGTCCGGCGCGTCGAGCTGGCGGGCCAGCGACTCGATGATCCGCAGATTCGCCTGGTGGGTGACGATGCCGGCCAGGTCGCGCGTGCTGATCCCGGCGCGTTCACACGCCTGGCGGGCGAACGGGGCCAGCTCCGTGGTGGCCCAGCGGAACACGCTCTGGCCGTCCTGCGAGAACCGCGGCTGCCAGGTGTCCCGCATCCGCACCGTGTCGCGCCTCGACGGGTCGGAGCCCCACAGGACGGGCCCGATGCCGTCCTCGTCCGACGCGCTGACCACCGCGGCGCCCGCGCCGTCGGCGAGCAGCACGCAGGTGGAGCGGTCGGTCCAGTCGGTGACGTCGGACATCTTCTCGGCGCCGATGACCAGCGCGTGCCGCGCCGCCCCGGCGCGCACCGTGTGGTCGGCGGTGGCCAGGGCGGTGGTGAAGCCCGCGCAGCCGTTGTTGAGGTCGAACGCGACCGCCGAGGGGAGGCCGAGGCGCCCGGCGACCTGGGCCGCGTGGGACGGCACCCGGTCGATGCCGCTGCACGTGGCGAGGATCACCTGGCCGATGTCCTCGGGTGCGAGCCCCGCGGTGGCCAGCGCCTTCCCGGCCGCGGCGACGGCCAGGTCGGTCACGGACTCGCCCTGGGCGATGCGGCGTTCGGCGATGCCGGTCCGCTGCCTGATCCAGGCGTCGTTGGTGTCCACCGTCCTGGCGAGGTCGTCGTTGGTCAGCACATGCTCGGGCTGGTAGTGGCCCAGGGCGGAGATTCGCGTCATGGGAGAAGAATAGCGACCGATCGGTCGGACTCTATGATGGGGTACATGAGTCCGCGTCACTCCGCAGCCGAGGCCCGCAACACCCGGGAGCGCATCATCGAACGCGGGGTCGACGTGGCGTCCGTGGAGGGGTTCGAGGGGCTGACGATCGGCCGCCTCGCGGCGGACCTCGGCCTCAGCAAGTCGGGCCTGCTCGGGCACTTCGGCACCAAGCTCGCCCTTCAGCTGGCGACGCTGGAGCGCGCCGCGGTCATCTTCAACCGCGAGGTGTGGGCGCCCGCGTCGGGCGCCACGCCGGGGCTGCCGCGGCTGCGGGCGGTGTGCGAGGCGTGGATCTCCTACCTGGTCCGGGGCGTGTTCCCCGGCGGCTGCCTGTTCGTGAGCGCGACGTTCGAGCAGGACGGCCGCACCGGGCCCGTCCGGGCGCTGCTCCGGCGGCAGTTCCGCACCTGGCAGCGCCGCCTGACCGCCGAGATCCGCACCGCCACGGCCGCGGGCGACCTCCCCTCGGAGACCGACGCGTGCCAGTTGGTCTTCGAGCTCTACGGCGTGATGATATAAACCTCTG
>NZ_LAVK01000268.1 GCF_001083795.1 Streptomyces sp. SBT349
CTGCTGGCCCCCGCCCTCGCCCACCGCCACCGGCTGGCGCGCGACGACGCGGCGGCCCTGGCTCTCGCCCCCTGATGCCATGACCATGACCCGACCTCACCGGTTCCGCACGGCGGCCGACCTGCGGGTCGCCGTGCGCGACCTGGCCCGCGTCCACCGCCTGCCCCTCGACGTCCGCGCCCGCCTGGTGGTCTCGGTGACCGCCGTCGCGGGTGCCGCGTTCGCCGCGGGCCACGCCGTCCGCCTGGGCACCACCGTGCGGCGCGCCTCCGGCGCCCGCCCCGGGCTGCTCGCCGTCCTCTGCCGGCCGCTGGGTGGCGAAGCGGCGCCCCTGTCGGCCGAGTTGCCGCTGCCCGCCGAGGTCGCCGAGGACGGCTCGGCCGTCTGGCGCGTGCCGCTGCCCCCGGCGGACGCCGTCGGCGACACCGGCCCCGAGGCGGCGGGTCCCGAGGCCGAGGGCTCCGAAGTGGAGGCGCTGGAGCTTGAGTTGCTGCACGCCGCGGCGCGCGCCCAGGCCCTCGCCGCCGACCACGGCCGCCTCACGCACGAGCTGGCCGAGACCAACAGCGGCGTCCTGGCCCTCTATGTGCAGCTGGAGGAGCGCGACGAGCGGCTGCGGCGCGCCCACGGGCAGACGCTGCGCGAGCTGGAGGACGCGCTGCGCCCGCCGCCCATCGCCATCGAGGGCCTGGAGGTGGCGGTCCACTACGCCCCGGCGGGCACCGATGCGCCCACCGGCGGCGACCTGTACGACTGGTTCGCGCTGCCCGACGGCTCGGTCCACATCACCGTGGTGGACGCCCTGGGCCACGGCGTCACCAGCACCCGCAGCGCGCTGAACGTGACCCACGCCGTGCGCACGCTCGCCCTTGAGGGGCACCGCCTCGAATCGATCATCGGCCGCACGGACGAGATCCTGCTGCCGTTCGACCGCGAGCTGATGGCCACCGTGCAGCTGGCCCGGCTGATGCCGGGCACCGGCGAACTGACGCTGGCCAACGGCAGCCACCAGCCCGCCCTGCTGATCAGGGCGGGCGGCGGCCACAGCTATCTGGAGGCCAAGGGCCGCGGCATCGGCTTCCCGATGGCGGGCAGCGACGAGGTGCTGCGCGAGCGGATCCGTCCCGGCGACCTGCTCGTGCTCTACACCGACGGCCTCACCGAGAGCCGCAAGAACCCGCTGGAGGGGGAGAGGCGGCTCGTCCGCGCGGCCACCCGCCACGCCGGGCTGCCGATCGCCCGGGTGCCGGGCGCGGTGGCCGCCGACATGCACACCGTGATCCTGCACCCGGACGACACGCTGGCGCTCGCCGTCCGGGTGTCGCCCCGCGCCGGGGGCGGGAGGGTCACGGCTCCAGGCCCCCGCTGACGGAGCCGACCGGCGCGAACGGGGTGGGCGTGGCGCCGGTCCACCGGTAGCGGTCGACCCAGCCCTCCTGGAGGGTCTGGCCGCCCTCCTCGACGGGCCCGCCCTCGGCCGCGTAGTAGGTGCCGTCGCCGAGCGCCGCCAGGCCGTAGTTGCCGTGGAACTCCCAGCCCCGGACGCCGGTCCCGGGGTCGTGCAGGCCGTCGCGGACCAGGGTCAGCAGGCTGCCGCGCTCGCGCTCCGGCTGCCCCGCGATCTCGCCGCGGTGGGGGCGGACCGAGCCGTCGACGATGAAGAGGGAGTAGTTGGGGAACTCCTCCTTCGCGCCGGGGTAGACGGCCATCATCCAGTCGCCGGTGTGGGCGTCGTACTCCAGGTTCTGCACGCCGAAGTTGGTGTTCCCGGTGTACACGAAGTGCTTCCCGGCCGGGCGGCGCGGGCCGCTGCGGTGCGGGTCCTCCTGGCTGAGCGGGCGCTCCCAGCGGCTCCAGTCGCTCACGTCGTACTCCAGGATCACCTGGTGGTCGTTGTCGGCCCGGCCGGTGTGGGAGTAGACGCCGTAGGCGACCATCAGCCGGGTCGCGCCGTGCCGGGAGCCGAAGGAGGGGCCGAACGAGACGCCGTCGATGCCGCTGCACCCGTAGCGGTGGTCGGCGGTGTCCGCGGTGTCGCCGTCGAAGACGCCGTCGCCGTCCATGTCGGCGGTGAAGTCCTCGACGACCTCGCTCAGATGGACGGCGGTCATCACGCCGTCGGTCTCGGCGTCCATGCCGGGCCGGTCGATCGCGTCGACGTCGAAGACGGCGATGTAGAACGCCTCCTCCGCCTTGTACTCCAGGGAGCCGTAGACGCGGCCGTCACGGGGGTTGAGGTCGATGTCGCCGAGATGGCCCGTCAGGCCCTCGACGGTGCCGATGACGTTGCCCGCGAGGTCGGTCTTGACCAGCGCCTGGGTGAACGACCAGTAGACGAGGCCGTTCTCGGCGTCGACGGTGACGCCCTGGACGTGGCTGGTCGGCCAGGCGCCGCCGTGGATGTAGGCGGGGAGCTCGGGCCGCTCGCGCTTGGGCGCGGCGGCGGGCGCGGCCTGGGTCCGCTGCGCGGCGGACCCGGCGGCGGGTACGGCCGTCGCGGGGGACGGCAGGCCGACGGCGGAGAAGGCGAGGGCGGACAGGGCGAGCGAGGTGACCGTGGTCAGCCGGGCCTTGCGCACGGGGGATCTCCTGTGGGGTCGGGGCACACAGAGGCATCGGGACCCTAGGGCCCCGGAGTTATCACCACGCCGGATCCGGGCGGCGCGCGACCGAAGGCGGCGTGAACAGCGGGCCGTTCAGGTACTCACTACCCGCTCAGGTGGAGTCGCGGGTGACCAGTTCGGTGGGGAGGATGACGGCCGAGGTGGACTCGCCCTCGATCTGGCCGACCAGCAGGCGGACCATCTCCGCGCTGATCCGGTCCCAGGGCTGGCGGATCGTGGTCAGCGGCGGCATCGAGGAGACGGCGGCCGTGGAGTCGTCGAAGCCGCCGACGGCGACATCGCCGGGAACGGTGCGCCCGGCGCGTTCCAGCGCGGTCAGCGCGCCCTGCGCCATCAGGTCCGAGGCGACGAACAGCGCGTCCAGGTCCGGGCGGCGGGCCAGCAGCCCGGCGGCCGTCGAGGCGCCCGAGGCGCGGCTGTAGTCGCCCGCCGCGATCAGCCCCTCGTCGGCCGGGAGCCCCGCCTCGGCCAGCACCTCGCGGTACCCGGCCAGGCGCTCCACGCCGCCGGGGGTGTCCAGCGGCCCGGTCACGGTGGCGATCCGGCGGCGCCCGGTGGCCAGCAGGTGGCGCACCATCTGCCGGGCGCCGTCCCGGTCGTCGGCGGCGACGTGGGCGAGGCGGGTGGTGGGGCCGGTGCCGTCCACGGGCTTGCCGCACATGACCACGGGGATCCCGGCCTCGACCAGCTGCTCGGCCACGGGGTCGCCGGTGTGGCTGGAGACCAGCAGCACGCCGTCGACATGGCCGGCCGAGACATAGCGGATGATGCGGCGCTGCTCCTCGCGGGTGCCGGCGAGCATCAGCAGCAGCGGGATGTCGTGGGCGGCGAGCGCCTGGGTGCAACCGCGGAGCAGGACGTTGAAGTTGGGGTCCTCGAAGAACTTCTCCTGCGGCTCGGTCAGCAGGAACGCCGCCGAGCCCGAGCGGCCGGTGATCAGCGAGCGGGCGTGCCGGTTGAGCACGTAACCGGTCTTGCGGATGGCGGCGTTGACGGCCTCGGCGGCGGAGGGGCTGACGTAGTGGCCGCCGTTGAGGACGCGGGAGACGGTGCCGCGGGAGACGCCGGCCTCCCGCGCCACGTCGTGGATGGTCGGCCTCCGGCGCCTGCCCGGGCCCTTCCCCGCCGCCTTCCCTGCCGCGTTGTTCGAGGTCACGCTCACGACTTTACGGCGCCGGAGAGCAGGTCGAGACTCCAGAACCGCTGGATGAGGAGGAAGAGCGCGACCAGCGGGACGATGGCGAGCATCGCGCCGGTGATCACCAGGGTGTAGAGGGCGGGGCTGTTGGAACCCTGGTTGAGCAGCGTGTACAGGCCCAGCGTCATCGGGAACTTCTCGTCGTCGCTCAGCATGATGAACGGCAGCAGGAAGTTGTTCCAGATGGCGACGAACTGGAAGAGGAAGATCGTCACCAGCCCCGGCAGCATCATGGGCAGGGCGATGGTGCGGAAGATCCGCCACTCGCCCGCGCCGTCCATCCGGGCCGCCTCGACCACGTCGGACGGCACGGCCGCGGCGGCGTAGACGCGGGCGAGGTAGATGCCGTAGGGGGAGAGGAGCACCGGCAGCAGCACGGAGAGGTGGGTGTCGGTGAGACTGACCTCGGCGAGCAGCAGGTACTGCGGGACGGCGAGGATGACGGGCGGCATGAGGACGCCGGCGAGCAGGACCCCGAAGATCGCCTCGCGGCCGGCGAAGCGGTAGACGGCCAGGGCGTAGCCGCCGAGCGCGGAGACCGCGCAGGACAGGGCGGCGCCGACGCCCGCGTAGAGGGCGGAGTTGGCCATCCACCGCCAGTAGACGCCGTCGCGGTAGGCGGTGAGGTCGCCGATGTTCTCCCAGAGCCCGGTGCCGGGGGAGAAGGTGAAGGTGGAGAAGAGCTCGTCGCCCGCCTTGGTGGAGGCGACCAGCACCCAGGCGACCGGCACCAGGCAGTAGAGGGCGCCGAGCAGCAGGGCGGCGGTGGGCAGCAGGGCGACGCGGCGCGGCGCGTTCGGCGGGGTGGTGGTCGTGCCGCTCACCGGGCCTCCTCCTGGCGGGTGCGGGCGCCCGCCGCTCGCAGGAAGCCGAACGACAGGGCGAGGGTGATGAGGGCGATGACGACGGCGGTGGCGGCGGCGGAGTGGATGTCGCCGTTGCCGAACGCGTCCTGGTAGACCTTCATCAGCGGGCTCCAGGTGGTCGGGACGCCGTTGGTCAGCGGGCGCAGGGTGGTCGGTTCGCTGAAGACCTGAAGGGTGGCGATGATCGAGAAGAAGAAGGTGAGCACGAGGGAGGGCGCCACCATGGGCACCTTGACGCGCAGCGCGATCTGGAGCTGGGAGCAGCCGTCGAGGCGGGCGGCCTCGTAGACGTCGGCGGGGATGGCGCGCAGCGCGGTGTAGATGACGATCATGTTGAAGCCGGTGCCGCCCCACACGGCGATGTTGGACAGCGCGAGGTACAGGGCGTTGCCGCCGAGCAGGTCGGGCTCCGGCAGCCCGAGCGCGTCGAGGGTGTGGTGCAGGGGGCTGACGGACGGCAGGTAGAGGAAGCCCCACAGCAGGGCGGCGATGACGCCGGGGATGGCGTACGGCAGGAAGATCAGCAGGCGGCTGACGCGCCGGCCGCGCACCCGGTCGGCGTCCAGCAGCAGGGCGAACAGCAGCGCGAGGCCGAGCATGACGGGGACGACGATCAGGCCGTAGACGGCCACGCGGACGGCGCCGTCGAGGAGTTCGGGGTCGCCGAGCGCGTCCGTGTAGTTGGCCAGGCCCGCCCAGACCTCCTGGCGGGCGCCGCTGCCGAGGCCGAGGCCCCGCACCTCGACGGTGCGGAGGCTGAGGTGGATCGCGTAGCCGATGGGCAGCGCGAAGAACAGCAGGAAGAGAACGACGGCGGGGGCGAGGAAGGCGTACGGGGCGCGCCGCCGCGCCCCCTGCCCGGTGCGGCGCGTCGCCCGGCCACGCACCCGGCCACGCACCTGGCCCGTCACCCGGCCACCCGCCCGGCCACCGCCCGTCACTCGGCGACCTGGAAGCCGTGCGACTCCATGTCCTCGACGGTGGCCTCCTGCACGGCGGTCAGCGCCTCGGTGAAGTCGCCCCGGCTCTCGGCGGCGGCGGCGAAGGCGTCGTTGAACGCGCCGTAGGCCACGTTGACATTGGGCCCCCAGGCGGCGGGCGCGGTGCCCTGGGCTATCTCGGCGGCCCGCTCGTAGAAGTCGGGCTGGTTCTCGAAGAACGCGGGCGGCGCGGCCAGCGCGTCGCCGGTCTGGGCGGCGGTCGCGGCCGGGTAGATGCCGCCCTCGGTGACCATCGCGGCCAGCGCCTCGGGGTCGGTGTTCAGCCAGGTGGCGAACTCGGCGGCGGCCTCCTTGTCCTCCGCGTCGTTGGTGATGCCGACGCTGGAGCCGCCCCAGCTTCCGGTGGCGCCCGCGCCCTCCTCCCACTGCGGCAGCGGCGCCATGGCCCACCGGCCCGCGGTGTCGGGGGCGGCGGTGGCCAGGGTGCCGGGGGCCCAGACGGCGCTGACCCAGGCGATCTGGTCGCCGTTGTTGATCGCCTGGTTCCACGCGGGCGTGTACATCGGCTCGTTCAGGACGGCGCCCTCGGCGACGAGGCCGCCCCAGAAGTCGGCGACGCGCCGGGTCGCCTCGTCGTCGATGGCGACGCGCCAGGTCTCGCCCTCCGTGGTCCACCACCGGGCGCCCGCCTGCTGGGCGAGCCCGGCGAAGAGCCCGGCGTCGTTGGCGGAGAACGTCGTCAGGTGCGTGTCGGGGGAGACGTCCCGCAGGGTGCGGGCGGTCTCGGCGAACTCGTCCCAGGTGGCGGGGACATCGAGGCCGTACTCGGCGAAGAGGTCCTCGCGGTAGTAGAACATCATCGGGCCCGAGTCCTGCGGCAGCGCGTAGACCGCGTCGGTGCCGAGGGTGACCTGCTGCCAGACGCCCGGGGCGAACCGCTCCTCGGCGTCGCCGGCCTGCTCGGAGATGTCGGCGAGGACGTCGTTGGAGACGAGGGTGGGCAGCGCCTGGTACTCGGCCTGGACGAGATCGGGGGCCTCGCCCGCCTGGGCGGCGGTGATGGTCCTGGTGACGAGGTCGTCGCCCGCGGCCTGTTCCTTGACGGTCACCTGGATGTCGGGGTTGGCCTCGTTCCAGAGGTCGACGACCTGCTCCATGCCCGGGGCCCAGGCCCAGTAGGTCAGGTTCACCGGCCCGTCCGAGTCGCCCGAGCCCTCGTCGGACGAGCCGCCGCAGCCGGTGAGGGCGACGGCCGTGAGGGCGGCGGTGAGGGCCGCCGCCGCGGTGCGCTGATGCATGGGAATCCTCCGTGGGCGGTGCCCTGAGCGTCTGCGGGGAATCTGTGAGCGTTCACAGTAGAGAAACAGATCGGACGCTTGTCAATGGTTGGTGCTGTGCGCTTATGTGGAGTGTGCACGTTCACAGAAAGGCGCATCAGATGCGGATGGACCGGCTGGACCGGCTCGCCTTCGGCGGGGACTACAACCCCGAGCAGTGGCCGGAGGAGCTCTGGCCCGAGGACGTCAAGCTGATGCGCGAGGCCGGGGTCACCATGGTCAGCGTCGGGATCTTCTCCTGGGCCGCACTGGAGCCGAGCGAGGGCACGTTCACCTTCGGCTGGCTCGACCGCGTCCTCGACCTGCTGCACGAGGGCGGCATCCGCGTCGACCTCGCCACCCCCACCGTGGTGCCCCCCGCGTGGTTCTACCGCGCCCACCCCGAGGCGCTGCCCACCAACCGCGAGGGCGTGCGCTGGGAGTTCGGCTCACGCGGCGCCATCTGCCACAGCTCGGACGCCTACCAGCGGGCCGCCGTCCGCATCACCCGCGCGCTCGCCGAACGGTACGGCGACCACCCGGCGCTCGCCCTGTGGCACGTGCACAACGAGTACGGCGTCCCCGTCCTCGCCTGCTACTGCGACGCCTCCGCCGCCCACTTCCGCCGCTGGCTCGCCGACCGCCACGGCACGCTCGACGCGCTCAACTCCGCCTGGGGCACCGCGTTCTGGGGCCAGCGCTACGGCGACTGGGAGGAGATCCAGCCCCCGCGCCTGACCCCCACCGTCGCCAACCCGGCCCAGCGCCTGGACTGGGCGCGCTTCGCGAGCGACGCCGCGCTGGAGAACTTCCGCAGGGAGCGCGACCTGCTCCACGAGCTGTCCCCCGGCACCCCCGTCACCACCAACTTCATGGTCTCGCCCACCCAGTGCGACTCCATCGACTACTGGGCCTGGGGCCGCGAGGTGGACCTCGTCACCAACGACCACTACCTGGTCGCCGAGGAGGACCGCAACCACGTCAACCTCGCCATGGCCGCCGACATGACCCGCTCGGTGGCGGGCGACAAGCCCTGGCTGCTCCTCGAACACTCCACCAGCGCCGTCAACTGGCAGCCCCGCGGCATCGCCAAGCGCCCCGGCGAGATGGCCCGCAACAGCCTCGCCCATGTGGCCCGCGGCTCCGAGGGCGCCATGTTCTTCCAGTGGCGAGCCTCCCGCGCCGGAGCCGAGAAGTTCCACTCCGCGATGGTCCCGCACGCGGGCACCGACAGCCGCGTCTGGCGCGAGGTCGTCCAACTCGGCGCCGACATCGCCGCGTTGGCCCCCCTCCGAGGCAGCCGCACGGTCGCGGACGCCGCCGTCGTCTGGGACTGGGAGTCCTGGTGGGCGCAGCGGCTCGAATGGCGCCCCAGCGACGACCTCGACACCAGGGAACGCGCCGAGTCCTGGTACGCCGCCCTCTACGACCTCCACCTCACCACCGACTTCGTCCACCCCGAGGCACCCGGCCTCGCCCGGCACCCCCTGGTCGTCGTCCCCTCCCTCTACCTCGCCACCGCCGCCGCGGGCGAGAACCTGCGGCGCTACGCCGAGGGCGGCGGCACCCTCGTCGTCTCCTGCTTCTCGGGCATCGTCGACGCCGACGACGCCGTCCACCCCGGCCCGCACCCCGGCGCGCTGCGCGACGTACTCGGCCTGACCGTCGAGGAGTTCCAGCCGCTGCGCGCCGGGGAGACCGTGCGGCTCGCGGGCACCGGACGGCCGGAACTGACCGCGGACGTCTGGGCCGAGACCGTGGTCACCTCGGGCGCCGAGCCGCTGTGGCACTACACGGACGGTCCCGCGGCGGGCGGCCCCGCCGTCACCCGCCACGCGCTGGGCGAGGGCGCGGCCTGGTACGTCTCGGCCCGCCTCGACCGCGAGGGCCTCGGCGCGGTCCTCACCGCCGCCACCGCCGACGCCGGGATCGGCCTCCACGACGACCTGCCCACCGACGTCGAGGTGGTCCGGCGCGTCGGCGCGAACGGCGACGGCTACCTCTTCGTCCTCAACCACACCGCCGCCGAGGCCACGGTGGACCTGGCCGCACGCGGCGGCGCACACGGCACCGAACTGCTCACCGGCGCACGCGTCACCGGCCGCCTGGCCGTCCCCGCGGGCGCCGTCAGGGTCGTGCACCAGCCCGAGTGACCCTGCGAACTCCCCCACCCACGCTCATGGAAGGGACCCATGATGCACCGACGAACCCTCCTCCGCGCCGGAACGGCCGCCCTCGCGGCACCCGTCGCGTGGGGTGCCCTGACCCCCGGCACCGCCAGCGCCGTTCCCCTGGCGATCCAGGGCGTCGACCTCTCCTCCGTCCTCAAGGGGGAAGACCACGGAGCCGTCTTCCGCTACGCCGACGGCACCGTCGGCGACCCGCTGGCCATCCTCCGCGACGGCGGCGCCAACTGGGTCCGCCTCAAGGTCTGGGTCGACTCGCCCGACGGCTACCACGGCCTGCCGCAACTCCTCACCATGGCCCGGCGCGCCGCCGCCCTGAACATGCGGCTGCTCGTCGACTTCCACTACTCCGACAGCTGGGCCGACCCCGGCCAGCAGAACAAGCCCGCCTCCTGGGCCAACCTCCCCTTCGACCAGCTCGAACGGGCCCTGTACGACCACACGTTCGCCACCCTCGACGGCCTGCGCGCCCAGGGCACCCCCGCCGCCATGGCCCAGATCGGCAACGAGATCAACGGCGGCATGCTCTGGCCCGACGGATCCAGCGACGACTGGGACGCGCTCGCCCGGCTCCTCATCGCGGGCTCCCACGCGGCGCGCGACGCCTCCCCGGGCACCGAGGTCGCCCTCCACCTCGCCGAGGGCGGGGACAACGGCGGCACGGTGTGGTGGTTCGACAACGCCGTCCGGCGCGGCGTGCCGTTCGACGTGATCGCCCTGTCGTTCTACGGCTACTGGCACGGCACGCTGGACGAGCTGAGCTTCAACGCCCGTGACTGCGTGGAGCGTTACGGCAAGGACCTGATCGTGGCCGAGACGGCGTACCCGTTCACCCTGGACGACGCCGACGGCCACCCCAACATCATCGGGGACCCCTCCCTGCTGGTGCCCGGCTTCGGCGCGCACCCCGAGGGCCAGTGGGACTGGATCCAGGCCGTCTCGGGGGTCCTCGCCGACCTGCCGGACAGCCGCGGCCGGGGCCTGTTCTACTGGGAGCCCGCCTGGACCGCCACCACCGGCAACGGCTGGGACCCGGCCGACCCCTCCTCGGGCAACGCCTGGGAGAACCAGGCCCTGTTCGACTACGACGGCCGCGCCCTCCCGGCGGTCCGCTGGCGCTGACCCCCTCCCCTCGAACGCGGCGGGCCGCCACCCCCCGGGCGGCCCGCCGCTTACTTGTCGATGGGCTGTGACGGTTATGCCATTGAGTGCCCGGAACCGGCCGATTACGTTCGTGGGAGATGGTGGCACGCGGAACGGGGGTCATGCGATGGCACGTGCATCCGACTGGAGTCCGGTGGATATGGACTCCGATCCGACTCCGGGGGATCCGGAGGAAGTCCGGACGCTGTCCGAGGACTTGCAGACGTTCGCCGATGATGTGGGCGAGGCGCTGGGGAAGATCCGGGGGATGGCGTCGGACCGTGCGATGCAGGACTGGTCGGGGTTGTCGGCGGATGCGTTCCGTTCGGAGTTCGACGGGGTTCCGGAGAATCTGACGAAGCTGCGGGACTCCTATGACATGGCGGCGGATGCGCTGGGGCGGTACTGGCCGGAGTTGGAGCGTGCGCAGGCGCAGGCGGATCGGGCTTTGGACCGGGCGATAGCGGCGCAGGCGGACTTGCAGGCGGCGCAGAGCGAACTGTCCGGTGCGGAGGACTGGGTGGGGCGTGCGGGGGAGGAGGCGGAGCGTCTCCAGG
>NZ_LAVK01000269.1 GCF_001083795.1 Streptomyces sp. SBT349
GGGTGGCGTGGTGGCCGGGACGGGACCATGCTTGGCCTCATGCGTCGGCGCACCACGGCGGCCCTGGCCGCCTCCACCGTGCTCGGGGCCGGGGCGGCCGTGGGCGCGGTCGTGGCCGGGCGGTGGGCGGGCGACACCGCGCTCAGCGTCGCCAGGCCCCAGCGCCCCGCCGGATTCGGCCGCGCCACGCTCGTCGTGCACGCCACCACGGACGACAGGATCACCCTCACCCGCACGCTGGACTCCGTGCGCCCCGGCACCTACGGCATCATCGCCAGGGCCTGCCACGCCGTCGTCGGCCCCGTCCTCGACGTCCCCGTGGCGCCCCACAGCGTCGTCCGCAGGCTGGAGCGCGTCAACCGCGGCGAACTCATCCCCGGCACCACCGTGGAGCTCACCCCGCAGCTCCACCGCGGCGACCCCACCGCCCTCGGCATCGCCCACACCGACGTCTCCATCCCGGCGGAGCAGGGCACGTTGCCCGCCTGGTTCGTCGAGGGGGACCGCGACACCTGGATCATCGCCCTCCACGGCCTCGGCGCCACACGCGAGCACCCGCTCAACCTGCTGCCGTTCCTCCACGACCACCGCTTCCCCGTCCTCGTCCCCGGCTACCGGGGCGACCCCGGCGCGCCCCGGCCCGCCGACCGCGTCAGCCGCCTGGGCGCCGCCGAGTGGCACGACGCCGACGCCGCCCTGCGCCACGCCGTCGGCCGGGGCGCCGAGCGCGTGGTCCTCTACGGCTGGTCCGCGGGCGCCGCCATGGCCCTGCGCGCCGCCCGCCACTCCCCGGACCGCGACCGCCTCTGCGGCCTCGTCCTCGACTCGCCCGTCCTCGACCCGGAGGCCACGCTGCGCGCCCTCGCCGCCGACCGCGGCGTTCCCCGGCCGCTGCTGCCGCTCGCCGTCCGCGCCGCCCGCGGCGGCTTCGGCCTCGACCCGGGCGACCGCCCTCCGGAGAACCCGCTCGCCTCCCGGGGGACACCGCTGCCCGTCCTCGTGCTGCACGGCCCGGCGGACACCATCGCGCCCTGGGACGCGTCCCGCGCGCTGGCCGCGCGCCACCCGGAGGCCGTCACCCTCCACTCCGTGCCCGACGCGCAGCACGCCGCCCTGTGGAACGCGGATCCCGCCGCCTACGAGGAGCGGCTGCGCCACTTCCTGACCCCGCTCATGTAGGCCGCTGGGCGGGGGGTTTGGGCTTTCGAGGCCGGACCGGTGAAACTGCTCCCGTGACGTCCCGAACTCCGCGTGAGCCCCGGTTGCGACTTGTCCCTCAGACACCCACCCAGCGCGCCGCGGCGGGCAGACGCGCGCCGGCCGGCAGGAGGACCCCCACACCCCCCAAAGGCGTCGCCCCGCAGGACGAGCTGGCCCGGCGCGCCCGCGCCCTCCTGGCCGACGCCGTCCGCCTCGCGCACTGGGCCGAGCGCACCGGCACCTCGCCCGACGCCGCCGCCGAGCGGGCCGCGCAGGAGCTGGGCCTGACCGTCAGCCAGGTCCGCGACCACTGGGGCCGCGCCCGCCTCGCCGGGCTCGTCGAGCAGAGCCAGGAGCGCCAGGGCGAACAGCCGCGCGCCGGGTGGCGGCTGCGCGCCTGGGACCGCGACGACACGGCGGCGCTGCGCGGCTGGGTCGCGCTGTTCGACGCGTGGTCCCTGGCCAGGCCCGCGCCCCCGGACGCCGACCCGGGCGCGCTGGCCGACGTGGTCGCGGCCGTTCCGCAGCTGCTGTCGGTCATGCAGCTCTCGGACGGCCCGGTGACCGGGGCCGGGCTCATCGACCTGCTGCGCCGGCGCATCTCCGAGCTGCGCGCTGACCGCGCCTCGGACGACGGGATAACGGACGGCAGCGACACCGCGGAGCTGGTCCGCCTCCTCGGCTGGGCGCTCGACACCCTCGCCGCCGTCGGCGCCCTCACCCTCCACGCCCGCAGCCACCACCCGGAGCGGGCCGTCCTCACCGAGCTCGGCAGCTGGGCGATGTGGACCAAGCTGGAGCACATCTGCATCGCCGCCCAGAGCCCCGCGGGCAACATCGAGCAGTCCGCCGTCGCCATGCTCCGCGGCTGCGCCAACCTCACCCCGGGGCCCGCCCGCGCCGAGTACCGCGCCTGGCTCGCCGTGCGCCCCAGCGGACCGGCCGTCACCGAGCTGCTCAACGCCGCCCGCGGCGAGGACGCCCTCATCCGGGGCCTGGCCTTCGAGGCGCTGCGCGTCGTCGGCGCCCCCGCCCTGCCCGCCATACGGGCCGCCTCCGACGAGCCGGTGCTCCGTCCCTATGCGCTGCTGTGGCTGGCCGACCACCAGGCGGGCGACCCCCGCGACACCACGGACTCCGCCCACGGGATCCTCACCCGCGCCGAGGAGACCTGGCTCTGGGTGGACACCGCGTCGGCCGCGCACGAGCACGGCGCCGAGCGGGTCCTGCTCGACCACCTGGACGCCGCCCCCCAGCCCTCCGTCGTCGAACTGGTCAACGAGATCCGCACCTGCGGCCACCCCCGCACGGTTCAGGTGCTGCTCGCCCTCGCCGCCGCCCACCCCGATCCGGCCGTGGCCAAACGCGTCAGGCGTGCCGCGTTCCAGGTCCACACGGGCGGCGCCTGAGCCATGGCCGCCCCGCGGGCCGCCGGCTCCTCTCACCCGGAAAACCGGTTGCCCGGCACCGGTAGACTGCCCGCATGGACACATCGCTCCTCGTGCATTAGCGGACGTACGCCTCGCCCCAGTTCGCGCCCGTACGTTCCCCTTCGCATTCCTGGAGTCAGTCCGTGATCACCGCCTCCGGCATCGAGCTGCGCGCCGGTGCCCGCATCCTCATCGAGTCCGCGTCCTTCCGCATCGCCAAGGGCGACCGCATCGGGCTGGTCGGGCGCAACGGCGCCGGCAAGACCACGCTCACCAAGTGCCTCGCCGGCGAGGGCACACCGGCCGGCGGCACCATCACCCGCGGCGGCGAGGTGGGCTACCTGCCGCAGGACCCGCGCACCGGCGACCTCGGCATCCTCGCCCGCGACCGCATCCTCTCCGCCCGCGGCCTGGACACCGTGCTGCGCGGCATGCGCGAGAACGAGGAGCGGATGTCCGCCGGCCAGGGAGCCGTGCGCGACCGCGCCATGAAGAAGTACGAGCGTCTGGAGACCGAGTTCCTGACCAGGGGCGGATACGCGGCGGAGGCTGAGGCGGCGACCATCGCCGCCAGCCTCGGGCTGCCCGACCGCGTGCTCGGCCAGCCGCTCCACACGCTCTCCGGCGGCCAGCGCCGCCGCGTCGAGCTGGCCCGCATCCTCTTCTCGGACGCCGACACCCTGCTGCTCGACGAGCCGACGAACCACCTGGACGCCGACTCGGTCGTCTGGCTCCGCGACTTCCTGAGGACCTACCGCGGCGGCCTGGTCGTGATCTCCCACGACATCAACCTGATCGAGACCGTGGTCAACAAGGTGTTCTACCTGGACGCCAACCGGTCCCATATCGACATCTACAACATGGGCTGGAAGCAGTACCAGGTCCAGCGCGAGGCCGACGAGAAGCGCCGCAGGCGCGAGCGGGCCAACGCGGAGAAGAAGGCCGCCGCCCTGAACGCGCAGGCCGACAAGATGCGCGCCAAGGCCACCAAGGCGACCGCCGCGCAGAACATGGCCCGCCGCGCCGAGCGGCTGCTGTCCGGTCTCGAGGACGAGCGCCGCAACGACAAGGTGGCCAAGCTCCGCTTCCCCGACCCGGCGCCCTGCGGCAAGACACCGCTCACCGCCGAGTCGCTGTCCAAGTCCTACGGCTCGCTGGAGATCTTCACCGACGTCTCGCTCGCCATCGACCGGGGCTCGCGCGTGGTCATCCTCGGGCTCAACGGCGCGGGCAAGACCACGTTGCTGCGCCTCCTGGCCGGGATCGAGAAGCCGGACACCGGCGGGGTCGCCCCGGGCCACGGCCTGAAGCTGGGCTACTACGCCCAGGAGCACGAGACGCTGGACCCGGACCGGACCGTGCTGGAGAACATGCGCTCGGCCGCCCCGGACATGGACATGGTCGACGTCCGCAAGACGCTGGGCTCCTTCCTGTTCTCCGGCGAGGACGTGGACAAGCCCGCCTCGGTCCTCTCCGGCGGCGAGAAGACCCGCCTCGCCCTGGCCACCCTGGTCGTCTCCTCGGCCAACGTGCTGCTGCTCGACGAGCCGACGAACAACCTCGACCCGGCGAGCCGGGAGGAGATCCTCGGCGCGCTGCACAGCTTCTCCGGTGCGGTGGTCCTCGTCACGCACGACGAGGGCGCGGTGGACGCCCTCCAGCCGGAGCGCATCATCCTCCTTCCCGACGGCGTCGAGGACCTCTGGAGCGCCGACTACGCGGACCTGGTCGCTCTTGCGTGAGTGCCACGCGTCCACCGTTTGTGATCACGCGCGGTGGATCATTCGGCCCATGCTTGATCATTCATAAGAGTGAGGTCTGACGTACCCCGGCGCGTCCCGGCCCTGTGCCGAGCGCCGGGGTGCCGGTCCACTCTGACCTGCCCGTTTGTGCTCGAACACGCGCGGTGACCCGAGGACCGCGCGCTCCCCGCCGCCGGCCCGGCTGTCCGCTTGTCGTACGGACCTCGGTGAATGGGTGGCCAGGAAGCGGGATAGGGGTGATCATGAGAGAGCAGAGCGCACTTCGCACGAGGAGGCACGAGTGGCCGAGACTCTGAAGAAGGGCAGCCGGGTGACCGGCGCCGCGCGCGAGAGGCTCGCGGCGGACCTGAAGCAGAAATACGAGTCGGGAGCGAGCATCCGGGCGCTGGCCGAGGAGACCGGCAGGTCGTACGGCTTCGTGCACCGCATGCTCAGCGAGGCCGACGTCACACTGCGCGGCCGGGGCGGCGCGACGCGCGGCAAGAAGGCGGCCCCGACCCCCTGACGGCCCGGACCGGCCGAGGGCACGTTACGCTGCGGGCAGTTATTACCGCGCAGTAACACCCACCGGAGGCCGCGATGAGCCTGCTCGACACGGACGGAGTACGCGCCACCGTCACCGGCGCGGTGGCGACCGTCACGCTGACCCGCGCGGAGAAGCGCAACGCGCAGACCCCGGCGATGTGGCGGGCCCTGGCCGAGACCGGCAGGCGGCTGCCCGGCTCGGTCCGGGTGGTGGTGCTGCGCGGCGAGGGTGCCTCGTTCTCGGCCGGGCTCGACCGGCGGATCCTCACGCCCGGCGGCATCGAGGGCGAGATCTCCCTCCCCGGCCTGGCCCGTTCCTCCGACGGGGAACTGGACGCGACCATCGCCGGGTTCCAGGAGGCGTTCACCTGGTGGCGCGGGAGCGACCTGGTGACGGTAGCCGCCGTCCAGGGCCACGCGATCGGCGCGGGTTTCCAGCTCGCCCTCGCCTGCGACCTGCGCGTCTGCGCCGAGGACGCCCGGTTCGCCATGCGCGAGACCTCGCTCGGTCTGGTCCCCGACCTCGGGGGAACGCACCCGCTGGTCTCCCTGGTGGGGTACGCCCGCGCCCTGGAGATCTGTGCCACCGGCCGCGCCGTCCACGCCGAGGAGGCGGAGCGGATCGGCCTCGCCAACCTGGTGGTCCCCCTCACCGACCTCGACGCCGCCACCGACGACCTCACCGCGGCGCTGCTCGCCGCCCCGCGCGAGGCCCTGATCGAGACCAAGGCCCTGCTCCGGTCGGCGGCGGACCGCACCTATGACGCGCAACGCGCCCAGGAGCGCGCCGCGCAGGCCCGCCGCCTGCGCGACCTCGCGGGCCTGGGGGAGTGAGATCGGGGCCCGAGGCTCAGGGCCCTCAGGGCCCGACGATGTCGGTGACCACGACGGTGACGAGGGCCGGATCCCGCGCGGCGCGCGCCGCCGCCGCTCCGGCCGCGAGCGCGACATCGCGGGTGCGGTGGGTGGCGTCCGTGGTGAGCTGCACCCTGATCCGCCGGCCGTCGCCGGAGAGGACCACGGCCTGGGACGGGCCGCCCAGGTCGCCGGCGAGGTCCCGCACCCCGGGGACGGCGAGGACGGCCGCGGCCACCTCGGTGGCCGGACCCGCGGGGGGCACGCGCGCCGCCACCGGCTCCCGTGCCCGGTCCGCGGCCCCGGGAGGGGACGGCCGCGCCGGCTCGGTGTCGAGGCCGGTCACCTCGCAGTCGACCGCCGCCACCTCCAGGCCGAGGCGCCCGGCCGCCGCCGCGGCGAGGGCGGCGCGCACGTCCTCCGCGTACGCGGGCAACGGGCGCCGCGCGCCGGTCGCGAACCTCGCCGTGATCCGCAGCGGCCCCGGCGGGAGGCCGCTCGGCGGCGGGGGAACGGCGGCCTCGGGTCCGGGATCCCCGTCCGTGTCCGTGTCTGTGTCCGTGCCGGGGTCCGCGCGGGAGAGGCGGATCTCCTCCACCCGCACGCCGGGCACGGACTCGGCCGCCCGGCGCAGCACCGGCTCCGCCGCCCGTTCCGCCAGCCAGGCGCCCGCGCCGTTCACGGGTCTCCCGAGCGGCACCAGCCTGCCGAGGCTCAACTGCCGCCGCACCGCGCCGCGTACCGGGTCCGCACCCATGACCTTTACTCTCTGTTCTCACCCGGCCGTACTCAATGCGCCGGGACTGGGTACAGCATCTCGTATGTCGCGTGTCGGGGGACACGCCTAATGTGGCTCTCGGAAAGGGGTGAAGGCGCAGTGACCGACACCAGTACGGAGCAGGGCACGAGCACCACCGCCACGACGATCGACGCGCCCGGCAAGCAGTTGGGGACGCGCCGCGGCACGGGGGATCCCGCCACGCGGGGCCGTACCACCATCGCCGACGGCGTGGTGGCGAAGATCGCCGGGATGGCGGCGCGGGACGTGGTGGGCGTTCACGCCATGGGCAGCGGGCTCGCCCGTACGTTCGGCGCGGTGCGGGACCGCGTGCCGGGGGCGAGCAAGTCGGCGACCCGCGGCGTCAAGGCGGAGGTCGGCGAGGTGCAGACCGCGCTCGATCTCGAAATCGTTGTGGAGTACGGCGTTTCCATCGCCGACGTTTCCCGTACGGTACGGGAGAACGTCATCGCGGCCGTGGAGCGCATGACCGGGCTTGAGGTCGTCGAGGTCAACATCAACGTCGGCGACGTCAATCTGCCCGACGGCGAGGAGGACGACGACGAGCGGCCTCCGCTGCAATAGCCGGGACTGAGCGCGAGCCAGGAGCACATCATGAACATGGCTGTGGTCGGCATGATCGCCGGGATGGCGCTGGGCTTCGCCGCGTACTTCGGCGGATTCGGAGCCTTCCTGCTGGTGGCGGCGCTGGGCACCATCGGCTTCGTGGTCGGCAGGTTCGTCGACGGCGACCTGGAGCCGGGTGACTTCTTCCGGGTCAGGGACCGCGACGACGACCGGCGGCGGTGACGGTGACCGAGACCCGGACCGCGGACCCCGAGACGCCCGCGGGCGACCGCGGCGCGACGCGGATCACCGAGCGCGTCGTCGCCAAGCTCGCCGCGCAGGCGGCCAGGGAGGTGCTCCGCCCCGGCGGCGCGATGCCGGAGGCGACGGCGGTGGTGAGCCGGTCGCCCGGCACGGACGGCACCGGCGGCCTCGCGGCCGTCCGGGTCGCGGTCGAGCTGGGCTACCCCTCCGACATCGGGGCCCAGTGCGGCGCGGTGCGGCGTCATGTGGCCGACCGCATCCTGGAGTTGGCGGGCATGGAGGCGTCCTATGTGACCGTCGCCGTGGAACGGTTGCGCTCCGCCCACTTCCACGGGGACGTCACGGGGAGGGTGCGGTGAGCGGGCCCACCGAGGGCGAGAGGGAGGGGAAGGCCCCGACGCTGGAGAAGCCCGCCTCCGCGGAGGCGGGCGGCGGCCTGGCCCAGTCGGCTTCGGCCGCCCGTTACGAGCCCGGCGGCGGTGGGGACGCGGCGGCTCGCCGCTTCTGGTCGGTCCGCCGCGCCCCGGCCACGCTGGTGGCCATCGTGCTGCTGATCACCTCGGGGATGCTGCTCTACGACATCGTGTCCGTGCGCGCCACCCGCCCCGTCGCCACCTGGCGCCGCACCCTCGCCGACGACTTCGCCACCCGCGAGCTGGACGACCCCTGGGTCGCGGTGGGCGCGGGGGTGGCCGTCCTGGTGGGGACCTGGCTGGTCGTCATGGCGGTCAGCCCCGGCCTGCGCGCCCTGCTGCCGATGCGCCGGGACAGCGACCTGATGCGTTCCGGCATCGAACGCGCCGCCGCCGCCGTGATCCTGCGGGACCGCGCGATGGAGGTCTCGGGCGTCCAGGCGGTCCGGGTGACGGTGGGCCGCCGCCGGATCCGCGCCCAGGCCGAGGCGCACTTCCGCGAGCTCGACGTGGTCAGGTCCGACCTGGACGCCGTGCTCGACCACGGCATCAAGGAACTCGGCCTGGCCCGGCAGCCCGCGCTGAGCGTCCACGTGCGCCGCCCGGCGCGGCGGTGAGGTCGCGATGAAGGGGAAGAAGGGGGACGGCGTGCTCCGCATCGCCAACCGGGTGCTGATCGGCCTGATCGGCCTGCTCCTCATCGGCGTCGGCCTGGTGGCCCTGGTGGGCGCGCTCGACCTGCCCCGCCGCTGGGGGCTCTGGCTGCCCTCCGGCTTCTCGTGGCGCGCGCCGCACGACGTGCTGCTCACCCACGCCGACCGCACGCAGTTCCGGGACCACGGCTGGTGGTGGACGGTGGTCATCGGGAGCCTGGCCGTGGTGATGCTGCTCTCGCTGTGGTGGCTGCTGGCCCAGGTGCGGCGGCCCCGGCTGACCGAGGTGGTCGTCGACAGCGGCGACGGCGTCGGCGCGCTGCTGCGCGGCCGGGCGATGGAAGAGGTGGTCGCCGCCGAGGCCGAGTCCCTGCCCGGGGTCGAACGGGCCAGGGTCGCCATCGTCGGCCGGCGGGCCCAGCCACGGCTGCGGGTCGGCCTGCTGCTCACCCCCCAGGCCCGCCCCCACGAGGTGGTGGAACGCCTGCGCACCGAGGCCGTCGAACACGCCCGCGCCTCCGCCGGTCTCACGGCACTGCCCGCCGAGGCCCGCCTCCACCCCGCCCGCCACTCCGTGGACCGGGTCAGCTAGCCCCTTTCGCCGGGGACGAGCCCTCGCGGCCCAGCCGAGGGTCCCCGCGATGAGCATGCTGCTGATCAGCGGCGCGACGAGCACGGACAGGGAGGTTCCCTGCGAGAGCGGGACGCGGAGCAGGGGCGGCAGGACCGCCGGCGTGGCGACCTTCGCGGTGGTTCCCGGGGATCGCTCGGCGGCCACCGTGAACAGCGCCACGAGCGCGGGGATCCCCGTCGGCATGACCACGCTCAGCGTCAGCAGCGTGACGGCGACCGCGGCCGGCCGTCGCCGTCGCCACAGCAGCCCGCAGGCCAGCACGCCGATCGACCGGTCGGGCGTACCGAACCCGCCCGGCCACGGGGCCGCGAACGCGACCCTGCTCAGCGACCCGGTGCCGCCGAACAGGGACGAGAACAGATGCAGGTCGGGACCGGCCGCCCGGGCCGAGACGGCCGAGAGGGCCGCCGTCAGCAGGACGAGGAGCAGGTCGGTCACGCGGTCCCGGCGGAGAGGGACGGGGCGGCGGCCTGGCGGGGCGGCGGCTGGCGGCAGGCCAGGCGGCGCCCGCCCTGCCCCCATCCCAACCCCGGTCGGTACGAGACGGGTGGCCGCCTGGTGCAGGGCATGCGGGTGGCCTTCTCGGGCGACACCTCGATCGACCGCGAGGTCCTGGAGGACCAGGCGTTCGAGGCGGGGCTGCACATCGCCTCCTCCGTCTCCCGCCTCACCAGCCTGCTGGTCACCAACGACCCGGACGCCCTGACCTCCAAGGTGGCCAAGGCACGGACCTTCGGCACGCCCGTCCTCGACGAGGCGGCGTTCACCCAGCTGCTCCGGGACGTGGCGCCCGCGCCCGGCACCGCGCCGGGGTCCCTCCCCGGCGCCCTTCCGAACGAGGCGGCCCCGGGGACCGGGGGCTGACCCCCTTCGGGTACGGTCGGGGGCTGTGTACCGCTTTCTGCTGTCCCGGCAGTGGGTGATCCTCACCCTCGTCGCGCTGCTGCTGATCCCGGCCCTGGTCTGGCTCGGCTTCTGGCAGCTGGACCGGCACGAGCAGCGGGTCGCGCGCAACGACCTGATCTCGGCCAGCCTGGCGGCCCCGCCGGTGCCGATGGCCGAGCTGTCCCCGGTGGACGGCGCGATCGACCCGGAGGACCGGTACCGGCCGGTGACGGCGACCGGCGCCTACGACACGGAGCACGAGGTCGTGGTCCGGCAGCGCACGGACGCCGACGGCGCGGTGGGATACCACGTGCTGACGCCGCTGGTGCGGGAGGACGGCACGGGCGTCGTGGTCAACCGCGGCTGGATCCCCGCGGGCGACGACCTGACCACCATGCCCGAGGTGCCGGAGCCGCCCACGGGCGAGGTCACGGTCACCGGACGGCTGATGGCCGACGAGTCCTCCGGCACCACCGGCATCAGGGAGCGCTCGGGGCTGCCCGAGGGCATGGTGATGATGATCAACAGCGCCGAACGGGCGGACGCCACCGGCCTCCCCACGCTCGGCGGCTATCTGGAGCTGACCGCCACCTCCCCCGCCCCCGCGGACGCCGGCGCCCAGCCGGAGATGCTGCCGGAGCCGGACCACGCGGGCATCGGCGCGCACTTCGCGTACGCGCTCCAGTGGTGGCTGTTCGCCGCCGGGGTTCCGGTCGGGTGGGTGCTGCTGCTGCGCCGCGAGGTCCAGGACCGGCGGCGCGCGGAGGCCGCGCCCGCGCCCGCCCCCGCCGGCACGCCGGCGGGGGACGAGGGCCCCGGGCC
>NZ_LAVK01000026.1 GCF_001083795.1 Streptomyces sp. SBT349
AGCCGCGATCTCACCCTGCGAATGACCCACCACCGCATCCGCCACCACACCCACCGACGACCACACCGCAGCCAGACCCACCATCACCGCAAAACTCGCAGGCTGCACCACATCCACACGCTCCAACAGCGCAGCCGGAACATCCCCCCGCAACACATCCACCAACGACCAATCCACCCACCGCTCCAACGCCACCGCACACTCCCCCACCCGCTCCGCGAACACCGGCGAAGAATCCAGCAATTCACGCCCCATACCAGCCCACTGCGAACCCTGCCCCGGAAACACCAAAACCGTCCGCCCCGCACCCACGGCCGACGACAACCCGCCAGTCACCACACCACGATGAGACTCACCCCGCGCCAACGCACCAAGCCCCGCCAACGCCTCAGCACGCGAACCCACCACCACCGCACGCTCAGACAACACCGCCCGCCGAGCAACCAACGCCGCAGCCACGTCCGTCAGAGGCACCCTCTCGCCGGACTCCACCAAGGACGCCAACCGCTCCGCCTGCCCCACCAGGGACCCCGCCGAGGCGGCGGACACGACCAACGGCACCACACCATCAACGACGTCTACCGTCAGCTCAGACTCGACGGGCTCCGCATTGACGGGCTCCGTCTCCGGTGCCTGCTCCAGGATCAGGTGCGCATTCGTCCCACTGAGACCGAAGGACGACACACCAGCACGGCGGGGCCGGCCGGTGTCGGGCCACTCCCGGGACTCGGTCAGCACCTGGACGGCACCCGCCGACCAGTCCACCTGCGACGATGGAGCATCGACATGCAGCGTCGCCGGCATCACGCCGTGCCGCAGCGCCTCCGCCATCTTGATCACACCAGCCACACCCGCCGCCGCCTGCGTGTGACCGATGTTCGACTTCAGGGAACCCAGCCACAACGGGCGCCCGGGTTGCCGGTCACGGCCGTACGTCGCCAGCAGGGCCTGCGCCTCGATGGGATCGCCGAGTACCGTGCCCGTGCCGTGCCCTTCCACCACGTCAACCTCAGCCGCCGAGAGACCAGCCGACGCCAACGCCTTACGGATCACCCGCTGCTGCGAAAGACCATTCGGCGCCGTCAGACCATTCGACGCGCCGTCCTGATTCACCGCGCTGCCGCGGATCACCGCAAGGATCCGGTGCCCGTTGCGCCGCGCCTCCGACAGCCGCTCCAGGACCACCACCCCGACGCCCTCAGCCCAGCCGGTGCCGTCCGCGGCATCCGCGTACGACTTGCACCGGCCGTCCGAGGACAGTGCACGTTGCCGCGAGAATCCCACGAACGTGGAGGGGTCCGCCATCACCGTCGCGCCGCCTGCCAGCGCCATGGAGCACTCGCCCTGGCGCAGCGACTGGACCGCCAGATGCATGGCCACGAGGGAGGATGAGCAGGCCGTGTCCACGGTGATCGCAGGGCCCTCGAAACCGAACACGTACGACACGCGCCCGGATGCCACGCTCGACGCCGTGCCCGTCTCGCCGAAGCCCTCAAGTTCCGCCGGAGCCGCACCCGACAGCCCGTACCCTTGTCCCATCAGGCCTGAAAAGATTCCGACGTCACGACCTTTCAGCGTCCCTGGGTCGATCCCGGCCCGCTCCAGCGCCTCCCACGAGGTCTCCAGCAGCAGCCGTTGCTGCGGATCCATGGCAAGTGCCTCACGCGGTGAGATCCCGAAGAACCCGGCGTCGAACAGGCCCGCCTCGTGCAGGAAGCCGCCCTGATCGGCATACGACGTGCCGGTCTTCTCCGGGTCAGCATCGAACAGGCCGTCCAGATCCCAGCCTCGGTCCTCCGGGAAGCCGGACACACCGTCCCGGCCCTCTTCGACCAGCCGCCACAGGTCCTGAGGGCTCGCCACACCGCCTGGAAGGCGGCACGCCATACCCACGATTGCAATCGGCTCCGCGGGGTTGGCGGCCCCGGTCCGATCCTTGTCGGCCGTCGCCTCCCCGGCCGTGTCGTGCAGACCCAGGATCCTGGCCCGAAGGTGTGCGGCGAGGTCCTCGGGAGTCGGGTGGTCGAAGGTCACGGTCGTGGGCAGACGCAGCCCGGTCCGTTCGGTCAGCCGGTTGCGCAGCTCGACGACGGCGAGGGAGCCGAGGCCGAGGTCGCGGAAGGACCGGCCCACCGGGGTTGGTTCGGTGCTCGTGTGGGTGTGGACGGCGGCAGTCTCCTTGCGGATCATCTCGCCGAGCAGGGCAAGCTGGGCCCGCTCGTCCAGATCGGCCAGGCGTGCGCGCAGGGCGGCGGTGATCGTCTCGTCGGCCTGGGCGGTGGCGCGGGGCTCCTGTTCCGTCAGAGTGTCGAGTAGCGTCTGCACTCGGTCGCCGGGGTTGATGGTGCTCGGCCAAAGCGCCAGCAGGGCCGGGGATCCGGTCTCGATCAGCGCGTCGAAGGCGGCGGGGCCCTCGTCCGGCCGGCCGAGGGCCAGCAGCGAGCCGGGCAATCCGTGCAGTCGGCGGTTGCGGACCACGGCCTCGGTGAGGGCGGCGGTGACCACCGTCGAGGCGAGGCCGTCGGACTGCGCGCCCACCAGTGCGGCAGCGTCGGTCACCACGACGAACGCCGTGAGATCGTCGTCGGCGGTGACGTCATGCAGCGTTCGGGCGAGTTCGGGATCATCAGCGGTGTGGACGACCGCGGTCACTGGACCGGTCCTGGTCAGGGCCTCATACAACTCCAGCGAATCCGAGCCGTCGGCCACGACGCGGACGATATCCACCCCCTCCGGCAGTGGCTCGTCCTGGCTCCACTCGTCGTAGGTATTCGTTGCCTGGACGAGCACGAGGTGTCGTGTTCCGTGCTCGGTGACCAGGTGGCGGGCGAGGAGCGAGCCAGTCTTCGTGTCGGCACCTGTAACGACCACGACGCCGTCAATCCCCGGCGTGGCAAGATCCGGCCTGTCGGTGACGGGGAGGCGCACGAGCCTGGGCCGCATCAGTACCCCGTCCCGTACGGCGAGCTGGGGCAGGCCCGAGGAGACGGCGGCGATCAGCGCCGCAGCGTACTCGGACTCCGGGGTGCAGGCTTCGACGTCGACGATTGTCAGCGGCGCGGCGTCACCCCCATCGGCCTGTGCGGCCCGTGCGGCTGCCCACAGGGCAACTTCGGCGCCATCTGGCGTCTCGTCCCGGTCGGTGACGCCCATCGCGCCCCGGGTAAGGACGACGAGCCGGGACCCGGTCTCCTTGCTCCCTTCAGCGCAGGTCGGCGTCAATGTGTCCGCGTCTGCCTCTGCGAGAACCGTCACGTCGGTGGCCGTGTCAGGGGTGGTGCGTGACGTTGAGAGGTCAGCGTACTGCCGTACGTCGGCGACGCCTGCCTTCCCAAGAGCGGCGACCAGGCCGTCAGTGACGGCGGTCCGACCAACCACTGCCCAGCGCAGCTCTTCCGGCGCGTCAGGGGAGACTGCCACCCTGCTCCAGTCCCTCAGCATCAGTCCCTCGTGGTGACCATCGGCGGCGTATCGCAGCCGGGCCGGCAAGTCAGCGAGAAGGCGCCGGACGACCTTCCCCGAGCCGGTCCTGGGGATGGTCCGGGCCTCGTATATGCGCTCGGGGAGCTTGTACTGGGAGAGTTGGGTGCGGCAGTGGTCGAGCAGCCGGGCGAGGTCGACGCCGGCCGGACCAGGGACCACCCAGGCGACGGGGACCTCGCCGAGGGTGTCGTGAGGCATGCCGGCGACTGCGACGTCGGCCACGCCCTCGGCCACGCGCAAGGCGGCCTCGATCTCGTCGGGGTGGATGTTCTCACCGCCACGGATGATGACATCCCTGAGACGGCCGCAGATGGTGAAGTAGCCGGCTTCGTCGCGCCGGGCCAGGTCGCCGGTGTGGAACCAGCCGTTCTGTAGGGCCTCGGCGGTGGCCTGTGGGTTGTTGTGGTAGCCCACCATGACGTTCGGCCCGCTGACCCAGACCTCGCCCTCGTGCCCGGCGGGCACGTCCTGCCCGGTGCGGGGGTCGACGATCCGGACTCCGACACCGGGCACGGGAAGGCCACAGGAGCCCTCGACCACGGGGCCGTCGGGCGGGTTGATGGTGATGGCCCCGCAGGTCTCGGTGCTGCCGTAGGCGTCGACGAGGGGGATGCCGAAGGTCTCCTCGAAGGAGCGGCGCAGTCCAGGGCCGGTGACGGCACCGCCGACGAGGCCGACCCTGAGATCGGGCAGAGAGAGGCCGGTGCGGCGGGCCCTGCCGACCAGGTGGTGGTAGGTGGTGGGGACGCCGGCCAGGAAGGTGGACCGGTCCTCGCGTAGGGCAGTCAGAATGTCGTCGGCCGAACTGCCGTCCATGATCCGGGCGGTGGCGCCGGAGACCGTGACGGACAGGACGCAGGCAATGTGAGACAGGCTGTGGAAGAGCGGCAGTGGCCACAGCACGCGGTCATGCTCGGAGAGTCCGGGCACGGGAATGTAGCAGGAGGCAACGGAGTAGAGGCAGTTGCGCTGGGTGGAAAGGACGCCCTTGGGGCGGCCGGTGGTACCCGAGGTGTAGAACATCCAGGCCACCTCGTCAAGGCCGAGGTTGTCCGGGGCATCGTTGACGGGCTCGGTGGCGGCGAGTTCCTCGAACGGTACGGTGCCCGGGGGCAGCATGTGCCCGGCACGGGCGTCGGGGGCGCCGGCCACGACGACGGACACGCCGCGGGTCGCCCGGGGAATTGACTGAAGAAAAGTTTCTGCGTGTGCAGTGCCGGTGAGGGCGAACGCCGCTGCGCTGTCGGCCAGGAGGTATTCGATTTCCGCCGGGGCGGCCTGCGGGTTGACCGGTACGCCGATGCCGCCGGCCCGTACCACGGCGAGGTAGCTCTCCACCATCGCCACCGAGTTGCCGAGACACAGAGCCACCCGATCGCCGCGCCGGACACCGAGGCCGACCAGGTGACCGGCCAGTCTCCTCGTCCGTGCGTCGAGTTCCCTGTAGGTGACCGCGTACCGGTCGTCCTCGAAAGCGATCTTGTCCGGGAACCGGCCCGCGTTCTCGCTCAGGATGACCGGAAGCGGGGTGATCAGGTCGGGAAGCACCTTGACTCGAACTCCTAACCGGCTATCGGGAATGGCCAACTGCCGTTCGGCAAGCATGTATGTCTATAGGGGTGAGTCAGCTCGACCGTGTGATGGTCGGCCTCCGACCTTGCGATGTCTTGGACCGGCTGGCGCAGCCTGAGCAGGGCCGAAAGACTCCAGATGGTCCGCGAAAGGTCGAGGACTGACCTGTATGACACTAGACAGGACGGCATTCACGGGGCATCCCCTGCTCTGGTAGGTCCCGGTCGAAGGTATGAAAGCGTGGTGGGGACCCGTGTCGTAGCTCACCTGGGTGGTCTCGTCCTTCCCGGAACCGGTAGTCCTCGGAGCTGCGGTCGATGACAGATCAGTACATTGTCACCCTGCTTCAGCTACGCGCCGTCGCGGGAGACCAGCTGCCCGTAAGCGGTCGAGTTCACCAGCCCCGGCGAGGCGGCCTCCTCCCAGGTCGGATGCTCCGGCTTGGGCATCAACTGGTCGGACTTCACCAGCGCCGGCTCAGCGAGGCCGCCGAGTTGGTCTCGAAGCCCCGGATGCGCTGCTCTGGATCGAGCATTGTGTCGTCGTGGCCGTCGGAGCTCTCCAGCTCGACGGAGAGGCAGTACGCCACGACCCGGTCCCCGGGGCGCCACCGGTTCACGCCAGGGCCGGTGCGCAGCACCCCCGCCAGGTCCGAGCCCAGTACGTGGTACGGCAGGTCGTGGCGCCCGGCCTGCTCACTGAGGCATCCGTAGCGCTCGAGGAAGCCGAAGGTCGGCACGGGCTCGAAGATCGAGGACCCCACGGTGTGGTAGTTGATCGCGCTCGCCATCACGGCGATCAAAGCCTCGCCCAGACCCGGCTACGGTGTCGCGACCTCCTGCACCCGCAGGGACTTATGGAGATCCTTCGCCTTCGAGTCCATCCCCTCGGACATCGCGGTGTCTCCCGGCGCACCACATCGCCCCGGTGGTACTCGGGCAGACGCACACCCGCCACATCTCCCGATGTGACCTCCTCAGAGAGGAGAGCGCTGATGATCTCGTTCATAGTCTGTCTTCTTCCTGTGGTTGCGTCATCGGCCTGCACCGGTCGCATGCAGCAGGGCGCGCGCCGCCAGGCCACCGGGGCGATGACCTCGGCTGCACGGTCGGCGAGGAAGAAGTGGCCGCCCCGGAAGACCTTGGTCCTCGGTCGGCTGGCGATGCGCTTCCGCCCGCCCGCGGTCTCCAGCGGGTTGCGGCAAGCGGGTGCGGACTCCTAAGAGATCTGCGGGCATGCAGGCATCAGGCGGCGAGCTTCTTGAGCGTCGCCCGGGCAGTTGCCAGGGACTTCTCCCCCAGCGGCTTGAGATCCGCCATGGCCGGCACGATCGCGGCCAGGGTCAACTCGGCGTGCACAAAAGTGAGGTTGTCCGCGAGACCGATCGCCTTCAGGATGTGCCGCAGGTACGGCTCCTGGTAGTCCTGGCCCTCGCGCGGGGTCCCCGGAGCGTAGGAGCCGCCGCGCGCGGTCACCACGATGACCGACTTGCCGCTGAGCGGACCGGAGTCGGCCCCCGGCAGGATCGCGTGGGCCGGGCTGACCAGCAGGTCGATCCAGGCTTTGACGTTTGACGGGATCGTGTAGTTGTACATCGGCACGCCGAGCACGATCGTGTCGGCGTCATGCACTTCGGACACCACCGTGTCGACGAGCGCCTTCTCCTCGTCCGTCTGACCGTGATCGCGACTGGGGTCCAGAACGTACTCGCGCACGGGATGGGTGAGATGGGGGATGGGCTGGGCGGCCAGGTCGCGGTGGACGTAGCCGGCGTCAGGGTGGTTCTGCCGCCACTGGGTCACGAAATACGAGGTCAGCTGACGCGACGTGGAACCCTCATGGCGGATGCTCGCATCGATGTGAAGAAGAGAAGACACAAAGACACCTCTCTCGACGGCACGGGAGCCCTGTCCGTTGCCTACGCGGTCCCGCCGTCACCCGCCCGGAGGCCACCCTGAAAACCCCCGATATTGGTCCAGTCCCTGGCTAGTTCCACACGTGAGGAGATCTGTAGCTTGCAGAATATTTTCTTTAGATGGTAGGCCACAGTATGAGGAGATATGAAAAGGTGTTTAGCCGTCTGTCTGTTGGTCATTCCTTGTGCTACCAATTGAGCCACCTTAGCTTCTGTTTCGGTGAGATTCGCGATCGCCGACGGTGGGGTTGCGCGCCAACGGGATTGGTGGTGCCTAACACCGAGACCCCACAGTCTCTTCTTGATTCGCAAGGCATCGAGTGGGGCTCCCGCCTTGATATAGGCGTCAGCGCTCTGCTCAAATATTCTTATGGCCTGGTCCTGTTGCGACCGCTCACGGGCCAAGAACTTCCCGATGTCTTCTATAGTCGAAGCTCGCGCCCAGGGGTGGACCTGCATCTTCGCAGCGAGCCGGAGATCGACCAAATTTCGCTCGAATAGACTTTGCGCGTGGAGGGCTGAAGCGGCTAGCGCATGGTGCTGCGGGTTCATTTCAGCCAGTTTCTGAGCTAGCTTCACTGCTTTGTGCGCCGTTGGCTTCTGGTCGAATTTCAGCGCCAGCCGCACGATCCAGGGGGCGGCAGCCGACTGTGACAGGAGTACGCTCCTGCTGACCGGGCCGAAGTCAACGAGTTCCTCGATAACTGGTGCGACACCCTCGGCTCCTCTTTGGGCTTCGCGTATCCGCACGTTTACCCATGCGCACTGTCCCGCCAGCAGGGTGAGACGCCCCATGAATGCGTCGTCGGTTATCATCTGCATGTGCGACGAAGCCGCATTCACGTCTGCACGCCGCAAAGCGATCAATGCCAGGATGAGGTGACTCGCGATACGGTTTTCAGAGTTACCCTCGGCTTGCGCAAGCACCTGGTCACTCAGGGCCGCTGCCGCGTCCAGGTCTCCGGCCATGAAAGCCAGGTGTGACCGGGCTAGCGAGAGCCCGGCCGGGGAGATCACCGGGCCGAAGAGACTGCTATTCGGATTCTCTGGATGGTAGAGAAGTTTCGTTACGCGTTTGAATTCTCCTCTCCTTGTCAGCACGAAAGCCAACCACATTCTAGTACGCAGGTCACAGTCGCATGAAGAGTCAGAGGCTGTCTTGGCAGCAGATTCTTCAGCAAGATACAGACTACGGTCGGACCAGCCATTCAGCCAGAGAGCTATCGCCTGTCGGATGAGTTGACATTTTGCGCATGTTCCAGCATTGGGACATATGCGCGCAGAATCTGCCAGAAATGACCTTGTCAGCATTTAAAGCCCCTCCCTCGTCCCCTCAGCGATCAGGCTTTCAGGTTCGACTTAAACTTTCAAGCGCCCTTCCTGGCCGTCATGGCTTGATGTGATCGCTCTCGACAGCGACCGTGAATATTGACTGAACCGTTTCAAACCTGCCACTCCAGGGTAGCGATGAATCGCCCCGGGTCGAACTGAGGCTCGATTCTCTGAGAGGATTGAGTCATGGCATGTCCCTCCCCTTACCCCGCTGAGCTGCGCCGTCGTGCGGTCCGCATGGTCGCCGAGGTGCGCCCCGACTACGACACCGAGTGGGCCGCGATGAAGGCCGTCGCGAGCAGGCTCGGGATCGGAACGACCGAGACCTTGCGTACCTGGGTGCGGCAGGACGTTGTGATGTGACGCACCGTTCGGGTGCTGTCCTGGGCGGCGCGTGGCCATCAGGCTGTGGCGGGTGGCAGAACGAGT
Organism: Streptomyces sp. SBT349; assembly: GCF_001083795.1. Taxonomy (GTDB): domain Bacteria; phylum Actinomycetota; class Actinomycetes; order Streptomycetales; family Streptomycetaceae; genus Streptomyces. The sequence continues at coordinate 8,732 of NZ_LAVK01000026.1, forward strand.
ACGTGTCCGTGAGATCGACGACGGCGAAGGCAGGCGGCTGCTGCTGATCATCCGCCGCGGCACCGGGTCCGTGGTGACCTGGCGGCGGGCCCGGATGGTTCCGCTGTCCGCGCAGGGCATGCCGGTGGCGAAGATCGCCGAGGTCACCTTTACCAGTCCGGACCGGGTCCGCGACCTGGGCGGGCGGCAGTTCGGCGTACTCCGGCCGGTTCAACAGCTCCAGCGCCGCCGCCCGTTCGGCCATCGACAGGGCCGATGGCGGTGCCGGACGCGGCTTCGGCTCCACCGGCGGGCGGGGCTTGAGCCGCCGGCAGGCCGCGGCCGTGCCCAGCCGGGCCCAAGGCCGGTGAACGCCTCGTCCACGACCGGGCCGACGGCGTGCTTCAGTCCGCGCTCTCGGAGATCATGGCCAAGAGCGCGGAGGCTCCCATGGCCTCAAGGGCGGCGTCCCGCTTGGCCAGATCCTTCTCCAGCCGGGCGACCTTCTTCTGCGACCGCTCCGACTCGGCTTGTTCCGCGGCCTTCTTCGGCCGTGCCAGGCTGGTGCGCCGGTCGGTCGGGGTGGTCATCCATCCGCCGGCGATGCCGGCCAGTGCGCCCGCGCGCGCCACAGGACCGCGCCGTCGGCCTCATCGGATCCACGCACGGCACGAAGGGAGACCTTCGTCCCACCGATGTCGACGCCCATATAACCTGCCCCGGTCGCAGCCATCACGGAACGGCACACTCCACAATCCGCATAAGCCGCCGGTACAGGTCACGCGACTTGCTTTCCGGACAGAAGTCCTGCCAGGGCTTGTTGCGGCCACTGAAGTGCAGGATCGTCGCGACCTCCTCAGCGCGGAGAAGCGTTTCCAGGCTGACAACGCTCTCGGCGGCATGGTGGTAGTCCTCGCGGCCGACCACGATCGACATGGCAAATGTGTTCCATTTTTGATCCAAGCGGAGCCAGTTGTCGTCCGCCGACCAGTTCAACGCATCCTGATCGGGGAAGCGGGTTACCTCCGGCTGTTCGGCAAGTATTTTACAAGCGCGATCCAGGACGCCGGTCGAACGACACTTGTCCAGGTCAAGCAGAAGCACACCAGAATTGAAGTACTCGCGATCCGCAGGCAATTCGAGATGATCCCAGGGTGGATACGCTCCCCCGCAGCCCAACGTCGGCCGTACCGGATCGCGAACAGCGCCAAGAGCGAACCCGTTCAACGACAGGGTAAGGAGCTCTCGAATATCATCCATGATGAGTAGGTCTGAGTCCAGGTACAGCACTCGCGATTCATCTGCGAGCACCTCGTGCACATTGAGGCGAAGATAGATAGTCGGAGTAAATCGCCTCTGCACCGGCAGGCGCGGGTCGACCGGCGGACTTCTCATCAACTCCAGCCGCAGGCCCAGTCGCTCGCCGTGGTCGCGGATTCGCAGCTGCGAGGCGTCGCTTAACTCATCGTAGAGGATCACGACCCGGAGGTCGTCTATGCAGTCCGCATGTGTGGCGGCAAGTGAGTGGAGGAGAACTCTCAACGGCAATTCGAACTTGTCGTCCACTGCGCAAACAATCGGCGGAAGCCAGGCCAACTCTGGTCCTTTCAGAACGAATGATGACGGGCACTTCCGGTCGCGCCGCATTACGTCGAGTTGTTACCGAGTCACCCGATGCACCCGAACCCGGTCATCGGAGTCATCGGAGTGCTCGCCCTCGATAGAGCCGCGCAGCCAGGGCGGAAGTTGCCCTTCGGCGAGCAGGTCCAATACCACTGCCTTGTTGATCGGGTTGGCGAAATGGAGCTGTGCGGCACCGCTTGGCGACCGCAGGCGCTCCTGGAGTCTCGCGCGCTCCTGTTCGTAACTGGCCGCATCCCTGCCATGGGCCCGGAAGTCAAATATGCTGTTCGCTATCTCCAAGGTCGTGAGTTCGGACACCGGTGGACCAAAGTGCTGGAAGATCGTCGCCTCGTGATCGAGGCCAATCGTATCGGACTCAAGCAGCTGGACCAGGGTCCAATAATATTGGTCGCTGTATGCGAATCGCTCGTCCGTGTCGTAGTCATGCATCCGCAGGTCACGCAGGACCTGGAATTGGTCGCTCGGTGGCTTCGGGTACCTGGCGCCGAGGTCAAGCAGATCGCGAGCAGGCCCCATGAGGCCTCCGCTGTTGAGGTAGGCATAGGGATGGACCGGGGGACCCCCCTGAAGAAGGTAGCCAACGGGGCCCAGTGGCCAGGAGCTCGGCTCAGCGGAGAAGATCACTTTCCGGGAAAGACGCGCGTATGCCTCCCGGATGTACGACTCGCCCCGTATGAAGAGCGTGTCATACGCGTCCGTGAACAAGATCAGGTCGTCCCCGTCGCAGTACCGCGCCAGATAGTCTCGGAGGATTGTCCGCTTGTCCATGTACGTGAAGTCCTTCTTCTCCGAATGCAAAACGACCAGGTCGAGCCCGACCGCATTGCACGACGGAATGAGCAGACGCTCCAGGAAGGGATTCTTCAGATCAGTTGCGATCGTGATGACCTGCATGTCGGACCTCCGGCCGCATAGCGGTGCGACTGACGATGGTGACGATCGGCCTCATGTGATGTACCCGCGGGCCTGGGTGAGGTAGTGCTCGGCGTAGCTGCCGTTGGCGGCGAGCAGTTCGTCATGGCTGCCCGTCTCCACGATCCGGCCGTCGGCGAGCACCACGATCAGGTCTGCCATCCGTACCGTGGAGAAGCGGTGCGAGACCAGCACCGCGATGGTGCCGTCGCCGCAGGTGGCGCGGACCTGGGCGAGGAACCGCTGGTACACCTCGTCCTCGGCATGCGGGTCGAGTGCCGCGGTGGGTTCGTCCAGCACGACCAGCAACGGCGTGTCCCGCATGTGGCCGCGGGCGAGCGCCAGGCGCTGCCACTGACCATGGGAGAGCTGGACACCGTTGAAGATCCGGCCGAGCTGTGTGTCGAGTCCGTCCGGCAGGCCCGCCACGATCGATCGGGCGCCCGCGCCGGTCACCGCGCGCTCCACTTCGGCGGGCTGATCGATCCGCGGCAGGTCGCCGACGCCGATGCTCTCCCGGACCACCAGCTGGAACTTCTGGAAATCCTGGAAGATACCGGCCATCCTCGACCGCCAGGCGACCGTGTCGAGTTCCCCCATCGGCGTGCCGTCCACGTCGATGATTCCGGTGGTGGGCTCGTACATCCCGGTGAGGAGCTTGACGAGGGTGGACTTGCCGGCGCCGTTGACGCCCACCACGGCGACCGTGCTTCCAGCGGGCAGGCGCAGGTCGATCCCGGTGAGGACCTCCCGATCGGTGGCGGGGTAATGGAAGCCCACGTTTCGGAGCGTGATCCCCTCGCGCAGCCGCCCCGGTGGGCGGCGCCCGCCCGTGGGCCGCTCACGTCGGGCGTGTTCCATCAACCACTGGTAATGGCCGATGGCGTGGCCGGCCATGCCCAGCTGGGTGATGCCGGTGATGGTCTGGCCGGTCTGGTCGCGGAGTTGGCCGACGAGCGCGACGACGAGCACGATGTCTCCCACCGTCGCGCGATTGTCCACAACGAGCGAGACGAGCAACAGCAGCGCGGCGGCGATGCCGGCCACGTAGATGGACCAGCCGATCAGTTGCAGGGCGCTGGCCTTGACCATCGCACCGGCGCGGCAGCGCAGCGCCTGTACCCACATGCGGTCGGCCTCGTCGCTGACCGCTTCGCCGCTACCGGAGGTCCGCAACTCCTTCGCCGACTCGGCGTTGATGAACAGATGGTGCAACTCGGTCTCGGTCCGCTCCAGCTCGGCGGTGGTCTCGCTGGTGCGCTGGATCAGGATCCGACCTCGGTGGGCGGCAAGGAACAGGAGTACCGCGAGCGGCGTGAGCAGCATCAGGGCGGGATGCACGGAGCCGAGCAGCCACAGGCTCAGCCCGAGGCTGACGGCGGACGCTCCGGTCTCCGCCGCCGACCAGCCTGCCCCGGCCATCGCCCATGCGCCGTTACGCACCAGCCCGATCCGGTCGAGGTAGTCGGCCCGCTCAAGGTGGGCGATTCCCGGTATGGCCGACGCCGTGGCCGCCACCTCGCTGCTGAGGTGTGATGCCACGTGGTTGCTGACGTCGACCCGCAGGTTGCTGTAGAGGGCGAAGCCCGTCGCGGAGAACCCGAAGAGGACGGTCCCGAGCGCCACCGCCCACAGTGTTCCCGCCAGCGTCCCCTGCCCGGCGGCGTCGACCAGCCAGCGGCCACTGAGCGCGATCGCGGCGTTGACGCCCGCCAACAGCACCACCAGGACGATGCAGGCGCCAGAGCGCAACGGATCGATCCGCCATGCCATCGTCAGCATCTGACGGGACAACCACAGCCACGTCCTCACCGGATCACCTCGGTGGACGGCGGGGCCGGATCGGTGAACAGGGCGGCCTGCCGCTGGAACAGCCGGGCGTACTCACCACCGCGCGTGATCAGCGTGTCATGGTCGCCGGTCTGAGTGATCGTCCCGCCATCGAGGACCAGGATGCGGTCCGCGCGCCGCACCGTTGACAGCCGATGCGAGATCAGCGCCACGGTCGCTCCGGCCGCCGCGGCGACGACCTCGTCGAAGAACGCCGCCTCCGCGCGCACGTCCAGGTGGGCGGTCGGCTCGTCGAGGACCACGACCTGAGCGCCTTGTCGCACGGCGTAGAGAATCCGGGCCAGGGCGAAACGTTGCCATTGGCCGCCGGACAGCTCGATCCCACCGGCACGCGACCGCGTCACCGGCGTGCGACCACCCAGCGGAAGCTCGCGGACGAACTCATCGGCGCCGGTGTCACGCAGCGCCGCCCGCACCGCCGCGGGGTCCACCGGTCGGTGGCCGGCGCCGAGCGACACGTTCCGCTCCGCCGAGAGTGGATAGTGGATGAAGTCCTGGAACAGCATGGTCAGGCGCTGCCGCCAGGCCGCGGGGTCCAGCGCGGCCACGTCGATCCCGTCGACGGTCAGTCGGCCGCCGCTCGGCGCGTACAGGCCGGCCAGCAGCTTCATCATGGTGGTCTTTCCGGCCCCGTTGATGCCCACTACCGCTATGACCTCACCGGATCGGATCTCCAGGTTCAGTCCGTCGAGCACCGGCACGTCGGCTCCCGGGTACCGGAAGCTGACGTCGTGGAACCGAATCACCGGTGGAGCGGCGGTGTCCGGCAGGGGCTTTCCGCCGGCGACCGCCACACCGGAGCGCTGCGCCAACCGGTCGAAGGCGCGAACCGCGCCGACGCCGTGCTCCATGTCGAACTGCTCAAGATCTAGCTTCGAGAAGCTCAGCACCGCCGTGGACGCGGCCATGTACATGGCCAGCTTGTCGACGCCGATGGTGCCGTTCCGCGTCGCGAGACCAAGAACGAGCAGCGCGGAACCCGCCGATATGACCGCGAGCACGGCCGTTGTGGCCTGCCGGGCGTACACGGCGTTCCTGATCTGCCACACCTGCCGCACCCACCCCAGTTCCGCGGTGTGGCGGCGGGCGGTCACCCACTCGCCGAGGCCGAACAGTCGCACCTCCTTCGCCGCGGACGCCGACGCCGCAAGGTCCATCCAGTAGGTCGCCTTACGCTTCTCCCCGGCGAGCGCTTCCTCTCTCGTCTGCAACTCCACCCACTGGGCGCGCGCCACCGCCCGCATCAACCCGGCGGCAGCCACCAGCGCCGCCGCCAACACCAGCGAGAACCGGGCGAGGAGAACCGCGGCGACGAGCGCGGAGACCAGCCGGAACAGCACCAGCACGTAGCCAGTCGCGGCGGTGCCGGGGGAGCGAACGCGCCATGAGATGCCCAGATCCGACGCTCGACGCAAGTCGTCCTGGTAAGCGGGCTCCTCCAGGTGCGCTATCCCCGGTGGCGTCAACGACATCCGCCGCAACCGGTCGCGGACTCGCCGGTCGATCTGCCGGTTTGCCAACGGCCCGACCGTGGACACCAGCAGGTTTCCCAGCTCCCAGCCCAACGACACCAGGGCGAAGAAGCCGGCCGCCACCAACATCCCGGTGGTATCCACCGAACCGGCGGCCCGCGCGTCCGTCACGGCACTCACCAGGACGCCGGTGGCCAGGGCCAACGCCGCCGGAGCGACCGCGGTCATGATGTGACCGGCCAACAGGAGGGCGGTCAGTGGCCACGGCGCCAGCCCCATGATCTGCAACAGCCGCATCCGCTCGCCGAGCACGTCGCGGAACGGCCGCTCCGGCAGGCAGACACCGCCCGCCAGGATCCGTACGAGCCGTTGCGATGCCCGCCACGTGAGATCCAGCATGGGATCAGTACCTGCCAAGGGCGTCGCGCAGGCGACCTGGGCGCGTGTCCGGGACCTCGACCTTCACCCCGTACCCACCTTTCCTGTCGTCACCATGTCGACACGCCGACGAACGGCTCGTCTCGAATCATCTCGAATGATCGCTGTAGGTGCTGTAGGTGGCTCAGGCTAGTACGGCGGTCCGGAATGCGATCTTGTTCAAGGTCGGGTGAGGCGGTTCGTCGGTCGTGCCGGCGGGCGGCGTCGGCACCGGGTGTGCCCGTGCGGATTCCGCTCCTCCTGATCAGGGGAGTTGGACGGACAATCCGTGGCGGAAGAAGTTCCGGGGATCCCATTTCGCCTTGACCTGACGAAGACGCGGGTAGTTGTCCTTGTAGTACAGCTCGTGCCACGGAGCCGAGGACTTGTTGAACCTCGCATCGGCGACATCGCTATCCGCGTCGTTGACATAGCAGCCGTCGGTCACGGCGTTCGGTACCGGAACCCCACCTGTCTCCGCGTACACCGCCGCGTAGAACTCCCGATTCCAGTTGATGTACGTCGCGTCGTCGGCGGGATCGTCCCAGAGCACCGTCCACAGCAGTGCCATCGAGCAGTCCCGGTGTGGGAATGCCGTGGCGTTCTGGCCCACCGCGTTGATCCGGCCGCCGAACCCGGCGAACGAAACCGCGATCGTCGGGTTGTCGATATCGGTGCGAGTGAGGTACCGGTAGAACGCATCGATCTGATGGTCCGGCAGGTTCGCGCGCATCAGGGCCGATTTGAAGTCCCCCCGCAGCGTCGGGTCGTTCTGCGTCTCGTTCGTCGTGGCGTGTCGCCGCACCGGCTCCGGCCACGGCGTCCGCCGCGGGCGGGGCGGGGACCCGGACTCCACTCCCTCAAGGATCTCCGCGAGGTAGTCCTGGAGCAACCGCTCGGCGTCCGGGTGGTCGCCGTCCACCTGAGTGCGCAGGACGATCGGGCCGCCCGACGGGTGGGTCAGGTCCAGGCCGCCGGTCACCGCCAGGTACGGCGAGTCCGGCGCCTTGTGCCTCTCGTGAAAGGCCCCGAAGTTCTTCAGCAGCCGTGTGAATCCCTGACGGGTCAGCTCGCTCCACGGGAACGAGACGTTACTGATCAGCAGGTCGCCCGGTGGCCGAGGCAGAATCGCCCGGGGTTCGTTTCCGACTGCGTCCGGCGAACGGAACCAGTAGCGGGTGACCACGCCGAAGTTCCCGCCGCCACCGCCGGTGTGTGCCCACCACAAGTCACGGTTGGGATCGTCCTCTTCCCGGGTCGCCACCACCGTGGCGACCATGCCCCTGGCGTCCACGACGACCACCTCCACCGCGTGGAGGTGGTCGACGGCCATGCCGTGGGCCCGCGACAGGAAACCGTATCCCCCGCCCGCGACGTGTCCGCCGGCGCCGACCGAGGAGAAGCTGCCGGCGGGAATCGTGACGCCCCACGCGGTGGCCATCAACTCGTAGATCTCTATCAGGGTGGCACCCGGCTCGACGGCGACCGCCCCGCGTTCGGCGTCGAAGTACACCTGATTCATCTCGGAGAGGTCCAGTACCACCTGGACGTCCGGGTTGAATACGAAGTCCTCCAGGCAGTGGCCACCGCTGCGGACGGTGAGCCGTTTGCGCCCGTCGACCGCCTGCTGGACGACCTCGGCCACCTCGGCCGCGGAATCGACGAGGTAGACCGCCTCGGGATTGGCGACGTACCTCGGGTTGAGGCCGCGGACCACGTCCGGATACCGCGCGTCCGCCGCGGTGACGGCACCGCTCATGTCCATCCCTTCCATCCCTCTGCTTTCACCCTTCGTGTCCCATCAGACAAGACGCGCCTGTCCAGCACCGGCAAAGGGTTGAGTTTCGTGACCAACACCTACGCCCACCCCGTGCGCATCGGCGTAAATGTACGGCCCCAACACGCCGAGTCGTCGCCGAGGCCGAGGAGATCGGCGTCGATATCGCCTTCAACTGGGATCATTTCGTCCCGGTCGACGGCGCACCGCACGGCAAGCACTTCGAGTGCTGAACGATGCTCGGGGCCTTGGCCGAGGCGACCACCAGGATCGAGATCGGCGCGCTCGTCACCTGGAACAGCTACCGCGACCCGGATCTGCCGGCGGACATGGCACGTACCGTCGACCACGTCTCCCCGGGCCGACCGATCCTCGGCCTCGGCTCCGGCTGGTCCAGCGGGACTACCCAGCGGGACTGCGATGAGTACGGCTATGAGTTCGGCACCGCCGGCAGCCGGTTGGACCACCTCGGCGACGCGCTGCCGCGGATCGAGAATCGGCGCGCCAGGCTGAAGCTGGTCGCCAGGCACGCCGACATCTGGCACGGTTTCGGGGACCCGGAGCAGACCGAGCGCAAGCACCGTATCCTCGACGAGCACTGTGCCAACAGTGGCCGCGACCCGGCCGACATCGAACGGGCCGCCGGGGTGAGCTCGCCTTCGTACGACCTGGCACCGCTGCGTGAGTGGATCAGCGGGATCAGTTCGTCGGGGCCCGGCCGGTGGGCGTGTTCTTCGGCGCGGACGACGGCCAGGGAGGCGTGGGCGAGCATGGCGAGGGTGACCCAGCGGCTCCAGGACGGGTAGCGGCGGAGTTGGTGTTCGTCGAGTCCGGCGAGGCCCTTCACGCTCTGGAAGGTCTCCTCCACCCCGTGCTGATCGTGGACGGCAGCCTGGTGCCCACCCGTGATCACACCGTCGCCGAGCAGTCGAAGAACTACCGGTACTCCACCAACCACCAGGTCGTCATCGACGCCGACGCCCGGCTCGTCGTGGTGGTCGGCCGGCCTCTGCCCGGCAACCGCAACGACTGCAAGGCGAGGAGACCATTCCGCCAGGTCATCTTGCTGACCCCAGCCAACATGTTGTTTTGCCGAGCTCGCAGTTTCGCCGGCCGTCGGGCCGCGGACCGGGATCAGCGCCAGCCCGCGGCTCCGCCGTTCAACTGCGGAGCTGTTCAACTGCGGAGTTTCCGCGGTTGAACGCGCGGCTCCCGCCTTCGCGTTGTCCTTCAGCCGTTCGTACTCATCTTCTCTGAAATGCCCGACCACCCGGGCAGGCGAGATAAGTTGCGTCGGAACGACGCTGCGGCCTACCGTCTCGCAGCTCGCGCTCTGCTGGCCCACGTCCCCGCTACCTGAGTGATCAGTTCGTGCGTCTATTGTGGAGGTTACGCCGATGATAGATGTTGCCATTTCGACGGGCAAGCCCTCGAACAACTGCGGCGAAATATTGGGCGTCGTCGAATTTGGCGGCCAAGCTCGAAAGCCGGACTTGGACGCAGGCTACCCAACGGTCGGCATAGCGATGGGCGATCCATCTCACGGGCACGTCTGTGAGACGTGGACGAGTACGTCCGAGGTATCCACGGGCCGTCAGGGCGACATCGTCTACGGTCACGACCGCACACATCTCTTCGGAGCACTCCAGCTGCCCCCTTCGGACAGGTACCGTGACGCGACAAGGACTGCCTACCGGCAGCTACTGGCGTTGATCTCTGATCTCGACTATCCCCACCTGGTTCGAATGTGGAATTATATTCCAGATATCAACCGCCCCAACTGTGAAGGCTTGGAGATCTACCGGGACTTCTGCCAGGGAAGAGCGGAGGGATTCGGGGGCGCGGGAGCTGCCATGGCCTCCCGTCTGTCGGCGGCTACGGGGGTTGGTTCACGCGGCGGCGGCATAATGATCTACTTCATCGCCGAGCGATCAGGAACGCCCGTCCACTTTGAGAGTCCACGCCAGGTGCCGGCCCATCAATATCCCAGAGCATATGGTCCGCGGTCACCGAGCTTTTCCCGGGCAACCTTTCTCCCGGCATCTAAAAAGCTCTTCTTGTCCGGCACGGCAAGTATCGTCGGACACAGGTCGGTAAACTTGGAATATCTCGAAGGCCAGTGCGATACGACGCTCGAAAACATTCGCGTGCTCCTCGAATATATATCAAGAAAGTCTGACGCCACGGTAGATCTGGACTCTTTTAGCCTGCTGAAGGTCTATGTGCGCCATGAGAGTGACGCCTTGTATGTCCGGAAAAGACTGGGAGGAGCCGTCGCTCCCGGGGTTCCCATCGAGATATTCAACACAGATATCTGTAGGAGCGAGCTGTTGCTGGAGGTAGAAGGCGTGCTCGATATGAACGTTCCCGATCACCACGGTGACACAAAATGAATGCCGCGGCAGCGTCGGCCACGTCGACGACGGTGCGGTTCTCGGGCCTTGCCGGCGCTGTTGCGCCGATGACCTGGTCCCAGTTCGGAATGTGGGGCGCGGTCAAGAAATTTCGCCCTTACGACACCTATCTCAACGTCAGTCTTCGAGTTGAAATACCGTCTGCCTGCTCACTCGACGACGTGCTGTCCGTGATTCGGGACATGCTTGTCAAACACGAGGCCCTGCGGACCCGCTACTTTGACTCGGACGATGGAATCGGCAGACAGGAGGTGGCCGAATCAGGCGAGGTCGAGGTTCTGCTGGAGCACGACACCGAGGGGTCGCTGGATCACTCGATCAATCGTTTGGCCGATCGCTCATTTGATTTCGATTCCGAATTTCCTGCACGATTCAGCGTCCGCCATGTTGAGGGGCGTCCGGCATGGCTGCTCGTCGTCGTATCACACCTGTCGATCGACGGACTGGCGCGTAATCGACTCATCGAGGAATTCACCGCGCGGCTGGCCGGTGACCATCGGTATGGCGACGGCCAAGCCCTGTTGACGCCGGTGTCGAAAGCGTTGGAGGAGAGCAGCCCGAGCGGCGTTCTGCGAAACGAGCGAACGATCACACGGTGGCAGCGCTTCCTGGAACGGGTCGATGTCACCAACTTCGCGAAGAGAGTTCACGACGAGCGCGAGCCGCGTTGGCTGCGCGCCTCCATGTTTTCACCGGCGCTCGGATCCGCGTTCGATCGGATCGCCGACCGGAATCAGGTCACCTCGCCGGCCGTCTATGTGGCGTTGTCGGCGACGGCAGTGTCGGCTCTGTCAGGTCATGCGACCAGCGCGCTGCGATGCATGATCTCCAATCGGTTCACTGCCGGCGAAAAGCGTTACATCGGCAACCTGTCCCAAGCATGTGCCTTCGATGTGCGGGTGGCGGACGCAGTTTTCGATGAGGTCGTCCAGCGCTCCATGGTTGCGAGCATCCGCGGTTACTCGATGGGCAGATACCGTATCGACGAGCTCGAAAAGATCGTCGATCCTGCCAAATTCGACGCCATGCACAACGACTTCCGTGACGCCGCTGCCAGTTCCCAGCCGCAGCAACTCCTAGCTGTTCCTGAGATACGCTCGCTTCGATCTCAGACCGTCATCGAGCCTCCCCAGAGACTTCAGTACTACGACGACAAGTTCCATATGGAGGTCCGGCAGGGAGCGGGTGCGCCGGCGCCGGCCGTAATGATCGACCGGTGCTACATACCCGTTGCGGAACCCCGCGTGATCCTTCTGGCGATGGAGGCGTTCGCGCTCGCCATGCTGTCCGACAGTCGTCACCTGCCGGCGGTCGACGTGTTCAAGGCCACACTGGCCGAAGTCGTGGAGACAGACGGAGGGCTCTCGTGACCGATGAAGCCGAGATGATTGACCGTTCCGCGATCGCGCGTCAACTGACGGCATGGGTGGTGGAGCTGGTGCCCGGCTGCGACGAGTCCGAGATCAGCGAAGAGGCGTCACTCAGGCAGTTCGCCGGGTTCGACTCGATCGCCATCGTTCAGCTGCTCGCCAGGGCCGAGGACGAGTTCGGCGTCGACCTCGCCGACCAGGACGAGACGATCCGGAGCGTGGACTCGGTCGGTTTGTTGGCTGAGAGCATCATTCGCTTGGGCGGCCGACCGCAGTGAGCGGAAGGCGTCCCTCCCGGCCCTTGGTCTCGGCTGGGCGGTCCGCGAGCTCTGGGCGCCGATGCTCAGCGATCATCCCGAGTTCACCGTCATCGCCGTGCACGACCCGGACCCGGTCGCGACCACGTGGGCCATCGGTCTGTTCCCCGCCGCACGGCCCCTCGGCGAACCTGGCGACCTCCGGCCGGACAAGGTGGATCTGGCCGGGGTCGCGACTCCCGATCACGCGCACGCCGCCACAGCGATCTCGCTGTTGGGACGGGGAATCTCCGCGTTCGTCGAGAAGCCGGTCTGCGTGAACTCGGGCGAGGCCGCTGCGCACGCTGCTGTCGGAGCTCGGCACGCTGTAGGCGTGGAACCGTCGTGGATCCGCGCCAGCGGCATCCCCGCTTCCGGCGGGTGGTTCACCGAGCGCCCCGCCGCCGAGCCGGCGGCGGGGCGCTGGCGACTCCCTCGCGCGGCCCACGCCGAGGCGACCTTGGCGGCGGTCCGTTGGTCACCGTGTGCGCCGCGTGGGCTTCGCACGCCGAGCGCGACGTGACCCGCGTGGTGCTCGACGGTGCCGTCGGCCGCGCCGAGTCGACGTGTACCTTCGGCCTCAGCGCGAACGGGGTGGGTGGCTCGTCGTTGGTGGTGCACCCCGACGGCAAGACCGAATCGGTCGAGGTGGAGCCGGAGGAGCGCGGGGCGCAGTACCGCCGCCGGCTTGATCTGGTGCCCACGTTCCTCGCTGATCCGGCGCAGGCCGGTGTCGCCGGCACCGAGGCGGTCCGGAGCATCGACATCATCGAGCCGCTTCACCAGTCGGCGTGAGCTGTCCCGCGGCTGGGCACCACGATCCCCCGGTAGCCGGGGGGGGGGGCGATGGAACGGTTCGACCGGTTCATCGCCGACGACCATGCTCCATCGGTTCACGACCCGTGAGCGGCTTCATGGCAGTGAAGCGGTGATTGCGCCATATTGCGCGAGACTTTTGTTCGGGGTAGGCCGCTACCGATGGTGAGGTGGCGTAGATTCGCGTGGCGCGGTCGCTCGGGTCGAAGCGAGGCCAGCCCGGATCGCCGGTCGCAGCGAAGGCGACGTACTCCCTTCGCATCAATTCCGAAAGCGCATGGTGCCGTTGAACGGCCTTCGGACCGGCCTCTGTGACCTCTCCGAAGATGTCGGCAGAGCCAAAGACCAGCAATGCATCCAGGGTGTGCCAGGCGCCCTCGGGCCCGTAGCCCCAGCACAGCTCGGAGAACCACACCTGCGCCCCACCGGCGCGGGCGGCTTCGGCCAGGTGCAGCGTCGGCATCCGCAGTAACCAGTCCCCCAGCGCGACCTCCCACAACTCCGCCGCGGCCAGTCCCGGGAAGTCAGCGTGGTAGCGGTGCGCCTGCACCGTCGGCGCGAGACTGCCGATCATCTGGTCCGCCGCGCCGTCGTCGGCGGGTCCGCCCTGTGTGGCGAGGAGCCGACCTTCGTCGCGGACATGGCCGAGAAGTATCGGCACCCGATGCGCCGCCGAGCCCGCGGCCAGTCCTTCCCACGGTGTGACGGGCAGGATCTCACCGTCCACGACAGGGGAGAACGGGGTCGGGGTGTAGGCGACAGGGCCCCAGTGGACGCCCATCGTGGGCAGCAGCCGTTCGCTCATCTCGGTAACCGCGGCCATCAGCCGCCGCGGGCCGACCTCGACAAGCCTCTCCGCGTCGAGGTCGGGGCCGAGTTCGGCAACGACGCAGCGTGTCACCTGGGCAGCAAGCTCCGGCGTGAAGTACGTGCCGGGCAGGCTCTGCATGATGGCACGGTCGAACAGCCCGACCGCCCGCGGCATCACCAACAGAGCGGCGACCGACCCGGCTCCGGACGACTGGCCGAATACCGTGACGTTGTCCGGGTCACCCCCGAACGCGGCGACATTGTCCTTCACCCACCGCAACGCGGCGACCTGGTCGAGCAGCCCTCGATTATCCGGGTAGCCGGGAATGTGGGCCCACCCTTCAGCGCCGACGCGGTAGTTCATGCTGACGACCACCACGCCACTGGCCGCCAGGATCCGACCGTCGTGGTACGGATTCGCGGTAGAGCACTGCAAGTAGGCACCACCGCTGATCCACACGATCACCGGCAGCCGGCCCGCGCCGGGATCCGGTGTCCACACCGCCAGGTTCAACCAGTCGTCGTCCTTCGAGTCCCGTCCATGCTGAGGTGGCACCGAACCGAACTCGGCGAGTGTGCGCACGCCGTCCCATGACCGTGCCGGACGGGGTTCGGTGAACCGGTTCGCACCGACCGGTGGGGCGGCGAACGGAATACCCCGAAACACCGCGATCCCATCCATCAGTTCGCCTTCGACAACTCCGGTGGCAATGCGAGCGCGCGGCTGATCATTCATCCGTACATTCTGCCAGACATCTATAGGCGAACGAAGAGGCTCTCTATGCCTCGCGTTACCGTGCTGCGCCACCGTTGAGGCGGCCCTGCCAACTGTATGGACGGAAAGCGCCTGAAAAGCGAACGAAGTGCCACGGTGGCCTCAAGACGCGCCAGATTTGCGCCAAGACAATAGTGACCACCACCACCGAAGGCCAGGGTGCGACTGCGTTGACGTTGTGGATCGAACTCGTTCGAGTCGGTCACTACCGACGGGTCCCGCTCCGCAGCAAGCCACGCAAGGAACACTCGCTCACCTCCTCCCGGTATCGTCTGTCCGCCGACCGACACCGGGCAGGTGGTAATTCTGCTGGTTGAGAGCATCAAAGGCGGATCGAAACGCAACGACTCCTCAACAAGACTTTCGAACGACACGCTCTCGGTGCGAACTCGGTCAGCCAGCTCCTCCGAACCGAGGACCGTCACCACCGTATTCGCTATCAGGTTGGTAGCACTTTCGTGGCCGGCGATCAGCAGCAGGTAGGCCATTGACACAAGCTCATCGAAGCACATGGCAGGCGCCTCGTCAGTGCCGTCCGCATTCGCGATTCGCTCGATGAGGCTGCTGCCATCACCTTCTTGCAGGGTCTTCCGCAGTACGCTCTCAAGGTGCTTGCGAGCCGCGAGGATCGCCGCCGAATCATCGCCGTCCACCACCGTCTCGTTCGTCCACTTGCGGAACGCGACGCGGTCGACCAATGGCACGCCAAGGATCTCGATGATCATTTCGAGGGTCAGCCGGTAGGCGAACGTCTCAACCAGATCAACCTCGTCCCCCTCGTTCAGGCGATTGAGGAGATCATTGGCAATGGCCTCAATGCGTGGTTCGAGCCGAGCAATTTCGCGCGGCTTGAAGGCGCTGGAAACCAACCTCCGCAGCTGTCCGTGACGCGGCTCATCGCACGTCAGCATGCCAAGCGTAGAACTGCCGCCCTGGTCCTCCTGCGAGACTCCGAGAAAACGTGGGCCACTGACCAAGGTGGGCTCCGCAAGAACGTCCCGGATCGCTTCGGCGTCGACGACGAGCCAGGCATCCAGATCGTTCGGCAGACGCACTCGGTGCACGGGGCCGGATTCTTGCAGGGACATCATGACAGCATGAGGGTCGTCATAGAAATCCTCCCGGATCTCGTACAGATCGACGACCCCATTCTCCGCATTCGCCGCCGACATGCCTGCCTCTCCATCACCACGGGACATGGCCGACCCTCCTGGATCATGTATTCACCAGCGATCAATGCTCAATCTCGGTAGCATGTGCCGCATATATGAGCTTGCCTGTTGCAGACCGTGGCAGCCGATCCAGCCACTCGACCTCGCGTGGCACCTCAAACGGGGCAAGCCTGCTTCGGCTCCAATCAATGAGGTCAGGCCGTGCGTGCCCTGGCCTGACGACGACTCGCGCCACAGGGACCTCGCCTCGGAACTCATCCTCCGCGGTGACAACCTGGACCTCAAGCACATCTGGATGCTCCGCAAGAATGCATTCCAGACGCGACCGGCGCGTCTTGCGCCCCGCGACATTGATCAGATCGCCACGTCGTCCTGATATGCGCAATCCTTCCTCACCGCGCTCCGCGAGATCACCTGTCCGGTACCATCCGTCCTCGGTTGGCAGGGCGCGAATCTCCGCATCGGCGAAATAGCCGACGGCGAAGGCGTCATTTCGAACAAGGAGCTCACCATCCGCAGGGTCGATCAGAATATCCACTCCGTCCAGCGGTACTCCGACACTGCCCGGCGCCGACGTCTCGTGCAAGGCCGCGACTGTACACGATCCGACCTCTGACGCTCCGTATACGTTGAGCAGGCGGAAATCGTAATCCTGGCAGACGCGTGACACGGCATCCGCACGAATGGGGGCGCCAGCCGATACGACTTGCTTCAGCTCCGCAAAGTCCAGCGCTCGGAGTTCGGCGATCATCTGAATCTGCGTCGGAAGAGCGATCAACGTACTCGCACCCGATTGCACTACCGCCCTCGCGAGCGACGAAGGCGATGAAGACGGACGCCGAAAAACAACCTCCCCGTCGGCGAGCAGACTGGCCAGCAAGCCGTGCGTGAATCCATAGGAATGAAAGACCGGTGCAGCGCAGACAACTTTGGCGGGAGCGATGTCACCGTGCAGATAATCGGCAATCCGAGCACTGTCGCGAAGGACGGCTGCGGCCGACTTCACCACTGCCCGAGGCGCAGCTGTCGAACCAGAGGTTTGGAATAGAATCGCATCACTCGGCAGCGAGCAACTGCCACCACTCGCGCGCCTCGCCAAGTAACACTCAAGGCGTTCATCAACCGTGACGGATGGGCCGCAGTCCGGAAATTGACGGTCACTTATCAGTACGTCCTCGGCAGCTCCGAAGCCCGTACTGGTGGCATCAGGATCGAGTAGAAGTACGGGCACGCGCAGGTGACTGCAAGCCGTTATGGCGACCGTGATCAGAGCGCCGTTCGCGCTGGAGATCGTCAGTATCTGCAACCCGTTGAATTTCCTGGAGATGTAATCGGCCAGCTGCTCACCTGCGCGCAGCAGATCTTCGGACGACCATGAAATGCCGTCGACGATGAGCCTGGCTCTCGGGTTGTCAGCAAGGACTCGCTCGACTGTCGCGGCCATTCTCTACTACCCTTCCCATAGCGAAACGATACCCTGGGCCGTGCACGACAACCGCACCGTCCCGTCCATGCACGAAAGCAGTGAATTCTGCTGGGCTCTCGAAGCTGAGGTCCGGACCCGCCGTCATCAGCTTGCCGTTCTGAAAGCTGTAGGTCGCCATGGACGCGAGCTCGCCGGGCTGTTTCCCCCTCAAATTCCGACACCTCACGCCCGCCACAGCGCCATCATCCATCCACTAGGTTCTCTATGTCTCGGGCGTGCGGGCGATCCCTGGAGTCGTTCCTACAGTTTAGGAACCGCCGACGGGTACCAGCAACACCGTCCAACGCTCTATTTTGAACATGGCCAACTCGACGAGACTGATCGATTCCTGATGTCGCGGCGGTCCTGGCGACCAATCCTGTCGCCGGGGGGGTGAACACGCCAACCGCGGGTCTGGGCACCGGCCGAAGCCTACGCACAGCAGTTGCGTGCTCCAGTACGCCCGCCTTCTCCAGAACTTGCGTGTCATCTCCGGCATGGCCAGGTTCCACCTCGGATGTCCGGAGCGGAAATCCGCCCCGGTCACGCGACGCCTCGTTCCCACCGAAATGGGCGGCCCTCGCGGCGAAGCGGATCAGTTCACACGAGGCGTCCAACCTGACAGAATGCGAGCCATGCGGAGCCTGCGGTCACCAAAGCGATCTTGTGGTGAGGCTTCTCCCAGCGACGGTTCCACTCCTGTGATCATCTCCCGGAGCTCCGTGCCATGCTAAGGATCCACTTCACCGCCGAGGACCTGATCCGCACACGCGTTGCGGCGTCAGCCGATCCGCTGTGGGAGATCGTGTTGAGCCTGCATACCCTACAGGCTCGGCACTGCCCTCGGGTGTTCCAGAAGTGGAGCCGCGAGATACGAGGACGCATCGGCAAGCACCGCAACCCTGGGCTGCTCGCACATCTCTTACCGCTGACTCCGATCGCCAGCTATCGCCCCGACTTCCTCACACCGTCGGAGACGATTGGGAACCTGGCCGCAGGCATCGATGCGGTCATGTCCACGCCACCATCACGCTTGCGACGAGAGCTGCAGCAACTGTCCTCGATAAGCCGGCTGCCCACGTGGAGCGACGAGCTGGCAGCAGGAAAGCCAGAACAGCTGCGTGTGTTGGGATCGGCGTTGCGAGACTACCATCAGGTGGCTTTGGCTCCCTATTGGAAAGATATCAGGGAACAGGTGGACTTGGACCGGATGGCCCGTGGTCAGATTCTTCTCGACGGCGGACCCGAACGCCTGCTGGAGACCCTGTCACCGCAATCATCCTGGCGGCGGCCCGTGCTGGAGGTCCGCTACCCCGTCGATCGGAGTCTCCACCTAGACGGTCGAGGACTGATGCTGGTGCCATCCTTCTTCTGCTCGACCTACCCCATCACACTCGCCGATACGACGCTTCCGCCCGTGCTGGTCTACCCGATCCCCCAGGCCGGGTTCCCCCCCGACCGGGCCCACGGTGGCCTGTCCGCCCTGCTGAGGCCGACCCGTGTCGCGATGCTCATCGCGGCGCGGCCCGGCAGGTCGACCACCGGTTTGGCAAGGTTGCTCAACATGTCCCCCAGCACCGTGAGCTACCACGCCTCGGTATTGCGCGCCGCCGACCTGATCACCAGTCGGCGATACGCCAACGTGATGCTGCACACGACCACCCAATTAGGCATCACCCTGCTACGCGGCAGAGACCACTGAGCGATGGCATGGAAACTTCTCCGCCTAATGCACTAGGTCGAGGCCATTGCGCTCGGCCTCCTCGGCAACGGACATCCACTCGTCAGCACAGAACCGTGCCAACTCCGAGAAGGTGTGCTTCCAGTGCGGCGGCACCGATCCTATGATGTCAAGCCATTCATCGCGCTGCCGCATGGAAAGTTGAAGTATCTGGAGGAGCAACCGTCCCTGAGAGTTGTACCTCAGATTGGGTTCCTGGCTCATTCGATGAAAGAGCGCACGCGCCGTCTCAAAGCTGCGACTCTCGCAACGGTGGTCAGTGCTCCTGACGGCCATGACATGATTGGCATCACCGGTCCTGGCCTTTCTCAGCTCGACGGGATCCATGCCCTTCCTCATACGACTCCGCACGTCATGGGCTGTCCCAAGGGAAATGCCCGCCTCCCGCGCGACCTCCCGCAACGTGGTGTCGGGCCGCTCGGTAAGGATCTGACTCGCTTTCAGCCGCCCGGTCGTTGAAGTCAGCGGTCGAACACGACCGTCCCGGCCCATCCGAATGTTCGACTGCGGAATCTCCTCAGTCGAACGCGTTCGGAGCGCCGCCACCGTCTTGCCACTGAGCCCTGTAATGCTCGCGATCGAACGATCCGACCAAGAAGCATGAGTCGAAAGAATCCGCAGCGCGGCGGTATGCCGGTCGGCGAGCGAAAGCGGCATCCCATGCCGCACGTTCAAGCTGACCGCGAGGAGGAAGGCGTCCTCCCATCTACCGTCGAAAAATCGTGTGGCTATGTGGGTCTCCCCGCAGGACCGGTGGGCGTGGACACGGTGAACCCCATCGATCACCCGCATGCTGTCGCGATGAACGACCACAGGGGGAAGAGCCGAGACGACACCGGCCAGAACCTGGACATGCTCCATGTTCCGCCGCCCGGTCCGCAGCGAATCGTCCAGCGACAATTCGTCCAACGCGACACGAACGACAGGCATATCGACTAGTCTTGCAACGAATTCTATCAGTGCCGCCCCGGTCGATTTCATGCGAACAATTCTCCTTCACGTTCAGAGCATGTCGGTTGGTCGCGGTCCTAGCACAATCGATTCCGGACACCGCTTGCGGGGAGTACGGTTCGTGATAGAGGGCCAATGGCCGCCATTGATCTGAAAGAGGGCATGACGCCGGCATCGCCAGATGCTCACGTCACAGAGGCGCACGTTGCTTGGGAGTTGCCGCAGCCACTAGCTGCCGAATAGTTCCAATAGTTCCGAATGCGTCCCGACGAAAGGTGATCCCCGTCACAGCGACATGCTGCTGGACCTTCGACCGATCAACAAGGTCTTTCGATCTGGATCGAAAGACCTTGTAAGGTGCCCGTCGACGGAAACGCAACGGTCTGGGTCCTGCTGGCGGCTGTCGCCCCCGGATCGCTCCGCTCGTGGACGCGGCCGCGGTCGGGGCCGGTTCGTCGGTGATGGCGGCGAGTTGCTCTTCTCGCCGGGTCTGGTCGCGGGCGGCCTCGATTCCATCGCGCGCAGTGCCTGGTTGTTGCCGTCGAGTTCGGGCGGGCCGGGCACGACCACATCGCGACTGGATCCACTCGCCCGCGGCGGGTTTCGAACCGGGGGCGATGGCGCGGTTGGCGACCAGGGCGAACAGCACCCGCTCGATGTCGGTGCGGAACCGGCGTCCGTCCAGGGTCTGGGCGAGCGCGGTGTCGATGCCGAGCGGCTTCCGCTTCCATAGCTGGTCCAGCAGCCAGACCGTGCCGATCGGGCGGGAGCATTCCACCTGCGGCGTGCCGGCCTCGGCGCCCAGCGGTGCGGTGACGGGTAGCGGTTGACCGAGGCGGCCAGGCGTCGCAGCGAGTCCAGATCGAGCCGGTCCTCGCGGCCGCCAGGTTGACCAGCACCTCGGCCCGCGTCTGCCTGTCCACCCGCCGGTTGTCGGCGAGTTGGACGTACCGCACGACGCAGCCGTCCTTCCGGCCCACGGTGGCCACCGTCTTCGCGCGGACACGACAGGGCGCAGGCCCGAAGGTCGGGTTCACCGCGGAGGAAGCCCGGCCCGCCGGCCGCCGTCAGCAACACCGTTCGCGTGACGGCGTCGCTGCTAGTGTCCGGTGCGGGAAGGCGTATCGACGGGTACGCGTAGGCGAGTGAGCGGAGGTTCGAAGAGCCATGGACGAGTTGGTCGACGAGCGGATCGTGCCGGGGACCTCGCTGCGCGTGACAGCCGTCAGTGTCGGCGCCTCCCTCCTGGGCAACCCCCCGCGTCCCGACGGGACACCGGCCGAGACGGCCGAAGCCCTGGCGCGGGCGATGTTCGCGAGCCCGCTCGCCATGATCGACACCTCGAACAACTACACCCAAGGCCGCAGCGAGACCGTCCTCGGATCCGCCGTCCGGCGCGACGGGCTTCCCGCCGGCAAAGCGATCGTCACCAAGGTCGACGCCGACCCGGAAACGGGCGCGCTGGACCGCGACCGTGTCTGGCGGTCGTTCGAGGAGAGCATCGCGCGACTGGGGCTTGAGCGCCTGCCGCTGCTCCACCTCCACGACCCCTACACCATCGAGTTCGAGGAGGCGTTCGCACCCGGCGGGGCCATACAGGGGCTGATGGAGCTGCGCGACCAGGGGCTGGCCGGGGCCCTCGGCATCGCCGCGGGCCCCGTCTCCCTGATGCGTCGGTACGCCGAGAGCGGCGCGTTCGATGTCCTGCTGACCCACAACCGATACACGCTCGTGGACCGCCGGGGTGAGGAGCTGATCGACCTGGCGGCCGAACGCGACATGGGTGTCTTCAACGCCGCGCCCTTCGGCGGCGGCCTCCTCGCCGGCAGGAGCGAGACGTACGCCTACACCCAAGCGGGGCCGGAGCTCCTCGCGTGGGTGGCGCGTGCCCGCGAGCTGTGCGAGCGGTGGGGCATCCCGCTGCACGCCGCGGCGCTGCGGTTCTCGCTGCGCCACCCGGGCATCGCCTCGACGATCGTGGGCGTCGGCCGCCCCGAGCGGCTGGCCCAGCTGGAAGAGCTCCAGGCCACCACCATCCCCGACGAGTTCTGGCCGGCGCTGGCCGCCCTGGGCACGCCTCCGTCAACGCTGGAGGACTGACGCCCGCCACGCGGCCCGTCGTCGCGAGGCATCCTCGCCAGCCGCCACCCAGTGTGTGGCCGCGGCGTGGTCGAGTCTCATGGACCTCGTCACGGCTGGCGAACTCCCTGAGCAAGAGCCGCAACGCCAACGTCACTGACGTACACCTTGCTCTGTCACGAGGCGGTCGTGGGCGGGCACTCCTGAGGCGATCTCCGCTCCTTGAGCGGCCGTGGCGGGGTCCGGACCACCGAGGTCCGGGCCCCGCCACGGCCGTGTCACCCGGTGGTGCTGTGAGCCAGAGCCTGAGCCTTGCCTGCCCCTGCCCCCTGCCCCCTGCCCCAGGCGCGTGATGGCCTCGTCACCGGCTTGTGGAGGTGCCGGCTCACCATGACCACGGGACACCAGGGTTGGGTCGTTCTCGCGGTCGGTCCCGACATGGCCGGTGTGGGCCTGATGCCCCGACTCGGCGGCGCGCTCCGCCTGGCCGGGCGGGACAACATCGCCGAGAGCCTGCGCCGTCACGGGTGGGACATGGCCCGGCGGCCACGAGCGACTCCCGGGCTCACGTGGTCATTCCCGGCCGATCGCGAGAACGACGGAGCCCTGGAGCAGCAGGACCGGCAAGAGGCAGCGTAGATCGTCTGCACGTCACGCGGGGACGGACGTCCTCGCACCAGCCGACCCGCGCCCGACGCGGAAATCGAGGAGACTACCGGCGGCCGGTGTGCCAGGTTCTGAGCATGGAGATGTCCGACGTTACACGTGCGAGGGCGGCTGCGACTTCGGTCGCCGCATCGCTCGGCCTGCCGGTCAGCGGCGCCATCGTGCTCCACAACTCGAACAAGCTGGCACTGCGGCTGACGCCATGCGACGTCTTCGCCCGGGTCGCCCCTGTGGGACAAGAGGTCGCACAGTTCGAAGTCGAGCTCGCTCAGCGGCTCGCCGAGGTCGGATCCCCGGTGTGTCCCCTGGAGCCTCGGGCGGACCCGCGTGTGTACACGCGCGATGGCTTCACCGTGACGCTGTGGACCTACTACGAGCCCATGACACCCCACGTCTCACCAGTCGACTGCGCGAAGGCGCTGGAACTGCTGCACGTCGGCATGCGCAAGGTCGATATGCCGAGCCCACGGTTCACGGACCGGATCACGGAGGCGGAAGAGATCGTTGCCGACCCGGATCGCTCGCCGGACCTCGCCGACGCGGACCGCGTCTTCCTCGGCGGCAGACTGGCAAGCCTGCGAAGAGCGATCGAGAAGCGTGGCACCGGTGAGCAGCTGCTCCACGGCGAGCCGCATCCAGGCAACGTGCTCAGCACGGAGAACGGCCCGTTGTTCATCGACCTTGAGACGTGCTGCCGTGGACCCGTCGAGTTCGACCTCGCCCATGTGCCCGAGGCGGTCTGCGAGCACTACCCGAACATCGACCACGGGCTGCTGGACGAGTGCCGACAGCTCGTCCTCGCGATGGTCGCGGCGTGGCGCTGGGACCGTGACGACCAGTTCCCGAACGGGAGGCTTTTCGGAGAAGAACTCCTGCACGCGCTGCACGACGGTCCTCCTTGGCCGACACTCGACACGATGAACAAGCGACTGGGCGGCCCGGAGAAGTCGCCGAGGGTCACGTGAGAGCGGCAAGGAAGCACGCGGCGAGGCTCCAAGGTCTCTCAGTCGGCGCCGGGAGCCTCGATCGACTCGTCAGCAGCGGCGAGTTCGTCCATCGACGGAGCCATCTTCTGCGAGCAGCGGGCGCGGGCGCGAGCGCGGCGCGTGGTGGAACAGGAGGGTCCCCGTTCTGCCGGCTCACGAGGGACGGGCGTGTCGAACGCCAGGGCCCCGTCGTTCTCGCGATCGGCCGGGAATGACCCGCCCGTGAGGGCGCAGGCCGGCTGAGGAGAGGTCTACTGGCCTCGTTCCCGCTTCCAGGCTCCGAAGAGTTCCATGGCCGGCCAGTGCCCCGAGGCGAAGGCCATGTGCTCGGCAGACAGGCCGCGGCCCTGGTGGGACTTCCGCGTGGGGTCGGCTCCCCGGGCCGGCAGGAACGCGGTGGTGTCGACGTGCAGGGATACGTCCGGCCGGTTGCCGGCGTCGAGTTCGATGTCGATCGCGTGGTGGAGGAGGGTCATGCCGTCGCGCTCCTCATGTGACCCTGACGATGCCGGGGAGGTCCGACAGGCAGCTGTCACAGGCAGGTAGCTCGGGGGAACAGGTCGATCGTACCGACGATCCCTCCATCGGAGAGGCCCATGCGGTGATGACGGCCGCCACCGGCCGGCCCGTCGATGCGCGGGCTTCAGCACAGCTATTTCCCTGGCTTGCTCCGCGCCCGCCGGCCTGGCGGCGGTCCAGACCGGCGGACGGGGCGACGTCACGCGGGGGCGCCGAGCGGCGGGTGCTCGAGCACGCGGGGCTTGTACTCGACCAGCTGGATGCGGCCGTCGAAGGTGCGGTGCTCGATCATCTCGAGGGCGACGTCCGGGTAGCCGTCGTAGATGCGTTCCGCGCCCGTGGCTCCGGTGATCACCGGGAACATCACGACCCGGAAGCGGTCGACGAGTCCGGCTCGTAGCAGGGACCGGCACAGGCTCAGGCTGCCGATCGTGCTGAGGAGCCCCGAGCCACTCGACTTCATGGCGCGGACCGCCTCGACGGCGTCGTCGCGGACGAGCGTGGAGTTGGCCCACGTCAGTGGCTCCTCGAGTGAGGAGGAGAACACCACCTTGGACGCTTGCGTGAGCTCGTCGACGGACGCCTCTTCTTCGGGCCTGAACTCGT
Organism: Streptomyces sp. SBT349; assembly: GCF_001083795.1. Lineage (GTDB taxonomy): Bacteria > Actinomycetota > Actinomycetes > Streptomycetales > Streptomycetaceae > Streptomyces. The sequence continues at coordinate 33,450 of NZ_LAVK01000026.1, forward strand.
CCTGGCCATCCGGGACCTCACCGGCGGCGAAGCCCGACATCAGGCGGTAGGTGTTCGCTCCCATCAGGTGGGTGGCCTCGGGCTGCTCGCCGAGCCATGCGAGGTACTCCGGGCCCTCCAGGCCCCAGAACCCGGGCCAACCCTCTCCCGATGCATAGCCGTCGAGGGAGGTGATGAAGTCGACGAGAAGCTCCGACATGACGGTGTCCTTTCCCAGGGTGTCACGAGCTTTGACCGGCCGGGAGCCACAAACTCATCGGCCGCGCTGCGGGGTGACGAGGAAACCCATGACGCCGCGGCCGACAGATCGTCTCGTCCGAGGAGCGGGAGGCAGCGTGGCAAGCGCTGCTGGTCGAAGAGACGTCGAGACGCCGACCGTGCCGGTCCGCCGGCTCCGCCCGCTCAACTCCCGGCCGTCGCCGAACACATTGATGCGAGCCGGCGCTGACGGTGGCCGCTGCAAGGATGCCGCCATGCCTACCGGTCCGGACGCGACGCCGGCCGAGAGATCGCCCTGGTGAAGGAGGTCCCGGCGGTCAAGGAGCAGTTGGAGGAGATCCTCGCCGACAGCCGCCGTACACGACTGATCACCCACCGTCGCCGCGCGCCACGGTCGGGGCCGCATCGCGACGGGAGTACGGCGTGGCCCGGTGTGGCGACCCCGAGACGTGGGTGTGACCTACATTCCGCGGCAGCGACGTCGTCGGCCTGTGCACCGGTGATTCGCCTTGGAGAACGCGCGCGTAGGTCTCACCTGCCGCGCGCCGCCCCGTGGGCGCTTCGCCAGTACACCCCACGAAACTGCGTTGCGGAGCGCTCGACGTGCGCCCAGCATGCCTTCGCACCCGCGCCTTGCGAGGCATCACAGGGATGCGACGCTCGCAAACGACGATCCTTACCCGCGCGATCTCTTATTCGCCGTGCGCAGCGCCGTTGCCGAGCCAGAAGGTGGCGTAACCCTCCAGCTCGTTGGGAAGTTCACGCTGATGCACGTCGAGTGCCAGGTGACCGGCGGAGGTGCCGTGGTCGCAGAAGAAGATGAGGGCTTCGTCGCTCAACGCGACGCTCCGATACTCTGCCAGCCGACCCCGGGGAGTCGCCCACGCGCGTCGGATCGGGCTCCATACCCAGAATCTCCTTGGCATAGGTAGAGGCCAGCCGCGTCAGATCGGCGACATTCCGCGCACCCCACGACCGACCGGTGTCCTGCGTCAAAAGGTGATGCAACTGCCCGGACCGCCACCGACTCCGGCCGAGCCGTGGCCTGCAACCCTGAGAAGCCCAGCCGCATCACCCGCCGCGCCCGCGCGACATTACGAGTGGCGAACGCACGCTCCGCCGCCTCGCTCTCACACGACAGCACACCGGCCGGCCAACGAAGACCATCTCAAGCGACTCGACGTTTCTGCTCCTCGGGAGCGGGAGCGGGGAACGGCGGCCTCCACCCTGGGGATTTTCGGAATCTTCGGTGGAGATGTCGATTCCGACGACTTCTCCCCTGCCCGCGAACAGACCTGTCCCCCGAGAAATCCACCGTCTTCACCGAGACCTTCCGTATCCTCGCACCCAGTGGCCGGACCGGTGCCCCCGACGGCGTGTACTCCACCATCATTCGCACCACCGTCAACGCCGGTGCCGCGCAGGGAAGCTGCGGCGGCACCGTGAAGCGGCCGGAAAATCGGGGAAAGAACTCTCAGCTGGGCCTGCCGAGCACCATCACGGGCGAGTTGCCGGGTCTACGCTGTGCCGTCTGTCGCGCCCTCGTCTTCTTGGCCGGCTTCACGGGCCCGGGGGGCGCCCGAACTCGACTGCGCGGGCTGCGCTGGGCTCGGCAGCTGGGCAACTCTGGGGACTCCCGCTCGGCCGTTCTCCTCCTGCATCCCATCGGCGCTGTGGCGCCGACTCGCCACCGCGACGCACAGAGCCCACACCGCCGCCAGGGCGCCCGCGATCATCCCCAGTTCCAGCACCGTGCTCCGGGCCCACGCCAGCAGTTCGACGCCCCACGAGAGCAAACCTCTTTCGACCGGCGCGGCTGCCACTGAGACGTGAGAGGTGATGGGCTTTTCGAATAGCACGGTGTCCGTGTCCTGGAAATACGCGGTCACGGTGAGAGCAAGGCCGACGTCCCCCTTCTCTCTCGCGTCGATCTCCCACAGCCAGGTCGACCTGTCATGCATGGTGAGAACGTTCTGACGTTCGGATGAAAGTGCGGTGCAGGTCACCGCCTCTCCCGTGCAGTGGAACTTGATCCCGATCTGAGCACCGACCGGGACCGGCGTGGCCGATTCACTTGAGCCTGCCTCTCGCCAAGATCCGCTCACTTCGACACTGAATTGCCGTGACTCGCCGACAATAAGGTCGAGTCGCTCGGCATCGGTGTGAGTGACGGTGCCGGTAAACAGCTGATCGCGGGCCTCGAGCAACTTCTCCTCATAGCTGGGCGGCAGTATCCCCCCGTCGGCATACTTGTCGTCATTGAATTGGGCGAACGCGAGCGCGACGCTAATCAGCGTGAAAACCGCTGTGGCGATCGTGCTCCACGGCCATGGCGCGAGCATCAGACGGCGTCGATCGATGGCCCGCCGCCGAGCGGAACGTTCGATATACCGGTGCCTGCCGCGGCCCGGACGGCTGGCCCTGTTCTCTTCTTCCATTTCCTCCCTCTCGGCACAACCCGCGCCGTCACGTGGAAGTCCCGTTGCAGGGAACAAAATCCGTACGGACGTGCTCGGCACGGCGCAACCGGTCACCGGCCACCGTCACACAATGTTGCCATCCCGGCACGACGCGTGCCCCACCGGCCTGGGAAGCCCGCCGCGTCCGCCAGCCGACCACGGGACATCCGGCTTCGGAGCCCTCTGAGGCGCGCCGAGCGCCGCCTCCTCGGGCGTCGGGCGACCGGCGGCGAGCTCCGCGCGGGCCAACCTCTCCAGCTCATCCGCGACCAGGCGCCCAGCGCTCTCCCGATGACCGCTCTCGTTCTCCGGCGGCAGGCCCGCCGTCTCCCGGGCATGCGCGTACTGCGCGAGCCGGGCCGCCACCCGCGCGGCGACCGCCTCCACCCACGCCTCGTGTGTGGGCGCCACCTGCATCGGCACGGCCGCCGGGTCCGTCACCGCCCTGACCGGGTCGCCACCTCCGCCACGGCCTTGATGCCGCCCGGAAGGAACGGCTTCGGCTCCCCCGAGATCAGAAGCAGCACGCGCTGGGTGAGCTCCTCGGCCACCGTCAGCAGCGCGGAACGCCGCCACCCGGAGCCGCGCAGCTGCCCCAGCTGCATGCCGCTGAACACCGCGGCCGACCGCCGCGCCCACGGCACCATCACGACCTGGTCGATGCCCACCGCGGCCGTGATAGTGCTCGGGTCAGCCGGTCAAGCTTGCTGGAGCCTTCGGCATTCGGGACTCTTGATTGGGCCAGCAGATAATCGATCTCGCGGCCGGTGAGCCCATCGTGAGTGTTGCCGAGCACACCAGCCACAGCAGTGACGACTGCTGCGGACCAGGGCGGGAATCGCTTCATCGCCATCCCCCGTCCCGTCCCGTCGAGAAGCCAGAATGACCCATCTGAATCGATAATCGCCTGAAGGAATCCTTCATTTCCGCCAGGCCACCACCGGCATGAAAAGATCAGCATACCGGGACCCCCATTCCGGAACCAACCCCTCACCCTTGCGCCATGAAACTCACCGCTCGTCGTCCGGATAGCGCTCCGGAGTTACCCGAACCACATCTCCGGCGTAGATGGACGCGGGATCTGCGCGCTCCCCCGTCTGCATAAGACTTGACCGGCCAAGCATGTACGTTCTGTCACCGATCAGCACGGCGAAAACTTCCTCGCTTTCTCCTGCTGAAAGTCCGATAACCACCCCACGATTACCGCTGACACCCAAGGAGACGGAGTCTGCAGTCTGCAACACTTCTACGACTTCATAGAAAGGAATCTCATTCATCGGTGCGTGACCTCCCCGAATGGGTCGACATTTACGTGGCTCACGCGCATCGCCTCCGCCGCGCGGACGGAGATGAGCGGGCCGACGAGGGTGCCGTCCTCGAACGGGTCGCCGACCGGTAGCTTGCGGTACTCGGCGCTGAGCCGCTCCACCACCTCGTCGGCGATGTCCCGGTGGGCGGTGAGGGCGTCGCCGTCGGGGACGCGGGCGTCGATCCGCCGCAGGCCGGCCCCGGTGCGCTCCGCGTGGGTGGCGGGGCCGGGCGGGGGCAGGGTGGCGTCGGCGGTCATCGGGGGTCCTCCGTGAGCG
>NZ_LAVK01000270.1 GCF_001083795.1 Streptomyces sp. SBT349
CCCTCGGGCTCCCCCGCTCCGTCAGGCGACCAGCTCGCCGAAGGACTCCTCCTGGTCCTGGCCGAGGCTGAGCGCCCGGTCCTCGCGCAGCCGGCGCAGCGTGCGCCAGATGCTGCTCTTCACGGTGCCGACGCTGATGTTGAGCGTGTCGGCGATCTCCGGGTCGGTGCGTCCCTCGTAGTAGCGGAGCACCAGCATGGTCCGCTGCTGCTCGGGCAGCCGCGCCAGCGCCTGCCAGAGCACGGTGCGCAGCTCGGTGCCGCGCATGGTGTCGAACTCGCCCGGCGCCTCGGGCAGTTCCTCGGTCGGGTACTCGTTGAGCTTCCTGCGTCGCCAGGCGCTGATGTGCAGGTTGGTCATGGTCCGCCGCAGATAGCCGCCGACCGCCGCCTTGTCGCTGATCCGGTCCCAGGCGCGGTAGGTCGAGAGCAGCGCGCTCTGGAGCAGGTCCTCCGCCTCGAACCGGTCCCCGGTGAGGTGGTAGGCCGTGGCGTACAGGGAGGCGCGGCGCTCTCGTACGTAAGCGGTGAACTCCGCTTCCGTGCCCCCGTCGCGCCGCACGCTCCCGTTCCGCCCCCCATGCGCGTCCACCGCGGTCAGATGCGGCGGACGCTGGTGCCCGACGCCACGACGGCCCCCATGCCGCGTGGCTCCGGACTTCTCTCCGCACCGGACGGGAACCATCGCGGCGGCCGTGCGCGTCTCGTTCACCGCCGTGGTGGTGATGCCGTGCACTGCGCTCATCCCGCTCCCCCATCGTGAAGGCCGTCCGTGTTCGTGGGGAATACACTGCCGGGCCAGTTTCATCGCGCCGTCCGCCGTCTGTCACAGCGCTGTCACAGGGGTTGGCCGGCCTCGCGCGGCCTGACGGGGACGCTTCAAGGGACGGAAGGTCGAACTCCGGCCGGTCCATAGGCCACAATGAGCCGCGTGGCTTTTCTGTTGCTGATCGAGGACGACGAGGCGGTGCGGACGGCCCTGGAGATGAGTCTCACTCGCCAGGGGCACCGTGTCGTGACGGCGGCGACGGGTGAGGACGGCCTGAAGCTCCTACGCGAACAACGGCCTGACCTCATCGTCCTGGACGTCATGCTGCCCGGCATCGACGGCTTCGAGGTGTGCCGCCGCATCCGCAGGACCGACCAGTTGCCGATCATCCTGCTGACCGCCCGCAGCGACGACATCGACATCGTCGTCGGGCTCGAATCGGGCGCCGACGACTACGTGGTCAAGCCGGTGCAGGGCCGTGTCCTGGACGCCCGCATCCGCGCGGTGATGCGGCGCGGGGAGCGGGAGTCCAACGATTCGGCCACATTCGGCTCCATCGTGATCGACCGGGCCGCCATGACCGTCACGAAGAACGGCGCCGACCTCCAGCTCACGCCGACCGAGCTTCGGCTGCTGCTGGAGCTGAGCCGCCGCCCCGGCCAGGCGCTGTCCCGGCAGCAGCTGCTGCGCCTGGTGTGGGAGCACGACTACCTGGGCGATTCGCGCCTGGTCGACGCCTGCGTGCAGAGGCTGCGGGCGAAGGTCGAGGACGTTCCCTCCTCGCCCAAGCTCATCCGCACCGTGCGCGGCGTGGGATACCGGCTGGACGCGCCTTCGTGAGTGACGCCTCCCCGGGGGAGAAACCACCGGCCCCCCGCGCGCCCGGCCACGACGCGCCGCCTGACGGCAACGCGCCCGGTGCCGACGCGCCCCACGCGGTCGCCGTCGGTGAGCACGCCCCCGGCACGGGTGTGCCCGGGGAGGGCGCGCCCGGCGGGAACGCGCCCGGGGCCCGCGCGTCGGAGAGCAACGTGCGCGGCCGGCTCCGCTCGCTGCTGCGGCTCACGAGCCTGCGGCTGCGCCTGGTCACGGTGTTCGCGCTGGTGGCGCTGGTGGCCGCGGTCTCGGTCTCCGGCATCGCGTACTGGCTCAACCGCGACGCCGTGCTCACCCGCGCGCAGAACGCGGCGCTCCGCGACTTCCGCGAGTCCCTGGGCGAGCAGGCGAGCGTCCTCCCCGAGCGGGCGACGTGCGACGACGTGCGCGGCATGGCGGCGGCCGTGGCGAAGAACACCCTCAACTACGACGTGGTCCTCATGGACCCCCGCATCGCGGACTCGGCCGGCACCGCCGAGGAGCCCGCCGAGGGCTCCATATGCACCGCCGAATCCGACCCCGCCGCCTTCGGCTTCCCGATGGTGCCGGACTCCCTGGTCGAGGCCGTCCTCGACCGGCGCGACGGCGAGGGCGCGGCCGAGTACCACCTGTACTGGCAGCGGATCAGCGTCGACGGCGACCCGTACCTCATCGGCGGCACCCAGGTCATGGGCGGCGGCCCGACCGGGTACATGCTCGCCTCCCTGGCCCCCGAGCGTGACGACCTCAACTCGCTCGCCTGGTCCCTCGGCATCGCCACCGCCCTCGCCGTCATCGGCTCCGTCCTCCTCGCCCAGGCGGCGGCCACCATGGTCCTGCGCCCGGTGCAACGCCTCAGCGACGCGGCCCAGCAGCTCGGCGAGGGCAAGCTCGACACCCGCCTCGAAGTGCGCGGCGCGGACGAACTGGCCGAGCTGACCCGGACGTTCAACAGGTCCGCCGCCTCCCTCGAACAGCGCGTGAAGGACCTCAGCACCCGGGAGTCCGCGAGCCGCCGCTTCGTCGCGGACATGTCGCACGAGCTGCGCACCCCGATGACGGCCATCACCGCCATGACCGAGGTGCTGGAGGACGAGGTGGACAACCTCGACCCCATGATCGCCCCCGCGGTCCAGCTGGTGGTCAGCGAGACGCGGCGGCTGAACGACCTGGTGGAGAACCTGATGGAGGTCACCCGCTTCGACGCGGGCACGGCCCGGATGGTGCTGGACGAGGTGGACATCGCCGACCAGGTGACCGCCTGCATCGACGCCCGCGCCTGGCTCGACGCCGTTCATCTCCACGCGGACCGCGGCATCATCGCCCGCCTCGACCCCCGCCGCCTCGACGTGATCCTGGCCAACCTCATCGGCAACGCGCTCAAGCACGGCGGCTCCCCGGTCAGCGTGACCATCCGCGAGGAGACGGCGGGCGGCGGCAGCCTGCTCGTCGAGGTCGCCGACCACGGCCCCGGCATCCCGGAGGCGGTGCTGCCCCACGTGTTCGACCGCTTCTACAAGGCCAGCGCCTCGCGGCCCCGCTCCGACGGCAGCGGGCTCGGCCTCTCGATCGCCCTGGAGAACGCCCATCTGCACGGTGGCGACATCAGCGTGCACAACGCCCCGGAGGGTGGCGCCGTGTTCACGCTGCGGTTGCCCCGCGAGCCCCGGCTGCCCGAGCGCGAGCCGGCCGGCGCCGACCTCGGCAACGGCTCGGCGAAGGGGGACGGCGGATGAACGGGACACCGCGGGGCTCGGATGGGCGCGAACGGCGCGGGTGGCGCCGCAGGCGCGGGTGGACGCTCACCATGGTGGCCACCGCCGTGCTGGCGGCCACGGCCGGGGCCGCGGGCTGCGGCATCAGGCCCACGGACGTCCCCGTCGACGCGGGCCCCGCCCCCACCCGCGCCACCTGCGACGCGCGGCCCGCCGCGCAGGACACGGTCAGTTCCGAGGTCTACCTGCTGTGCGGCTCGCACATCGAGTCCGTCCACCGCCCCATCGAGCTGCCGGAGTCGGGCGCCGGCGACCGGGTGGCCGTGGCCAAGGCGCTGCTCGCCGAGCTCCAGTCGGACCCGGGGAACGAGGAGGAGGCGGCGGGCTTCACCAGCGAGGTGCCGCCCTCCCTGGAGGTCAACGGTCCCGTGGGCGACGACCCGGACCCCGCGCTGCGGCTGAGCGAGCGGCCCAGCGAGCTGACCGCCATCGCCCTGGTGCAGATCATCTGCACCTTCGCCAACAGCGAGCCCCTCGGCGGCAACGGCCACACCGTCCTGCTCGGCGGCCCCGACGACGCCCTCGGCGGCCAGCCCCAGCCCTACGCCTGCACCTCCGCGATGCGCACCAGTCCCGAGGCGGCCCACACCCCCGTCGGCCCGGCCTGAGACACACCGCGTGAGCGCGTCGTACGACGCAGGTCACATGCGAAGCGGGGAACCGGGCCCGACGCGGCCCGCGTCCTGATCCACGTGCAGCATCATCCTGCGGGTTCCACGGGACCCGGTGCCGGCCCGCCCCCGCGGCTGGCGGCTCTCGCACTTCTCTCGGCGTACCTGCTCTTCGTCACCTGGGCTGCGCTGCGCCCGCTCGACGTGCTCTGGGTCTCCCCCGGCAACGTCGAACCCCTGGCCACCATCCGCGCCGACCTGGAGCGCGGCCCCGAAGAGGCCACGCGCACCATCGGCGCCGGGCTGGTGCGCCTGGCGCCGCTCGGGGTGCTGCTCCCGCTCCTCTGGCAGCGGCTCGGCGGCACCCGGTTCGCCTCCCTGTTCCGCACCGGATTCCTGGGCGGCATGATCGCGCTCGCCCTGGAGGTGGGCCAGTCCTTCGTGCCCAGCCGGGTCGCCGATGTGGACACCGTCATCCTCAACACGGTCGGCATCGCGCTGGCCCACCAGCTGTGCTACTCCCGCCTGCGCCACCGCCTGCTCCGCGAGCCGCGCCAGGGCGCCCGGACGCCCGCGCGCCGGCGTGCGACGCCCCCGCCGGCCGCCGCCCCCGAGCGCGGTGCCGACCCCGGCCGGGCCGGCCGGGCCCGCCGCTGCTGGGGACCCGCCCGCTCCGAGCGCCGCGAGACCGCCGCCCTGTCCCCCCGCGGATAGCCGCACGGCACGGCTCAGGGCCCGCCCCCCTCGCGGGGGACGGGCCCTGAGGCCCGCGTGGATCTCCGGACTCCCGTGGCTCAGGAGCCGAGCGAGACGCCCTGGACGATCTGGTCCGTCGGCAGTCCCAGGCTGTCGGCCGGAAGGGGCAGCTTGCCCAGCACGCCCGTGGCGGCGGTCGTCAGGCCGGAGGGCTTGGTGGTGTGCGAGAGCATCTGCCCGGCCAGCGGGGCGGACTGCGTGGAACCGGTCACCAGGTCGGTGCCCGACCGGACCAGCTCACCACTGCCGCCCGGGAGTCCGCTGGTGGTCCCCTCCAGGGAGGGCAGCGTGCGCGCCACGTCGTCCGCCGTCTTGCCGACGCCGTCGGTGACCGTGGCGGAGGCGGTGCCCGCCGCCGCCGCGCCGAGGGCCGCACCGAGTGCGACCACACCGAGGGACTTCATCATTGCCTTCTTCATTTCTGTCACTGCGTCCTTGTGTGGGGTTGTGAGCGGCCCGCCGAAGGTAACCACTGAAAACCCGGTACCGCAATGAATCGAAATGCGCGCGGTTACCCGTAACCCACCGGGCCGACATTGTCGTACCGGCGGGCGCGACCCGCCGAGAACCCTCGCATCAGCGCAGTTCAGAGCGGTGAGGGACCCGGCCGGTTGAACAGCCATTCGGAGCGTAGCGCGGCGTACCCGGGCTTGATCACCTCGTTGATCATGGCCAGACGTTCATCGAAAGGAATGAACGCGGATTTCATCGCATTGACCGTGAACCACTGAAGATCATCCAGGGTGTAGCGGAAAGTCTGTACCAGATGGGTGAATTCGCGGCTCATGCTGGTGTCGCTCATCAGCCGGTTGTCCGTATTGACCGTGGCCCGGAAGCTCAGCCGCCGCAGCAGGCCGATGGGGTGCTCCGCGTACGAGGCGGCGGCGCCGGTCTGGAGGTTGGACGTGGGGCACAGCTCCAGGGGAATCCGCTTGTCACGGACGTACGCCGCCAGCCGCCCGAGCGTCACCGAGCCGTCGTCGTCCACCGTGATGTCGTCGATGATCCGCACCCCGTGCCCCAGCCGGTCGGCGCCGCACCACTGGAGCGCCTGCCAGATGGACGGCAGCCCGAACGCCTCGCCCGCGTGGATCGTGAAGTGGTTGTTCTCCCGCTTCAGGAACTCGAACGCGTCCAGGTGCCGGGTGGGCGGGAACCCGGCCTCGGCGCCCGCGATGTCGAAGCCGACGACGCCCAGGTCGCGGTAGCGGTTGGCCAGTTCGGCGATCTCCAGGGCGCGGGCCGCGTGCCGCATCGCGGTGAGCAGCGCGCCCACCCGGATCCGGTGCCCCCCGGCGGCGGCGAGCCGTTCGCCCTCGCGGAAGCCCGCGTTGACCGCCTCGACCACCCGCTCCAGCGTGAGGCCGCGCTCCACGTGCTGCTCGGGCGCGTACCGGACCTCGGCGTAGACGACGCCGTCCGCGGCCAGATCCCGCACGCACTCGGCGGCGACGCGGGCCAGCGCGTCCTCGGTCTGCATCACGCCGACGGTGTGCGTGAACGTCTCCAGGTACCGCTCCAGCGAACCCGAGTCGGCCGCCTCGCGGAACCAGGCGCCCAGGCGCTCAGGATCCTCGGCCGGCAGCCGGTCGTAGCCCTGCTCGGCGGCGAGTTCGGCGACGGTCGCGGGGCGCAGCCCGCCGTCGAGGTGGTCGTGCAGCAGCACCTTGGGGGCGCGCAGGATGTGCTCGGGGCTGGGCGGTGTCTGGCTCGGGGTCACGGGGGCACTCTACCGGCTACGCGCGTAGATCACCGAGCTTTCCCGGGCCGCGGGCACCGGCCCCCTCAACCCGCCGACTCCGGCTCGCCGCCCGCGAGGCGGCCCCTGCGGCCGAGCAGGAACCGCTTGAAGTCGGCCACCGGGCGCGTGTCCTGGGAGCCCGCCATCCAGGCCACGCCGATCTCCCGCACCGCCCGGGGCGCGATCACGGTCAGCTCGCTCACCCCCGGCCTGCGCACGGTCGGCGGGGGCAGCAGCGAGACGCCGAGTCCGGCGGCGACCAGGCCGCGCAGCGTCTCGGGCTCCTCGCCCTCGAACGCGACGCGGGGCCTGAACCCGGCCTGCTCGCACAGGGCGTCGGTGAGCCTGCGCAGGCCGTAGCCCGGTTCGAGGGTGACGAACGGTTCGTCGGCCGCCTCCGCGAGCCGGACCCGGCGCCTGGCGGCCAGGCGGTGGTCGGCGGGCACGACCAGGTGGAGGCGCTGCTCGTCGAGGCGGCGGGTGACCAGGTCGGGGGCCTCGGGGACGGGCGAGGTCAGGCAGAGGTCCAGCTCGCCGCCGCGCATCCGCTCGATCATGTCCTCGCCATAGCTCTGCACGAGCGCGAAGCGGACCCGCGGGTGGGTCTCGCGGAACGCCCGCAGCAGCGCGGGAACGGTCTCGGGGCCCATGGTGTGCAGGAAGCCGAAGGCGACCTTGCCCGCGGCCGGATCCGCGTCGGAGCGGACCGCGTCGGCGGCGCGTTCGACCTCGCCCAGGGCGCGTTCGACGGAACGGGCGAAGGCGCGGCCCGCGGGGGTGAGGGAGATCGTCCGGCCGTGGCGGGCCAGCAGGGCCACGCCGAGGTCGGCCTCCAGGCGGGCCGTCGCGCGGCTGAGGGTGGGCTGCGGCACGCCGAGTTCGGCCGCGGCCTGGGTGATGTGCTCGTGGCGGGCGACGGCGGCGAACTGGGCCAGCCGGGGCGCCAGAAGCGCGGCCCAGGAGCCCGACTCGACGTCCGCGGCGACCGGCGTGGCGCCTGTCACGGAGCCGTCGCCCCCGTTGCGCTGTGATGACATGGCGCCCCCTGACCTCAGCTGATGCATATCGGGCATCGATTATCGCATCTTCATGCATTGGACGCATGAGGCGGGGGCTCGTACGTTGGGGGCATGCCTACCGCCGCACCGGGGGCTCCCGCCACCGCGGGGGCCTCTCAACCGCCGTCCCAGGCCGCCACCGCGGCCCGTTCGACCCGTTCGACGCTGACCCGCATCAACCTCGCGCTGTTCGCCCTCGGCATGGCCACGTTCGCCATGCTCTTCTCCACGCAGGCGCTGCTCCCCGACATCGCCGCCGCCTACGCGGTCGGCCCCGGCCAGGCGAGCTGGACCGTCTCGGCCACCACCATCGGCCTGGCCGTGGCGGTGCTCCCGCTGAGCGCGCTGTCGGAACGGTTCGGGCGGCGGCGGACGATGACCCTGTCGGTGGGCGCGGCCGTGGCGTTCGCCGTGGTCATCCCGTTCGCGCCCGACCTGACCACCCTGATCGTGCTGCGCGCGCTCCAGGGCGCCGCGATCGCGGGGATCCCGGCCTCCGCCGTCGCCTACCTCTCCGAGGAGCTGCCCGCCAGGTCGACGGTCGGCGCGGTCGGCCTGTTCATCGCGGGCAACAGCGTGGGCGGCATGTCCGGCCGGGTGCTGACCGGCTGGGTCGCCGACGGCTTCGGCTGGCGCGCGGCGCTGGCGGCGGTCGCCGTGCTCGGCCTGGCCGCGGCCGTCGTCTTCCGCCTGCTGCTGCCCCGCTCGCGGAACTTCACCCCGGCCTCGATCCGGCCCCGCCTGGTGCTGCGCTCGGTGCGCGGCCACCTCGCCCGGCCGCTGCTGGCGCGCCTGTACGCGATCGGCGCGCTGCTGATGGCGGCGTTCAGCGCGGTCTACACCGTCATCGGCTTCCGGCTGGTCGAGGAACCGTTCAACCTCTCGGCGGGGCTCGCCGGTTCCGTGTTCGTCGTCTACCTCGTCGGCACCGGCTCCTCGTCCGCGACCGGGCCCCTGATGGACCGCCTCGGGCGGCGCGGGGCGCTGTATGTGGCGATCGGCACGGTGTCCGCCGGGCTGCTGCTGACCCTGGCCGACGCGCTGGCCGCGGTGCTCGCGGGTCTGGTGCTGATCACCGCGGGCTTCTTCTTCGGCCACGCGGTCGCCTCCGGCTCGGTGAGCCGGGTCGCGGAGCACGGCAGGGCCCAGGCGTCGGCGCTGTACCAGGTGGCGTACTACCTGGGCGCGAGCGCCGGCGGCACCACCGGCGCGCTGGTCTACCACCGGGCCGCCTGGGACGGACTCGTGGCGTTCGCGCTCACGGCCCTCGCGATCACGGCGGCGATCACCCTCTACGCCACGCGCCGCGCCGTCACCGACCGCCGTGCCCTGGCCAGGGCCGCCTGACGCGGCCCGCTCCGCGCCGCCTCCGACCCCTCGCCTCCTCCTCACCACTCGTCCCCGGGAACCGGAAGCGTGTGGACGGCGTGTGAGGAAAAGGCGCGGTGGGCCGCGCCCGCGCTGATCGGCGCGTCGGTCAACCAAAGGGTCGGGCATGGGGACCATCGGCGGCTACCGTCCGGAACTGATCAGGCGCCGTGGCATCGCCGCCGCGCTGCTCAACGCCAGCGGCCTGGGCGCCGGGTACCTCCACCTGCGCCTGTGGGCGCGCGCGACCGCCTGCTGGCTGGTCACCGCGGCCCTGATCGCCACGGCCAACGCGCTGAACGCCGCGGGCACGCCGCTGCCCTGGCTCGCCGTCTACCTGCTGTGGCTCGCGGCCATGGCGGCGGACGGCTACCGCCGCGTCCGCCATCTGCCCCTCCCCGACCCGGCCGCGCCGCCGGGACGCCCGTGGCTGCCGTACGCCGCCGCCGGCACGCTCCTCGTGGTGGTCGCGGCGGGGCTGACGTTCTTCCGGTCCATCCCCACCGGCGAGTTCGACCGCGCGGAACGGGCGCACGCCGACCGCGACTGCGCCGGGGCGCTGCCCCACTACGAGCGGGCCGCGGCCGGTCGCTACGCGTTCGCGCTGAACCCCGCCTCCGCCGAGGCGCGCACCGGCCGGGACGCCTGCGCCGTCGCGCTGCGCGCCGAGGCGGCGGCGGGGGACGGCGACTTCGAGGAGGCGGTCGCCGCCTACGAGTCCTACCTCGGCCACTACGACGGCGCCCCGCCCTGGGAGGGGGCCGAGGCGCGGCTGGGCCAGGTCCGCATGGCCGCCGCCGACGCGCTCGCCGAGGCGGCGACCGGCGCCGACGGCGACGACGGCGGGGAGGGGGCGGACGGCGCGGACCTGAGCGCCGCCTACCGCGCCGCCGTCGAGGCGTACACCACCGTGCGCGCCGAGCACCCCGACGCGCCGGAGGCGGCGCGGGTGCCCGGCCGGATCGCCGCGCTGTACGAGGCGGGTACGGCGGATCTCACCGACCGGCCCTGCGCGACGGTCGGCGACCTGGAGGCGTTCGAGGACCTCTCCACGGTGGAGACCTCCGAGGCCGCCCAGCTCGCGGCCCGCGCCAGGGACGGGCTCCCCGGCGCCCAACTGGCCTGTGGTGAGGAGCGGTTCGCGGCGGAGGAGTTCTGCCGGGCGGGCGACGCGTTCGAGGCGGCGTCGCGGCTGCCGGGGGCGACGGCGGGCCAGCGGGAGGAGGCCGAGGAGTCCACCGGCAGGTCGCTGTACGAGTGCGGCGTCGCGCACTACGAGGAACGGGAGTGGGCACGGGCCAGGGACGCACTCCAGCGCCTGATCGACGGCTACCCCGACGACGCACGCGCCCCGGTCGCCGACGAGCTGCTGATCGCCGTGGAGATCAGCGAGATCGGCGAGGGCACCACCGGCGCGCTCCCCCCGCCGCGACCGGCGGGCGGCGCTCCGGGATCGACCGTGACCGTCGAACTGGTCAACGACTCCACCGAGGCGCTCGAAATCCTCTGGACGGGCCCCGAGACCGGCACCGCCTCGATCGACGCCTGCACCGACTGCACCACCCGCGACGGCCTCGACGGCCGCTTGGGCGAGGCGTGCGGCACGGACCGGGAGCGCCCGGCGCGGACGCTGACACTCGCGCCCGGCGCATACGAACTGGTGGTACGCACCACCACCGGCGCGTATGTCACCCCCTACGCCGGCGACTGGACCCTCACCGGAGGCACGGCCTACACGGACTGCTACTACATCAGCGCCACACAGGAGTAGCAGAAGCCCCACGGCCCCACGAACCCCGCCCGAACCACCCCATCCATCACCCCATTG
>NZ_LAVK01000271.1 GCF_001083795.1 Streptomyces sp. SBT349
GGCAGGGTGAGATGTGTAAAGGAGACGGCCCCCGGCGAAGGGGGCCCCGGGGGGATCGGGCGCGTCAGCGCCCGGAGTCCGGTGGGCCGCCCACCGCGTGGTCCGGGCGGAGCCCGGCGGGCCGCCGGCCCCGTTGTCCGGGGCGGAGGCCGGGAAAGCGGCCTCCGCCCCGGACAACGGCCTAGCCCGCCGCAGGCGGAAAGCTGGCGAAGTACGACGCGGCCGTGTCGTCCCTGCCGTGGCCGTTCTCCGAGGCGCGGCGCAGGCGGTCCGCGCCCGCCGCCGCCACGTCGAGGCGCACCTCCGTGGACTCGGCCGCGGCCAGGATCAGGCGGGCGTCCTTCTCGGCGGTGTCCACCGCGAAGCTCGGCGTGTAGTCGTCGGAGCGGATCACCCCCGCCTTGATCCGCAGGTACTGCATGTCCAGCGTGCCGCCCTCCACCGAGTCGAGGAAGAGCTGCGGGTCCACGTCCAGCGCACGCGCCAGCGCGAGCGCCTCCGCCACGCCGTGCGTCACCGCCAGCGCCCAGCTGTTGCACACCAGCTTCAGCCGCGTGCCCGCGCCCGGCTCCGACCCCGCCCACAGCGTGCGCCCGCCGATCACGTCGAGGACCCGGGCGGCGCGCTCCCGCACCCGTTCCGGGCCGGAGGCCAGCACCACCAGCTGCCCCTCCTCCGCCGGCTGCTTCGTCCCCAGCACCGGCGCGTCCACGAACACCACCCCCCGTTCCTCCGCGAGGGCGACCAGCGGGGCGAGGGGCTCGATCCCGGTCGTGGTGCTCTGGATCCACACCGTGCCCGCCCGCAGCGAGGGCACCGCGGCCCGCACCGCGGAGAGCGTGGCCTGGCCGTCGTAGAGCATCGTCAGCACCACGTCCGCGCCGTCGACCGCCTCGGCGGGGGTGTCGGTGACGCGGGCGCCGTCCGCGGCCAGCGGCTCCGCCTTGGCCCGGGTGCGGTTCCAGACGCGGACGTCGAGGCCCGCGTGGCAGAGGTTGCGCGCCATGGCGGCGCCCATGATGCCGGTGCCAAGAACGCTTACGGTCATGATCTCGTCGGTCATGGACCGCACGCTAAACGGTCACACCACCTGGTGCAGCCACCGCACGGGCGCGCCCTCGCCCGCGTGCCGGAACGGTTCCAACTCGTCGTCCCAGGGCTTGCCGAGCAGGCGGCTGATCTCGGCCGCCAGGTCGCTCTCGCCGTGGGCGGCCCGGTCCGCGGCGGCGCGCAGCCGGTCCTCGGGAATCATGATGTCGCCGTGCAGGCCGGTCACCGCGTGGTAGATGCCCAGCTCGGGCGTGCAGCTGTAGCGCTCGCCCTCGGTGGCGGGGGACGGCTCCGAGGTGACCTCGAAACGGAGCAGGTGCCAGCCCCGCAGCGCCGAGGCCAGCTTGGAGGCGGTGGCGGCCTCGCCCTGCCAGGAGAACTCGGCCCGCCACGTCCCGGGAGAGGCGGGCTGTTTGGTCCAGTCGAGGCTGACACGGGCGCCGAGGACTCCGGCCACGGCCCACTCGATGTGGGGACACAGGGCGCGCGGCGCGGAGTGCACATACAGAACACCACGTGTCGTCATCGGGACCTCCACTCTCGCCAGTCTGCGCCGGTCGCGAGCTCCAAGGCGCCCCCCACAAGCCCCCGAAACCGCGCGTGAACAGTAAACAGTATTCATCCCTTTTCTTGGCAAATTGGACAGCGGGTGACGTGAGGTCATCTTTTAGGCTGTTCAGTCATGGGGCACATCGTCGTGCGCCACCCTTCGCCAAGGAGACCAAGCTACCGCCCCGCTCGGCAGCCACAAGAACAGCCCAGGAACCAGAAGGAAGCCGAATGCCGGCCAGCCGCCGCCCCCTCGCCCTGCCGATCGCCGTCCTCGCCCTGATCGCCGGGTGCACGTCGTCCTCCGACTCCGGGGACGCGTCGGACTCCGCGCCGTCCCCGGACGCGGCCCCCTCCGCCGAGCCCGCCCCCGAGTGGGACACCAGCCCCGCCTCGATCGCCGCCATCGGCGACTCCATCACGCGGGCCTTCGACGCCTGCTCCCTGCTCTCCGACTGCCCCGAGGTCTCCTGGGCCACCGGCACCGACAGCGAGGTGCCGAGCCTGGCGCAGCAGTTAATCGGTGACGGCACCGACATCGCCGACCGCGCGTGGAACCTGGCCGAGTCCGGCGCGACGGCCAGGGACCTGCCCGACCAGGCCCGCAGGATCGCCGGCTACGAGCCCGAGCTGGTGACCGTCATGATCGGCGGGAACGACGCCTGCGCCGCGGACGTCGGCTCGATGACGAGCGTCGAGGACTTCACCGCGCACTTCACCGAGACGATGGACATCATCCGCGCCCGGCTGCCGGAGACGCAGGTGTACGTGTCGAGCGTGCCGGACCTGATGGAGCTGTGGTCGGAGGGCAGCCGGTCGCGGATGGCCCGCACCGTCTGGCAGGTGGCGAGCATCTGCCCGTCCATGCTGGGCGACGCCGACGACGACTCGGCGGTGGCGGACGAGCGGCGCGAGGCGGTGCGCGAGCGGGTCCAGGAGTACAACGAGGCGCTGGCCGACGTCTGCGGCCGGGACGAGCTGTGCCGGTACGACGGGGGCGCCGTCTTCGAGTACGACTTCGCCGCGCGCCACCTGAGCGACTTCGACTGGTTCCACCCGAGCAAGGAGGGGCAGTCCACGCTGGCCGCGCTCGCCTACGAGCAGGTCACGATGGCCGAGTAGCCGCACCGCGCGCAGGGTTCCCAACCTCCCCCCGGTGGCGTAACCATTGACAGGGTATGGCCGCGCTCATAGCGTTCTCGCCAGCATTTCGAACGTCTGACGAAATATCGAACATCGCGGAGGGCTGGCACCCGTGCGCATCACCGGAATCAGTACGCATGTCGTCGGTACACCCTGGCGGAACCTCACGTACGTCCAGGTCCACACCGACGAGGGACTGACCGGCGTCGGGGAGACGCGGATGCTCGGGCACACGGACGCCCTGATCGGCTATCTGCGGGAGGCCGAGGCGAACCACGTCGCCGGCTCCGACCCGTTCGCCGTCGAGGACCTCGTGCGGCGGATGAAGTACGGCGACTACGGGCGCGCGGGCGAGATCGTCATGTCCGGCATCGCCTGCGTGGAGATGGCCTGCTGGGACATCAAGGGCAAGGCGCTCGGCGTGCCGGTGTGGCAGCTGCTCGGCGGGCGCGCGGACGTGTCGGACAACCGCGTCAAGGCGTACGCCAACGGCTGGTACACCGTGGAGCGCACCCCCGAGGCGTTCCACAAGGCCGCCCGTGCCGTGGTGGAGCGCGGCTACCGCGCCCTGAAGCTGGACCCGTTCGGCACCGGCAGCTTCGAGCTGGACCACGCCGAGTCGCTCCGCTCGCTCTCGCTGGTCGAGGCCGTGCGCGACGCCATCGGCCCGGAGGCCGAACTGCTGCTGGAGATGCACGGCCGCTTCTCGCCCGCCACCGCGATCCGGCTGGCCCGCGAGCTGGAGCCGTTCGCCCCGTCCTGGCTGGAGGAGCCGGTCCCGCCGGAGAACCTGAAGGCGCTGGCCAAGGTCGCGGAGCGGACCTCGCTCCCCATCGCCACCGGCGAACGCATCCACGACCGGATCGAGTTCCGCGAGCTGTTCGAGTCCCAGGCCGCCGACATCATCCAGCCGGACGTGGGCCACCTGGGCGGCATCGGCGAGACGCGCAAGCTGGCCGCCACCGCGGAGGCCCACTACGTGCTGGTCGCCCCGCACAACGTGGGCGGCTCGGTGCTCACCGCCGCCAGCCTCCAACTGGCGGGCTGCACGCCGAACTTCAAGATCCTGGAGCACTTCAACGACTTCGCCGACGCGGACATAAAGAAGGTGGTCAGGGGCGCGCCCCAGGTGGTCGACGGCTACTTCACGCTCTCCGACGCCCCAGGGCTCGGCGTCGAGCTGGACACCGAGGCGGCGGCCGAGTTCCCCCAGCAGCAGGCGCGCTTCGACCTGTGGGCCGAGGACTGGCACAAGCGGGACGGGCAGGCGGGACGGTGACGCCCGCGCGCAGCGTGCTCGTCGAGCGCCCGGGGAGCCACCGGCTGGTGACCGCGCAGGAGCCTCCCGTTCCGGGGCAGGGCGAGGTCAGGGTGGCGGTGCGCGCGGCCGGGATCTGCGCCAGCGACCGGGAGCTGTACGACGGGACCAGGGTCGAGGGGTACGTCCGTTACCCCGTGGTGCCGGGGCACGAGTGGTCGGGCACGGTGGACGCCGTCGGCCCCGGCGTGGACGCGGCGCTGGTCGGCAGGGCGACGGTCGGCGAGGGGTTCCGCGCCTGCCGGATGTGCGTCCGCTGCCGGGCCGGGGAGACCAGCCTGTGCACCGCCGGATACGAGGAGACCGGCTTCACGCGGCCCGGCGCGTTCGCCGACCACCTGGTGCTGCCCGCGCACCTGCTGCACCTTCTCGACGACGACTGCGACCTGACCGCCGCCGCGCTGCTGGAGCCGGCGGCCGTCGTCGCGGCGGCCGTGCTGCGCGCCGCGCCGCGCCCGGCCGAGCGCGTGGCCGTGGTGGGCGGGGGAACGCTGGGGCTGCTCGCCGTGCAGTTGCTCGCCGCCTCCTCCCCCGCCGAACTGGCCGCCGTGGACCCGCGGGAGAGGCCGCGCGCCCTGGCCCTCGGCATGGGCGCGACCTCGGCCGCCTCCCCCGCGGAGGCGGCGGGGGCGCGCGGCGGCTTCGACCTGGTGGTGGAGACCGCGGGCGCCCCCGGCACCGCGCGGGACGCGTGCCTGCTCGCCAGGCGGGGCGGCCGGGTGGTGCTCACCGGCCTGCCCGAGCCCGGCGCCCACGGCATCGACCCGGTGCACCTGACGGTGAGCCAGCTCACCGTGGCGAGCGTCTTCGGGGCGCCGCCCGCCGCCTGGTCGTACGCCACCGAGGCGTTCCGGCGGGGCCTGCTGCGCCCGGCGGCGCTGATCACGCACCGGCTCCCCCTGGAATCATTCGGCAAAGCGATCGAGCTCGTCGGTAGCGGCGACCCCGAAGTGGGCAAGGTACTGCTGGAGCCCCAGGGGGCCGCTGATGCCGGCTGAGACGAACCGCCTTCGAAATACCGAACCACCGCGAACACTGGAGCATCGTGTCTGACCCCGCCTCCACACCGTCCCGCCGCCCGGGGGAGGCCGCCCTGGCCTCCCTGGGCTACGCAGCCCCAGCGGTCGACCCCGCCGACTCCTCCCCGCACGCCTTCCCCGACGGCGGCACCTGGCGCACCGAGATCCCGTCCGTCGAGGGCCCCGAGGCCCTGGCCGCCGTCCTGAAGGAAGCCACCCGCCTCGACGTTCCCATCCACCGCATCAGCCAGGGCAGCGGCGTGTGGATGCTCACCGACTCCGAGATCACCGACATGGTGGGCGCCTGCGCCGAGGCGGGCGCGGAGCTCTGCCTGTTCACCGGGCCGCGCGGCACCTGGGACATCGGCGCCTCCACGCGCAGCCTCTCGGGCGGCGCGGGGCTGCGCGCCCGCGGCCACGGGGCGCTCGCCGGCTGCGTCGAGGACGCGCTGCGCGCCTCCGAACTCGGCGTGCGCTGCCTGCTGGTGGCCGACGAGGGCGTGCTGTGGCTGCTGCACCGGCTGCGGGCCCAGGGCACCCTGCCCGCTGACACGACCTTCAAGGTCTCCGCGCTGATCGGCCCGGTCAACCCCGCCTCGGTCGCGGTCCACGAGCGCCTGGGCGCCGACTCGGTGAACATCCCCTCGGACCTGACGCTGGAGCACCTGACCGAGATCCGGCGCTCCAGCGGCGTTCCCCTGGACTTCTACCTGGAGGCCCCCGACGACCTCGGCGGCTATGTGCGGATGTACGACGCCGCCGAGCTGATCCGCAGGGGTGCCCCGATCTACCTGAAGTTCGGCCTGAGCAAGGCCCCGGGGATCTACCCCTACGGCGGCCATCTGCGCGATCTCACCCTCCAGAGCGCGAAGGAACGCGTGCGCCGCGGGCGCCTGGCCCTCGACCTCCTCGCCCGGCTCGGCGCCGACCGGGGGATGTCGCCGCTGGGTTCGCGCCTGCCCGGCCCGTTGCACCGCTTCCCCGCCACGGAAGCCGACTGAACGAGAACGACCGACCCGACCCGACCCGACCGGAAGACCGCACCACCTGAACGAACCGCACCACCTGAACGACCGGAACAGCCCGAACGACCCGCACAGCCCGAACGATCCAGAACGACTCCGAACGATCCGACGATTCCGCCGCAAGGCCGAAAGGACGTGCCGCTGATGTCCCGTCTACCAGTCGCAGCAAGGACCACCGCCATGGCCGCCGTTCTCGCGCTGGGCCTGGCCGCGTGCGGTCAGGACAGCGAGGGCGGCAGCGAGGAGCGCGATTCCGGCGAGGAGGGCGGCGGCACGATCGGCATAGCCATGCCCACCCGTTCCTCGGAGCGGTGGATCGCTGATGGCGACAACATGGTGTCGCAGTTCGAGGAGGCCGGGTACGACACGGACCTCCAGTACGGCGAGGACCAGATCGAGACGCAGATCTCCCAGGTCGAGAACATGATCGCGCAGGGCGTGGACCTGCTGGTGATCGCGGCGATCGACGGCGCCTCGCTGGGGAACGTCCTCCAGCAGGCGGCGGACGCGGAGATCCCGGTGGTCTCCTACGACCGGTTGCTGCTGGAGAGCGAGAACGTCGACTGCTACGCCACGTTCGACAACGAGCAGGTCGGGCGGCTCCAGGCCCAGTACATCGTCGACTCCCTCGGGCTGGAGGACGGGGAGGAGGGCCCGTTCAACGTGGAGCTGTTCGCGGGGTCGGCCGACGACAACAACACCCGGTACTTCTTCCAGGGCGCGATGAGTGTCCTCCAGCCGTATCTGGACGGCGGGCAGCTCGTGGTGCGCTCCGGCCAGACGGAGCTGAACGAGCTGACGACCGAGCGGTGGTCGGGCTCCGAGGCGCAGGACCGGATGGACGACGTGCTGACGGCGGACTACCGCGGTGAACGGGTGGACGCGGTGCTCTCGCCCTACGACGGGATCTCGCTGGGCGTCATCGCCGCCCTGAAGAGCGTCGGCTACGGCACCGAGGCGCAGCCGCTCCCGGTGGTGACCGGGCAGGACGCGGAGCTGGCGTCGGTGCAGTCGATCATCGCCGGGGAGCAGACGCAGACGGTCTACAAGGACATCCGCCTGCTCGCGGCCCAGGCCGTGGCGATGAGCGAGGCGTTGCTCGGCGGCGAGGAGTGCGAGGCGAACGACACCGAGACCTACGACAACGGCGTCAAGGTCGTTCCCTCGTACCTGCTGGAGCCGGTGAGCATCGACGCCGAGAACGTCCAGCTCCTCGTCGAGGAGGGCTACTACACCGAAGCCGACCTCGCCGGATGACGCCGGCGGAAGAGGAACCCGTCCTCCAGATGCGCTCCATCGGCAAGTCCTTCCCCGGCGTGCGCGCGCTGGACGGGGTGGACATCGCCGTGCGGCCCGGCGAGATCCACGCCATCTGCGGCGAGAACGGCGCCGGGAAGTCCACGCTGATGAAGATCCTCAGCGGCGTCCACCCGCACGGCACCTACTCCGGGGAGATCCTCTTCGAGGGCGCCCCCTGCCGTTTCAGGGACATCAGGGCCAGCGAGCGGCGCGGGATCGTCATCATCCACCAGGAGCTGGCGCTGATCCCCCAGCTCTCCGTCGCGGAGAACATCTTCCTCGGCAACGAGCGCACCGGCCGCGGCGGCGTCATCTCCTGGTCCAGGACCCTGCGCGAGACCGAGCGTCTGATGCGGCGCGTCGGCCTGGGCGGCGAACACCCCCAGACCGCGGTCGCGGGTCTCGGGGTGGGCAAGCAGCAGCTGGTGGAGATCGCCAAGGCCCTGGCCAAGCGCGTGAAGCTGCTGATCCTGGACGAGCCGACCGCCGCGCTCAACGACGAGGACAGCCGCAAACTCCTCGGCTTGATCGCGGAGTTGAGGGACCAGGGCATCGCCTGCATCCTCATCTCGCACAAGCTGAACGAGGTGCGGCGCATCGCCGACACGGTGACCGTCCTGCGCGACGGCAGGACCGTGGAGACGCTGCCGGTCGGCGAGGCGTCGGAGGAGCGGATCATCCGCAGCATGGTCGGGCGCGAGCTGACGCAGTTCTACCCGGAGCGCACCCCCTACACCGGGGAGCGGGCCGGTCAGGTGGCGCTCGCGATCTCCGACTGGACCGTCCGCCACCCGCTGGACCAGCAGCGCCGCACGGTGGACTCGGTGTCGCTCGACGTGCGGCACGGGGAGATCCTGGGCCTCGCCGGGCTGATGGGCGCGGGCCGCACCGAGTTGGCCATGAGCGTCTTCGGCCGCTCGTGGGGCCGCTTCGAGCGCGGCGAGGTCCGCATGCACGGCAGGACCGTCTCCACGCGGACGGTGTCGGACGCGATCGGGAACGGGATCGCGTATGTGACGGAGGACCGCAAGACGTTCGGGCTGAACCTGATCGACACCATCAGCCGCAACATCTCGCTGGCCGCCCTGCCCAAGGTCGCCCGGCGCGGCGTGGTGGACGAGCACGCGGAGACGCGCGTGGCGGAACGCTTCCGTGCCTCGATGAACATCAAGGCGCCCACCGTCTTCGAGCCGACGGGACGGCTGTCCGGCGGCAACCAGCAGAAGGTCGTCCTCAGCCGGTGGATGAACACCGGCCCCGACGTGCTGATCCTGGACGAGCCCACCCGGGGCATCGACGTGGGCGCCAAGGCGGAAATCTACACCGTCATCGACCAACTCGCCGCCCAGGGAAAGGCGGTCGTCTTCATCTCCTCCGAACTCTCCGAGCTCCTCGGCGTCTGCGACCGCATCGCCACCATGGCCGGTGGCCGGCTCACCGGCGTCATGGACCGCGCCGACGCCACCCAGGAGGCGCTGATGCGGCGGATGACGAGAACCGCCCCGGCGGCGGAGACCGCGGAGGCCCACACCGACGAGCAGCGAGGAGCGGCCGAATGAGCCAGGTGATAGGCCGGACGGCCGCGTTGGTGGCCCAGTCCGTGCGGACCAACATGCGGCAGTACGGGATGCTGATCGCCCTGGTGGCGCTGCTGGTCGCGTTCCAGGTGTGGACCGGCGGCGACGTGCTCCTCCCCCGGAACGTCAGCAACATCATCAACCAGAACGGCTACATCCTCATCCTCGCCATCGGGATGATGATCGTCATCATCAACGGGCACATCGACCTGTCCGTCGGGTCGATCGCCGGGTTCGCCGGCGCCGCCGCCGCGGTGATGATGATCGAGCACGATCTGCCCTGGCAGCTGGCGCTCACCTTCGCCCTCCTCATCGGCGCGGCGATCGGCGCGTGGCAGGGGTTCTGGATCGCCTACGTCGGGCTGCCGTCGTTCATCGTGACGCTGGCGGGCATGCTCCTCTTCCGCGGCGCCACCCGGATCCTGCTGGAGGGCCGCACCTGGTCGGGGCTGCCGCAGGGGTTCCAGGACATCAACCAGGGCTTCCTGCCCGAGGTCGGGCCCGAGAGCAACTACCACAACCTCACGCTGCTGCTGGGCCTCGCGGTCTGCGCCGCGGTGCTGGTGCAGGAGTGGCGCCGCCGCGCCCAGCAGCGCGAGTACGAGCTGGAGGTCCTGCCCACCAACCTCTTCCTCCTCAAGTGCGCGGCCATCGTCGCGGCGGTGATGGCGTTCACCCTGACGCTGGCCAGCTACCGCGGCGCGCCCGTGGTCCTGCTCATCCTGGGCGGGCTGCTGGTGCTGCTCGGCTTCGTGATGCGCAACTCGGTCATCGGCCGCCACGTGTACGCGCTGGGCGGGAACCGCGCCGCCGCCCAGCTCTCCGGCGTCAAGGACCGCCGGGTCACCATGGCGGTGTTCATCAACATGGGCGTCCTCTCGGCCCTGGCGGGCTGCGTGTTCACCGCGCGCACCGGGACCGCGACGACCGGCGCGGGCAACCTCTTCGAACTCGAAGCCATCGCCGCGGCGTTCATCGGCGGCGCCTCGATGAGCGGCGGGGTCGGGACCGTCCTGGGAGCCGTCATCGGCGGCCTCGTCCTGGGCGTGCTCGACAATGGCATGCAGCTGCTGAAGATCGGCGAGGACTGGCAGCAGGTGATCAAGGGCCTGGTGCTCCTCGTCGCCGTCGCCTTCGACGTCTGGAACAAACGCAGGGGCCTCACCAGCCGGACATGACCGGCCGGGGGGTGACGAGGCCGGCGGGGGCTGGGCACTCCTCACTCACCTCACCACCAAGGAGCAGTCTTCCCATGTCCACCTCATCACGCGCGATGACGGCCGCCTCGGCGGGCGGGGCCCAGACCGCCGGCGGAGGCGGTCCGCGGCGCGAGCCGTTCGGCACTCTCCCCGACGGCACCGCGATCGACCGCTGGACCCTCACCCGCGGATCCACCCGCGTGGGGATCCTCAGCTACGGCGGCATCGTCCAGACCCTCGAACTCCCCGACCGGGACGGCCACCGGGCCAACGTCTCCCTCGGCTTCGACCACCTCGACCCCTACCTCACCGACTCCCCCTACTTCGGCGCCCTCATCGGCCGCTACGGCAACCGCATAGCCGCCGGCCGCTTCACCCTCGACGGCACCGAACACCACCTCCCCCTCAACGACGGCCCCAACACCCTCCACGGCGGCACCACCGGCTTCGACAAACACGTCTGGGACGTCACCCCCACC
>NZ_LAVK01000272.1 GCF_001083795.1 Streptomyces sp. SBT349
GGCGGGTGCCGTGGGGCTTCGTGGGGTCAGCGGCGGTGGGCCAGCAGGCCGCCCTCCATGGTCTGGGTCACGCGGGCCAGCGCCTCGTGCCTGGCCAGGGCGCCCTCGGAGACCGCCTCCCAGCCGGCGGCCATCATGTACCAGAGGATCCGGAAGAACCACTCGACGTCCATCTCCGGTGCGAAGAACCCCTCCGCCTTGCCGCGCTCGAAGAGGATCGCGGCGGGCAGGTGCGCGGCCTCCCAGGACGGACTGGTCCAGTCCTCGGCCGACAGCAGCGGCTCGTTGAAGAGGAAGTCCACCCTCGGGCCGACGTCGAAGAAGGCCCGCAGCAGGCGGCGGAACGACTCGGACAGCGGTCCCTGGTCCAGCGCGGCTTCCGCGAGCGCCTGCTCGATGGTCTCCGTGCAGTCATCGAGCAGGCCCCTGACCAGGGCGGCGCGGTCCGGAAAGTACCGGTGCAGGGTGCTGCGGCCGACCCCCGCCGCCTTGGCGACCTCGCCGAGCGGGGCCGCGCGGTCCTCGGCGAAGACGCGGATCGCGGCGTCCAGGATCGCGCGCCGGGTGCGGGCCAGGGTGCCGGGGGCGGACGGTGCCGGTGAGGACATGCGCACATCGTAAAGAAGTCCGACGGGGTGGAACCAGCCGCCCTTTTGTGGGACACTGTGTCCCATGGTGAACATCGATGTCCAGCAGGTCGCGCCCGCGCGGCGCTCCCCGGGGCGGGGCGTCCAGCTCCGTCGGCCGCGCCACCGCGTGGAGCGGCGGGCCGTCCTGCTGTGGACCGCCCACGCCCTCGCGCTTCCCCTGGTGCTCGGCGGCGCGCTGGCCGCCGTGCACGCCCTGTGGGACGGCGCGCGCCCCTGGACCGGTCCGGCGCTGATCGCGCTCGCCGTCCTGGGGCCGCTCCACGCGGCGGTCATGCCGTCCTGGCGGTACGCGGTGCACCGCTGGGAGACGACGGACGAGGCGGTCTACGCGACCACCGGCTGGTTCGTCAGGGAGTGGCGGATAGCGCCCGTCTCCCGGATCCAGACGGTGGACACCGTGCGCGGCCCGCTGGAGCAGGCGCTCGGCCTGGCCACCCTCGTGGTCACCACCGCCTCCTCGCGCGGCGCCATACACATACGCGGCCTGGCCCCCGAGGCGGCGGGCGAGGCGGCGGAGCGGCTCGCCGACATCACCCGGCGCACCCCCGGGGACGCGACATGACCTGGCGGCGGCTCGCGGCGCGGATGATCCTGGTCGACGCCCTGCGCGTCCTGCTCTCCCTGCTGCCGGGCGTGCTGGTCCTCCTCGTCATGGACACCGAGCCCGAGCCGATGACCGTGGGGCCGCTGGCCGTGGTGGCGGTCTGGGGCGTCCAGGGCGCCCTCGCGGACGCGCTGCGCTGGGCGACCACGCGGTACCGGATCACCGAGACCCATGTGGAGCGGCGCACCGGGCTGTTGATCCGCACCCACCGGTCCATCCGGATCGACCGCATCCGCAGCGTGGACGCCACCGCGCGCCCGCTGCGCAGGCTGGCCGGGCTGCGCCGCGTCACCATAGGCGCCGGCCAGATGAACACCGCCATGGAGGCCGCGCTGACGCTGGACGCCGTGACCCGACGGGAGGCCGCCGCGCTGCGCCGCGAGCTCACGGGCGCCCGCGAGGAGCGGCCCGCGGAGGGGCCGTTGGCGGTCTTCGAGTGGCGCTGGGTCGTGCACCACCTGTTCGGCATCTGGTCCTTCGTCACCGCCGCCGGTCTGCTGTGGGGCGGGTACTGGACGGCCGAGATGGTCGGCGTCGACCTGGCGGACCGGGTCGGCTCCCTGGCCGACTGGGACGCGCTCGGGTGGCGCTGGACGGCCCTGGCCGCCTTCGTGGCCGCGGCCGTGGTGGGCGGCGTCGGCATGGCGGTGGCGTTCTTCACCGAGCACGCGCACTTCCGGCTGGAGCGCGTGGCGAACGACCGTGGCCCCGACGGGCGGGGGACCGTGCTGCGCACCACGCAGGGCCTGTTCAGGACCAGGGAGACGGCCCGGGACGAGAGCAGGCTGCGCGGGATCTCGCTCTCCGAGCCGCTGCTGTGGCGCTGGCTGGGGACGGCCGACACCCTGGTCGTCACCACCGGGCTCTCCATCTGGGGCAGCGCCGCGGCCGTGCTGCCGCGCGGGCCGGTGGACGTGGCCCGCCGCGTCGCCGCCGCCGTCATCGGCGCGCCCGCCCTCTCCGCGCCGCTGCGCCGCCATCCGCCCGCCGCGCTGCGGCGCAGGCTGCTGTGGGCGGCGCTCGTCGCCGGGGCCTGCGCGCTGCTCAGCGCCCCCGCCGGGCGGGACTGGTGGGTTCCCGTGCTCGCGGTGACCCTGCCGCTCGCCCTGGGACTCGCGGTCGCCGGGTATCTGTCGCTCGGTCATGCCGTGGCGGGTGAGTACCTGGTGGTGCGGGCCGGTTCGCTGACCCGCGTCACCTCGGCGCTGCGTCGGCAGGCGGTCAGCGGGATACGGGTGCGGCAGTCGCTCCTCCAGCGGCGGCTGGGGTTGGCGACCGTATACGCGTGCACCGCGGCGGGGGAGGGAGCATATACGGCATACGATCTTTCCGCGGGTGAGGCGGCGGCATTGGCGCAGGTCACGCTGGGGAAGACGGTGGAACCGTTCGTGGTGGCCACTTGACCGCGCGATCGCCCTCCGTTGACCTTCTCTGCACCGGGTGCTAGGTAGGGTCGGGAATCCGATCACGCTTTCCCGCATTCACTCGGTCACCCGGAGTCGCCATGGCTACGCCGTTCGACATGCTCGAGGACGAGATCGTCGATCACCGGTTCAAGGGCTTACCGCCGGACGCGGCGGGGCGGACCGTGGGGGCGCTGGCGGCCGAGCGGCGGGACCTCTACACGGGCGGGTTCACCACCCCGGTGCTGACGCTCTCCGCCGAGGCCGTGGAGCACAACCTCGGTTCCATGGAGCGCTTCGCCAGCCGCCACGGTCTCGTCCTGGCACCGCACGGCAAGGTCTCGATGTCGCCCCGGCTCTTCCGGCGGCAGCTCGACCACGGCGCCTGGGGGATCACGGTGGCCCTGCCCCATCAGGCTCGGGTCGCCAGGGCGTTCGGGGTGGAGCGGATCCTCCTCGCCAACGAGGTGGTCGACGCGGCGGCGCTGGCCTGGGTGGCGGGCGAGCTGGACGCCGACCCGGCGTTCCGGTGCGTCATGTACGTGGACTCCGAGCGCGGCGTCGCGTTGATGGACGCGGCGCTGCGGGCGGCGGGGGCCCGGCGTCCGGTGGAGGTGCTGGTCGAGCTCGGCGTCCCCGGCGGGCGCGGCGGCGTGCGGGACGCGCGGCGGGCGGCGGACGTGGCGACGGCCGTGGCCGCCGCCCGGACGCTGCGGCTGGCCGGGGTCGCCGGGTCCGAGAGCGCGGTCCCGGACCTCGACCCGGAGTCGGTGCGGGCCTGGCTCGACTCGCTGTGCGAGCTGGCCGTCGACTTCGACAAGGCGGGCCGGTTCGCCGCGCTGGACCGGATCATCGTCAGCGCCGGGGGCAGCGCGTGGTTCGACGAGGTGGCGGCCGCCTTCGACGAACTGCCCGACCTCTCCCGGCCGGTCAGCAAGATGCTGCGCTGCGGCGCCTACCTCACCCACGACGACGGGGTCTACCGCGACACCACTCCGTTCAACCGGGTGCCGCAGGAGGGCTCGCTGCTGCCCGCGTTCCGGCTGTGGGCCCAGGTCGTCTCGCAGCCCGAACCGTCACTGGCCCTTGTCAACGCGGGTAAGCGGGACATTGCCTACGACCTGGGCCTGCCCGAGGTGCAGGCCGTGCGCACCCCGAAGGGCGAGGTGCGCGGCGGATGCGGGCTGACGGTCAGCGGGCTGGCCGATCAGCACGCGCTCGTCACGGGGGCCGATGCGGTGCCGCGCGTCGGCGACTGGGTGGCGCTGGGCATGTCGCACCCCTGCACCATCTTCGAGAAATGGCCGCTGATTCCTCTCGTCGCCGGGGACGGCACCGTCACCGACTACATCCGCACCTTCTTCTAGAGCTTCTGGAGGCCGTCTTCCGAAGGCCGTCCTCTACAGGCCGTGCACGTGCGGGCCGACGACGCTCGACCAGGCGTCGCCGCTGTGCGCGTCCCAGTTGACGGACCAGGTCATCGCCCCGCGCAGGCCCGGCCAGGTCTGGTCGGGAACGAAGTTCCCGCAGCGGGTCCCCTTGGTCAGGCAGTCCAGCGCGGCGGTCACCACGTCGGGCGAGACGTAGCCGGAGCCCGCCGCGTTGGGCGAGGCGGGGACGCCGAGGCCGACCTGCGAGGGCGCGAGGCCGCTCTCCAGCTGGATGCAGGCCAGTGCGGTGAGGAAGTCCACGCTCCCCGAGGAGTACACCTGGCCGTCGCAGCCCAGCATCGAGCCGCTGTTGTAGTACTGCATGTTGACGACGGTCAGGAAGTCCCGCGTGTTCAGGGCCAGCTGGAAGTAGGGCGTGTTCGTCGTCTGCATGTCCAGCGTCTGCGGCGCCATCGTGTAGACGAGGCCGTCCCCGGCCGAGGCGTGGATGGCCTCCATGGCCTGGGTCATGTACGGGGCGTTGATGCCGTGTTCGAGGTCGATGTCCACGCCGTCGAACCCGTACTCGTCCATCAGGCCGAGCGTCGAGTCGGCGAACGCCTGGGCCGAGGCCGGGTCGTTGACCGTGACGTTCCCGTTCTGGCCGCCGACCGAGATGATGACCGAGACGCCCTCGGCCTGCTTGGCGGCGATGTCGTCCTTGAACTCCTGCTCGGACGCGTAGCCGAGCACCGGATCCAGGGTGAAGTCGATCTGGCCCGGCGTCGCCGTGGATTCGGCGAACGACACCGCGAGGATGTCGTACTCGCCGGAGACGTCGCGCAGCTTCTGCACGACGGACCCGTTGTCGAAGTTGTGCCAGTAGCCGGTCAGGGCGTGCTCGGGGACCGCGGCCGTCGCGACGTCTTCCGTCGCGGCCTCGGCCGTTCCCGGGTCGTTCGCGCCCGCGGTCAGGGCGGGGCCGGTGAGGGCCAGGGCGCCGGCCAGGGCCGCCGCGCCGAGCAGCCGGTACCGGAGCAGGTTGGTGCTGTCCACGCTCGCCTCCGTAGCGTCAGGTGGTGGGGGTGCTGCGGGAGGAAACGGTGGCCACCGTTGGGCAGACAGATTGGTCCAGACCAGCGGCGCTGTCAATGGGGTGGACCGAGGCGAACGGAGCGCATCCGCGCTGTTCTCCCCCGTGGCGGAGTCGATAAGCTGCCCAACTGCCGGAGGAAGACTCCACATGTGACGGGCGTTCGAGCCCTGGGGGGCGTGCATGCCGATTGCCATCGCGGTCACCAGCACCGACCTCGTGCTGCCCCCCACCGACCAGCACACGCCGGGCGCGCACGTGCTGACCTCCCCCCGCCACCAGGACTTTCCCGCCGCGCTCGCCGAGACGACCGACCTGGTCGGCCGGCACGGACACGTCGTCGTCCTCTACCCGACGACCACCCCGCTGCCCTACGTCCAGCGGCTGCACGCCGTCCGCGCCATGCTGGAGTCCGACCGCATAGCCCTGCTGCCCAGCGCGCTCCCGCCGCTGGGCACCGCCGTGCTGGTCCGCCAACTCCGTCAGCTCTCCGCCTGTGACTTCAGCCCCGGCGTGCTCGGTGCCTCCGCGCGCCTCCTGGCGCACTACATCTACGCGGGCGCACTCCTTGGCTCCGGTTCGCGCCTCGACCGGGTGCCCGTCACCCTCCCCGCCCGCGCCGGCGGACGCCAGGCAGGCGGCCAGTGCGCCGTTCTCGCGGGCCCCACTCCCCAACTGGTGCGGGCCGACGGCGACGTGTCCCTCGCCGGACCCCAGTTCTCCACCACCCTCACCTACGCGCCCGGCACCCTGGGCAGCGAGTGGGTCACCCGCCGCCTGGCCAGGCAGTGGCAGGTCCAGGCCCTGCACCCCGTGCCGATGCCGGCGGAATCCGCCACCTGGTGGGCCACGGCGAAGCTGGTGGAGTTCGCCGCCGCCATCCCCGACGTTTCCCTGCTCTACCAGATGGTGAGTCAGATGAGGCAGGAAGCCTGCCACTGGTGCGGGCTCACGCTCATCGGCGACCGGTGCGCGTTCTGTTCCGCCCCCGTGGTGGCCGAGCGCACGCCGCGCGCCATAGGGACGTCTCGACGCCGGGCCCTGGCCCCGGGCGCCGGATGACTTTCCGTCACGACCGAGAGGGTAGACACGCTTCATGAACGCTCGCCAGCGACGCGGCATCCTCCTGCTGCTCGCCTCGGTCCTGCTCGCGGTCGGCGCCTTCGCCGGCGTGCTCGCGGTGGTCAACGACGTGGAGTCGAAGGTCGGCCCCGAGTCCACCGCCTACGAGCTGACCACGGACGTCGATCCGTACCAGGAGGTGACGGCCGACCAGTTGCGCGAGGTGAGCATCCCCGAGCGGTACATACCGGACTCCGCCGTCACCGACCTGGGCCAGATCGAGGACCAGGTCGCCGTCGGCCCGCTCACCGAGGGCTCGCTGCTCCAGAGCGACATGCTGGCCGACCGGCCGGAACTGGAGCCGGGCCAGATGGAGATCGCCGTCATGATCGACGCCTCCACCGGCGTCGCGGGCAACATCTATCCGGGCGCGTCGATCAACATGTACGCCGCCTTCCGGATCCAGCAGCGCGAGGGCGGCGAGGAGACGGAGACCGACGTGGTGCGGCTGATGGTCAACAACGCCGAGGTGCTGGAGGTCGGGGATCTGACGGAGGTGGAGGACGAGGACGACAACGCCACCGAGGCGGTGCCGATCACGTTCGCCCTCTCCAACACCGACGCCCAGCGCGTCACCTACGCCGAGGCGTTCGCCGAGCAGGTGCGGCTGGCGCTGGTGGCGCCGGGCGACGAAGAGGAGATTCCGGCGGAGGAGCGCACGTACACCATCATTGGTGACATCGTCGGCGCCCCGAACGCCGGGCTCGACGAGCTCGTCCCGTAGGACTCTTACCGTGGAAGCCATGGTGAGACCAGGTGAGAACCAGGTGACCCGATGACGACGCGCATTCTGCCCGCGGTGGGCGAACCGGATACCGGCCGTTCGCTGATCACCCTGCTGAGCCAGCTGCCGGACAGCGAGCCGATGCGCCCCGTGCCCGACTCCACCACCCTGCTGGACACGCTGGCCTCCCTCACCCACTCGTCCGTCGCCGAGCTGCCCGAGGTGGTGGTGATCCACGAGCGCATGGGCCCGCTGCCCGCGCTCGAACTCATCCGCGAAGTCGCCCTGCGCTTCCCGGCGGTGGGCGTGGTCCTCGTCTCCGCCGACCCCACGGCCGACCTCTACTCGGCCGCCATGGACGCGGGCGCCCGCGGCCTGGCCGGGGTGCCGCTCTCCTACGAGGAACTGGGCGCGCGCGTCGCCGCCGCCGCC
Source organism: Streptomyces sp. SBT349 (assembly GCF_001083795.1). Classification (GTDB taxonomy): domain Bacteria; phylum Actinomycetota; class Actinomycetes; order Streptomycetales; family Streptomycetaceae; genus Streptomyces. Next base: position 7,399 of record NZ_LAVK01000272.1, read on the forward strand.
CAGTGGGCCGCCGGCATGCGCCGCCACCTCGGCGCGGGCGACCAGCCCCCGGCGGGCCCCGGCGGCCGGGTCATCACCGTCGCCGGCGCCAAGGGCGGCGTCGGCGCCACGCTGCTGGCCACCCAGCTCGCCCTCGCCGCCCAGACCTCGGGCCCCTTCGAACGCGGCGCCATCCTCGTCGATCTCGACCTGCTGTGCGGGGACGTCGGCTCGTACTTCGACGTGCAGTTCCGCCGGTCGGTCGCCGACCTGGCGGGCATCGCCGACATCTCGCCGCAGGTGCTCTCGGAGGCCGTGTTCTCCCACGAGACGGGCCTGTCGATGCTGATCGCGCCCGCCGAGGGCGAGCGCGGCGAGGACGTCAGCGAGGCCACGGCCCGCCAGCTGCTGATGGCGGTCAAGGCGCGGTACGACATCGTCGTCGTGGACTGCGGCTCCCACATGAACAGCGCCAACGCCGCCGCCGTCGAGCTGGCCGACGCCGCCGTGCTGGTCACCACCCCCGACGTGATCTCCGTCCGCGCCGTCAACCGCATGGTCCGCATGTGGGACCGGCTGCGCATCCGCAAGGCGGCCGACACGCTCACCGTCGTCAACCGCCTGACCCGCGCCAGCGCCATCCAGCCGCAGCTGATCTCCCGGATCACCGGCACCCGGGTGGCGCGCACCGTCATCCCGGCCGGGTTCAAGGAGCTCCAGGAGGCGCAGGACGCGGGCCGCGTCCAGGACCTGGACGCCCGCGGCCAGGTGCGGCGCGCGATGTGGTCGCTCGCCACCGAACTGGGCCTCACCGCCCCCGAGCAGGCCCCCGCCGGGGGCAGACGCCGGGGCAGAAGGTCATGATCCGGATGAACGGGCGCGTCGGAACGCGCATACGGGGCCGGGAGCGCGACCGGGGCGCGGTGTTCCTGGAGTTCGCCGGCCTGTTCCCGTTGATCCTCGTGCTGATGGCCGTCATCTGGCAGTGCATCATCATCGGCTACACCTTCTCCCTCGCGGGGAACGCCGCGGACGAGGGCGCCCGAGCCGCCGCCGCGGCCGACGGCGATCCGGCCTCCGCCTGCGCCGCCGCAGCGCTGGAGCACATTCCCGGCGCCTGGTCGGCGGACGTCTCCTGCCCCCTGGAGGGCACCGTCCGCCAGGCCCGCGTCCGGCTCGACGTCCCGATCCTGTTCCCCGGCGCGTTCAGCCTCCCCGTCACGATCACCGGCACCGCCGGCGCCGCCGAGGAGGGCTGACCATGACACGGACACGCCCCCTCGCGCCCCGCCGGGGGGCCCGCGCGCCGGCGCGCGACGCGGGCGTGACCGCCGTGGAGTTCGTGGGGTGGGTGCCCATCCTCCTCCTGGTGGCGCTGGCCGCGCTTCAGCTCGGGGTCGTCGGGTATGCCGCACAGCAGGCGGGATCCGCCGCCCGCGCCGCGGCGCGGACCGCCGCCCAGGAGGAGATCGAGGACGAGTACCAGGCCGCGGGCCGGGCGGCGGCGAGCGACTGGCTGGACGTCAGCATCGAGGCCGTCGCCCTCTGCGGCGACGAGGCCACCGTGACGGCGCGCGTGTCCGTTCCCTCCGTCCTGCCGTTCATGGACGACCTCGGCGACGCCACCAGGACCGTGACGATGCCATGCGACTGACGACTGGACCGACTGGACCGAGTGGACCGACAACAGGACCGACTGGACCGACTGGACCGCCGAGTGAGGGACGTGCCGAGTGAGTAGTGAGGGGAAGGAGCGGCCGATGGGCCTGCGATCGCGCGTCAACGCCCCCGACGAGCCCGCGGCGGCGGGACCGGGCGACGGGCGGCTCGTCGCGACCTACCGTGCCAAGCTGCTGGAGGAGATCGACCTCGCCGAGATGTCCTCGCTCGGCCTGAGCGACCGCCGCGACCGCCTGGAGCGCGTCCTCGGCCACATCCTCAGCCGCGAGGGCCCGGTCCTCTCCACTCAGCAGCGCGCCCTCCTCATCCGCCGCGTCGTCGACGAGGCCCTGGGCCTCGGCATCCTCGAACCGCTCCTCGAAGACGCCTCCATCACCGAGATCATGGTCAACGGCCCCGACCAGATCTACGTGGAACGCTCCGGGCGCGTCGAGCGCCTGCCGCTGCGCTTCGCCTCGGAGGAGCAGCTGATGCAGACCATCGAGCGCATCGTCTCCACCGTCAACCGCCGCGTGGACGAGTCCCATCCGATGGTCGACGCCCGCCTGCCCACCGGCGAGCGCGTCAACGTCATCATCCCGCCGCTCGCCCTCAGCGGCGCCACCCTCACCATCCGCCGCTTCCCCCGCGCCTACACCCTCCCCGAGCTCATCGGCTTCGGCACCGTGGACGAGCAGCTGGTGATGCTCCTCTCCGGGCTGGTGCGCGCCAAGTTCAACGTCATCGTCTCCGGCGGCACCGGCTCCGGGAAGACCACCCTGCTCAACGCCCTCAGCGGCCTGATCCCCGAGGGCGAGCGCATCGTCACGGTCGAGGACGCCGCCGAGCTCCAGCTCCAGCAGAGCCACGTCATCCGCCTGGAGTCCAGGCCGCCGAACATCGAGGGCAAGGGCGAGGTCACCATCCGCGACCTGGTGCGCAACTCCCTGCGCATGCGCCCCGACCGCGTCATCGTCGGCGAGGTCCGCGGCGGCGAGACGCTGGACATGCTCCAGGCCATGTCCACCGGGCACGACGGCTCCCTCGCCACCGTCCACGCCAACAGCGCCGAGGACGCGCTGCTCCGCCTCCAGACCCTGGCCTCCATGTCCGAGCTCCAGGTCCCGTTCGAGGCGCTGCGCGACCAGATCAACAGCGCCGTGGACGTGCTGGTGCAGCTCGTCCGCCACCCCGACGGCTCCCGGCGGATGGCCGAGATCGCGATCCTCGCCTCGCACGGCCGCGAACCGTTCCGCATCGCCACCGTCGCCGAGTTCCGCGCCGAGCCGATGGACCACGACGGGCGGGTGCGCGGCCGGTTCCGCCACTACCCGATACCGCGAGCCGTCGCCGACCGCCTCTATCTGGCGGGCGAGCAGGTGCCGCCGGCGTTCGGCGTCCACCTCGACGACAGCCACCTCGCCACCCGGGAGGCGAGCTGACCCGTGGACCTCTCCGTTCTCGCCCTCGGCCTGACCCTGCTCGCGCTGATCTGCGGCGTCGCCGGGCTCCGCCTCTACGCCACCGGCCGCGCCCAGCGCCGCGAGCTGATCGACCGCCTCGCCGGGCCCGCGCCCGGCGCCGACGCCGAGGGCACCACGCCGGGCGGCGCCCTCGGC
>NZ_LAVK01000273.1 GCF_001083795.1 Streptomyces sp. SBT349
CCCTCCGCGAGGGTGCGCACGGGCGCGGGCGCGGGCGCGGGCGCTGTTCACAACCTCCAGAGAATCTCCCCAGGCACCACCCAGGCACCACGGGTGCCACCCAGTGAACCTTCAACTACGTTCACGGAGGCTGATCGCCGACGCCGACTGCGGAGGTGGCCCATGGGGCCTGGCCTGTTGGATCGTTCACGAATCGTCGCCCCACCGGGCTGGAACCGGTGGCTGATCCCACCGGCCGCCCTGTCGGTGCACCTGGCCATCGGCCAGGCGTACGCGTGGAGCGTCTTCAAGCCGCCGCTGGAGGAGACGCTGAGCCTGAGCGGCACCCAGAGCGCCCTGCCGTTCCAGCTCGCCATCGTCATGCTGGGCCTCTCGGCCGCGTTCGGCGGCACGCTCGTGGAGCGCAAGGGCCCGCGCTGGGCGATGTTCGTCTCGTCGGTCTGCTTCTCCACCGGGTTCCTGATCTCCGCGCTGGGCGTGATGACCGAGCAGTTCTGGCTGATCGTCCTCGGCTACGGCTTCGTCGGCGGCATCGGGCTCGGGATCGGGTACATCTCGCCCGTCTCCACCCTGATCAAGTGGTTCCCCGACCGGCCCGGCATGGCCACCGGCATCGCGATCATGGGCTTCGGGGGCGGCGCGCTGATCGCCTCGCCGTGGTCGAGCGAGATGCTGAGCGCCTTCGGCACCGACACGGGCGGCATCGCCACCACCATGGCCCTGCACGGGGCGGGGTACGCGGTGTTCATGTCCCTGGGCGTGTGGCTGGTCCGCGTCCCGGCGCCGGACTGGCGCCCCGCGGGCTGGAAGCCGCCGGTCGCCGTCGCGGGCCGGATGGTCACCACCGGCCAGGTCTCCGCGAGGAACGCCATCCGCACCCCGCAGTTCTGGTGCCTGTGGGTCGTGCTCTGCTGCAACGTCACGGCGGGTATCGGCATCCTGGAGAAGGCCGCGCCGATGATCCAGGACTTCTTCGCCGACACCGGGGCGACGGTCACGGCGACCGCCGCCGCCGGGTTCGTCGCGCTGCTGTCGCTGGCCAACATGGTCGGCCGGATCGTCTGGTCCTCCACCTCCGACCTGGTCGGCCGCAAGAACATCTACCGCTTCTACCTGGGCGCGGGGGCCCTGCTGTATCTGACGCTCGCGCTGGCGGGGAACGCGTCGAGGCCGCTGTTCATCGTCGCCGCCCTGCTGCTGCTGTCCTTCTACGGGGGTGGCTTCGCGACGATCCCGGCCTATCTCAAGGACCTCTTCGGCACCTACCAGGTGGGCGCGATCCACGGCCGGCTGCTGACGGCCTGGTCGGTCGCGGGCGTCCTCGGCCCGCTGATCGTCAACGCGATCGCCGACAGCCAGGAGGAGGCGGGCCGGACGGGCCCCGACCTGTACGTGCTCTCCTTCACGACGATGATCGCGCTGCTGGTGGTCGGCTTCATCGCCAACGAGTTGGTCCGCCCCGTTGACGTGAAGCACCACGAGCCACCGCCCGGCGGCGAAGGGGCGGGACGGGACGCGGCACAGATGACGGAACCGGTAACGGAACCGGTAACGGAACCGGAAGCGGGACAGGTAACGGAACAGGAAGGAACGGCCCAGCGATGAGCAGCAGCCGACGCACCCTCCTCGCCTTCGTCTGGCTCTGGGTCGGTCTGCCCCTGGCCTACGGTCTGGTCGAACTCATCCGCAAGGCGACCCAGTTGTTCACCGGCTGACGGGCGCGCCCTCATGGGGGGCGCGCAGGCCGCGCAGCAGGAGCGCGAGACCCCCGCGGAACTCCTCGCCCGGCGCGATCCGCCGTGCCGCGGACGCCGTCTCGGCGAGCAGCGGGAACTCCTCGTGGGGCAGCCCCGCCATGGCCGCGGTGCCGGATCCGGGCAACGGGCTCAGGTGCTCGGTCTGGAGCGCGCCGATCACATGGCTGAGAAGGGCGCGCAGCGCGATGACACGGCGCTCGCCGTCGAACCCCGCGCCGGTGAGGACGGTGAGGACGGACTCCGACCAGCGCAGCAGGCTGTGTGACGCGTGCCGGTGCGCCATGGTCAGCGGCACCACCTCGGGGTGGGCGCCCACGGCGGCCCAGACCCGTTCCATGAGCGCCGCCACCTGCCGGTCCCAGGGGACGCCGGGGGGCGGCGAGGTGTCGACCCGGCCGAGGACGCGTTCGACCACAAGCCGTTCGAGCGCGTCCCGGTCGGCGACATACCGGTAGAGGGACATGGTCGCCATGCCGAGCTCGGCGGCGACCGCGCGCATGGTGAGCGCGGCCAGGCCGTCCCGGTCGATGACGGCGAGGGCGGCGGCCGCGACCTGCGGCAGCGTCAGGGATTTGGGGCGGGGCATCGCTTGACAGCGTACAGGATACGCTCATAGCGTCCGTAAGCGTGCGGCGCACGCTTACGGGGTGCGCGACAGCGTGCGAGGAAGGTGGTCCGGATGCGGATGGACGTGGGCACGAGGGTGAGCGCCGACCTGGAAACGGTGCGGGGGGCGCGGGCGACGATCCCGGACGCGGGAGGGCTGGTGCACCTCCAGTTCCGGCGGTTCGCGGGCTGCCCGGTGTGCAACCTGCACCTGCGTTCGGTGGCGGCCCGCCACCGGGAGATCGAGGCGGCGGGGGTGCGCGAGGTGGTCGTCTTCCACTCCCCCGCCGAGGAACTGCGCGTGCACACCGAGGGACTGCCGTTCGCGGTGGTCGCCGACCCGCGGAAGCGGCTCTACCGGGAGTTCGGCGTCGAGTCGGCGCGGCGCGCGCTGCTCGACCCACGCGTCTGGGGGCCGATCCTGTGGAGCGTGGCGCGTGACCTGGTGCCCGTGCTGCTGCGCCGGCGCCCGCTGCCGGAACGCCGCCAGCCCCACGGGCGGCTCGGCCTCCCCGCCGACTTCCTGATCTCCCCCGACGGCCGGATACTGGCCGCCTCCTACGGGGTGCACGCCTACGACCAGTGGCCGGTGGACCGGATCCTGACCCTGGCGGCGGAGGCGAACGGCGCCGCGAAGCCGGAGGCGACCACGAAGCCGGGGGGCATGGCGGGCGGCGGCGGATCGCACGGCTGATGCCGACCGGTACGAGGCGATCTCCGGCGGGGGCCGGCGGGGCGCGTTGGGCAACGACCTGGCCGAGGCCCGGCGGGCGGCGGCGGCCGAGGAGGTGGGGAGCGTCGGCTTCGAGGAGGGCGACGCGGACACCCACCGATTCGCGGCGGGCGCGTTCGCCCCGGCGGACGCCTGGCCCGCACGGCGACCGCCGGTCCCGCGGAGAACGACCTGGACGAACCGGGCGCCCCGACCTCAGCCGATGACCGCGATCGCCGAGGCCGTGAGTGCCGCGCTCCGCCCCTACGACCGGGGAGGCGCCGTCGGCCTGCGCGGCACGGCCTGGCTGAATCACCGCCCGGAGACCTGAGCTCCACGGCCGCGCCCGGCCCGGGACCCACCGGGACCCGCCGGCGGGCCGGTCCGCTCTACGGCTGATCCGGGGACCCTGCCACGGCGACGGTCGGGGCGTTCCTGACGGGGAAGTTCACCGAGGAGGCCACGAAACAGATCTCATGGGCCTTCTCGTGGAGCTCGGTGGCCGCCTTCACCATGGACTCCTCCGCCACCGTCACGACCGGTGCCAGCAGCACATCGGTGAACTGACCACCACCGCCCGGGGTTTCGCGCATCGTGCCGTGCGCCCGGTCCTCGTACGAGGTCACCACGATGCGCTGGAGCGAGCAGAGCGCGAGATAGCTGAGCATGTGGCACTGCGAGAGCGAGGCGACGAGCAACTCCTCGGGGTTCCACCGCTCGGGGTCGCCCACGAACGCCGGGTCGGCGCTGCCGGGGATCGTCACCGGCTTGCCGGTCGCCGCCACCTCGTTGTCGCGGCCGTATCCCCGGTAACCGGCCGTCCCCGCACCGCTGTTGCCCGTCCACCGCACCGTGACGTCGTACTCGTGCTCTCGGCTCCTGGCCATCCGGCCGCTCCTTCCGTCCCCCGCGACGCTACCCGGTCCCCGCGCGGGGCGCGATGCCATGAAGGCGTCACAACAACGGCACCCCCACGCACCCCTTTTAGGCGGAATGACGTGAGCATGCCGTCAAACCGTTACCTGGAACATGCCGTGAAGAAACGTTCCAGCGGGAACATGACGGACGCATGACCACGCGGCTCTTCCGAGCCGAACCCCACACCCCCACACAGGGAGTTCGCGTGATCCAGTTGCGCACCGCACCTCCGCGGCGGTCAGTCTACGCGCGTCGACGTCTGAGCGTGCTCGCCGCCCTCACCGGTCTCATATCCCTGGCCGCCCTGTTCACCGGTCCTTCGGCCCAGGCCGCGCTGCCCACCCCGGTGAGCGCCGCGACCGCCCGCTCCTACCTGGCCTCGCTGACGGTCGCCACCGAGGACCGCACCGGCTACAACCGTGACCTCTTCCCCCACTGGTCCACCCAGAGCGGCAGCTGCAACACCCGTGAGGTGGTGCTCCAGCGAGACGGTTCCAACGTTGAAACCGACAGCAGCTGCGCCGCCGTGAGCGGCAGTTGGTACTCCGTATACGACGGCGCGACCTGGTCCGCCTCCGGCGACGTCGACATCGACCACCTGGTTCCGCTCGCCGAGGCGTGGGACTCCGGCGCGGACGCCTGGTCCACCGGCCAGCGCGAAGGCTTCGCGAACGACCTCTCCCGGCCCCAGCTGATCGCCGTCACCGACAACGTCAACCAGTCCAAGGGCGACCAGGACCCGGCCGAGTGGCTCCCGCCGTCCGGCGGGTACCACTGCGTCTACGCCCGCGCCTGGGTACAGGTGAAGTACCACTACGGCCTGTCGGTCGACTCCGCCGAGAAGAGCGCCCTCACCGGCATTCTCAACGGCTGCTGACACCCGAGGCGACGCTCCGAGACGACGCTCCGGGGCCACGCTCACGCGTGTCGCCCGGAGCGCCCCATGCTCATCGCAGACTCCCCTCCTCCGGCGTCCCCCGTGCTCACACCTCGCGGACGCCGGAGGGGGGGTCAGCCGTCCCGGGGGGCGAGATCCGGCGCGCCCCGGGCGACCACGACCTTCCTGCTCCCGGGCGAGAACCCGTCGAAGGACTGCTTCCAGCTCTCCTGTCCCGGCCAGTGGTACGTCACGCTGCCCTCGGCGGGCCGGTAGGCCGCCGTGTACAGCGTCCCGAGCCCGTTCTCGAAGTCGGCCTGGTGGAGCGGGGGCCGCAGCAGCGCCCGCACCACCGCGTCGGGATCACCGCTCGCGCCCGCGGCTCGGATGGCGGCGAGCCGCTGCTGGGTGCGGGTGCCGCGCTCCTGCTCCTCGGGAACGGGGAGGTGCTGGTGGTTGGCGGCGCAGGCGTCCTCGGCGAGGGTCGGCGGAATGTCAGGGGCGAGATGCACGGTCACCGCCTGGTCCCGGTCCACCAGCGTCAGGTTCTGCGCGGTGGCGACGGGTATGCGCCCCAGCGCGACGAACGCCTGCCGCACCGTCGCGCAGGTCTCCAGCAGGTACCGCACCACCACGGGTATGCCGAAGCCCGGTCCGGCGAGGGACCGACCGCCGTAGGTGAGTGAGACGGCCAGTCCCGCGTCGTTCATTCCGTCGAGCAGCCCCCAGAGCCCCTCCGTCTTGCCGATTACCGGCCGCAGGAGGGCGGAGGACACGATCGCGTGCGAGCGTTCGCCGAGGTCCCAGTCGTAGTTCCGCAGGAGCGTCCCTTCGACGCCGCCGATCTGCGTGCAGCCGGCGAACGGGCTGTTCAGGCCGACCATGGCCAGCAGCGGCACCACGCCGGGGGCGCCGCCCGCCTGGGCGGCCAGCATGTCCAGCGTGGGCAGCAGCTCGGGCATGTACTCGCCGAACTGCTCGCGCGCCGCCTCGGCCCCCTCCCGGGTGCGCATCTCCTGGGGCACCCACCGGTCGAGAAGCCCCGGCAGCTCGTCGGCCACCGACCTCGCCCAGCCTCCGTCGCCGCCGTCACCGACTTCGACGGCGTGGAACACCACGTCCCGGCTCATGAGCCATCCCCCTTGTCGGATGCAGGACCGGGAAGGCCCCGTCGAGCGACACCGTAGGCACATTCCCCCGGATTCAGGGGAATTCCGGCGACGATCTCTCTGGTTGCGGCCTACCAGTCGTGCACCGTCCCGTCGGTCAGGCGGTTCACCGGGAGGTAGGCGGCCCGGTACGGGAAGCGGGCGGCGGCCTCCGTGTCCAGCTCCACGCCGAGGCCCGGGGTGTCGGACGGGTGGAGCAGCCCGTCGGCGAAGGTGTAGCTGGTACGGAAGACCTCCAGGGTCTCGGGTGTGTGCCGCATGTACTCCTGAATGCCGAAGTTGTGGATGGCGATGTCCAGATGGAGGGCGGCGGCCATGCCGACCGGCGAGATGTCGGTGGGCCCGTGGATGCCGGACTTGGCGCCGTAGTGCCCGGCCATGTCCAGGAGCTTCTTCATCGCCGTGATGCCGCCGGTGTGCGTGACGGCGGAGCGGACGTAGTCGATCAGCCGATCCTGGAGCAACAGGGTGTAGTCGTGGGCGGAGTTGAACACCTCGCCGATGGCCAGCGGCGTGGTCGTGTGCTGGCGTATCAGACGCAGCGCGGCCTGGTCCTCGCCCGGAGTGGCGTCCTCCAGCCAGAACAGGTCATAGGGCTCAAGGGCTTTGCCGAGCTTCGCGGCCTGGATGGGCGTCATCCGGTGGTGGCCGTCGTGGAGCAGTGGCAACTCGGGGCCGAACTCGCTCCGCACGGCTTCGAAGACCGTGGGCACATGGCGCAGATAGGCGCGGGTGTCCCACGCCTCCTCGACCGGCAGCGCGGTGGGACGGGCGGGCTCGTAGTCGTACCGCTGGCCGCCGCCCGCGGTGGAGGCGGCGACGCCGTAGACGGAGTCGAGCCCGGGAATGCCGGTCTGGATGCGGATCGCCCGGTACCCGGCCTCCAGGTGGGCGCGGACGGAGTCGAACAGCTCGGGAACGTCGCGCCCCGAGGCGTGCCCGTAGGCGAGGGCGCCGGTGCGGGAGGCGCCGCCGAGGAGCTGATAGAGCGGCATGCCCGCGGCCTTGGCCTTGATGTCCCACAGGGCCATGTCGACGGCCGCCAGCGCGGCCATGGTGACCGGGCCGCGGCGCCAGTACGCGCCGCGGTAGAGGTACTGCCAGGTGTCCTCGACGCGGCCGGCGTCACGGCCCACGAGCAGCGGGGCGACGTGGTCGCGCAGGTAGGAGTCGACGGCCAGCTCGCGGCCGTTGAGCGTGGCGTCCCCGAGGCCGGTGACGCCGTCGGTGGTGGTGATGCGGAGGGTGACGAAATTACGGCCGGGGCTGGTGACGACGGTCTCTGCTGACTCGATCTTCATGGCTTCAGGCTTCCACGGGCGTTGGGGCGGACATAAGCGACTTTCGTAAGGAGAGTCATTGACTTCCGTCAGTGGTCGGGCGACCTCACTCGGTGACAAGCTCGGTGACGACGACCCCATAGGGGAAGAGTTCGACCGCCGGGAACGACTGCCCGGTCAGGTCGCGCAGTGAGCCCGCCGCGATCCGGGGCCTGACGGTCAACGGCTCGTGGTGCTGGCTGACGAACCACACGAAAGAACGGCCGTCCTCATGTTCCATACGCCCCACCACCACCCGCGGGTCCTCCACGGTCACCTCGGGCGCGACGCCCGCCACCGAGGCGAGGGCGGAGTAGAGACGCCACGTCGGCTCCGGGTTCACCCGGGGCGTGAGCGCCGCCATGTGCTCGATCGGGTAGGTGCACAGCACGAGCCTGCCGCCGTGGTCGCCCACCGCGCGCTCCAGCAGGAACGGGCGGCCGTGCGCATCGGTCGCCACGACCTCGGCGCCGTCCGGCTCGACCGGAAGATAGGTGCGGGAGTTCTCCGTACCGGCGACGGCGAAGACCAGTTCCTCGCCCGCCCGGATGGTGCCGAAGTCCCGCTGGAAGGTGACGCGTGCCTCGGCGTCCTCGATCGGGTCGGTCAGGCCGTAGCGCAGCTTCTTCACCACGCCGAAGGTCTCGTCGAGCTTCGGCCACCACGGGCCGCGCTGCACGCCGTGCTCGCCGACGTAGTAGGAGGCGTAGACCGTGGCGCCCGCGTGCGCCCGCTCGACCAGATGCCGCCAGCCGGGGGCGGTGAGCTGCTTGGCCGAGGGCAGCAGGTAGAGGGCGCAGTCGTCCGGCAGCCCGTCGGCCTCGCGGGCGACGCCCACCGGCAGGTCGGCCTCGCGGGCGGCGACAAACGCCTGCCGCGTGTGCGCGAAGACGCTGGTGTGGTCCTCGGGCTGCGTGAACGGATAGGGCTTCTCCAGGAAGGAGGAGACGACCAGGGCCACGGAGGTGTCGGCCCGGCGCAGCCGGGGGGCGTCCACGGCGCGCAGCACCTCGGTGAAGCGCTTGACCTCCCGCAGTTGCTCCTTCGGGGTGCCCCGGTCGTCGGTGAGGCCGAAGTGCATCTCGAAGGGGTGGTGACTGTAGGGCTCCTGGTTCCACAGGGCGTCGTAGTCCGTGTTGTTCCACGGCATCCAGCCGGTGGCCCCGGCCAGCAGGGTGTTGTGGAGCACTTGGCGGTAGTAGTGGGCGGCGTTCTCCTCGGAGACATAGTCCGAGGTGAGACCGAACTCCTCCATGATCACCGGCTTTCCGCCGATGGGGCCGAGCAGCTCGCAGATGAACGCGGCGCCGAGGTGCTGGCGGACCTCGTCGGTCTCCATCCGGTAGACATGCGGGCCGTGGAAGTCGATCAGCGGCTCCAGGTCGCGGACGCGGAAGCCGTTGTCCGCGCCGGTGACCTCGACGCCCCACGCCCCGTCGCCGATGGAGACGGGCTGGGTCGCCCCGGCCTCGCGCAGGGCCCTGACCAGCGTGGTGGCCCAGGCGGTGACGGCCGCCGGGTCGATGGTGCCGATGCCGCGGGACTGCCAGTGGCCGTAGATCGGGATCTCGTTCGTCAGCAGCCAGCCGGCTATGGCGGGGTGGTCCTTCCAGCGGGCGGCCAGCTCGCGGACATACCACTCCTGCTGCGCGACGAACGACGCGTCGCCGAAGATGTCGCGCCCCTCGCGCCAGGCGGGATCCCAGTTCTGACCCGACATGTGGCCGACGATGAACGTGGGGATGGACGTCATGCCCAGCGCGTGATGGCGGTCGAGGAAGTCGTCGAAGCGGGCGGTCATGTCCGGGTCGAGGGTGTTCTCGGCGGGCATGAAGTCCGGCCAGTAGAGGAACGAGCGGGTGAGCGTGATGCCGTGGTCCCGCATGGTGCGCAGTTCCTCGTCGATGACGTCGGGCTGGTAGTCGCGCCACATCAGAGGGCCGCCGGTGCGGGACCAGTAGTTCACCCCCATCCACAGGGTGCCACCGTCGAGTTTCGCTGCGTTGCGCCTCATGGCCTGGTCCGTTCCCTTCCGGCGGGCGCTGATGGGCGTGCCCGCCAGCCTCAGGTATATCGTTTTACCTACCCAATGTCGACAGGGGGTGGAGGGGACCCTTCCGCCTGTGGTTACCCTCATTCCCGTGGCGGGACGGATGGAGCGACGCGTGCCGGGCAAGGCGGTCAGGCCGGCCAAGCCGACGATCGCCGATGTCGCGGCGCTGGCCGGGGTCTCGGTCTCGGCGGTCTCCAAGGTCGTGAACGGGCGCGACGGCATCTCGGAGCCCACCCGCAAGCGGGTGCTGGAGGCGGCGGCCAAGCTGAGGTGGTCGCCCTCGGCCACGGCGGTGGCGCTGCGCGGGGCGCGGACGCGGGCGATCGGGATGGTCGCGGGGCGCTCGACGGATGTGCTGGCCACGGACCCGCACTTCACGCTGCTGATCTCCGGCATCGAGCGGGAGCTGGCGCCCGCCGACTACGGCCTGCTGCTGCACATCGTGGGCGAGGAGCCGGGAGCGGAGGAGCGGGCCTACCGGCGGCTGGCCGAGGAGCGGCGGGTGGACGGGGTGATCCTCACCGAGTCGCGCGTCGGCGATCCCCGTTTCGATCTGCTGCGGCAGCTGCGGCTGCCCGCCGTGCTGGTGGGCGAGCCCTGGCGGGACGATCCGGTGGTGTCGGTGCGCGCGGGCGGGCAGGAGACGGGGGTGCGGGAGGCCGTGGACCACCTGCACGGCCTGGGGCACCGGCGGATCGCCTATGTCTCGGGCCCGCAGGACCGGGTGCACACGGTCTTCAGGCGGCGGGTCTTCGAGGCGGCCCTGGCGGAGCGGGGGCTCGTGCCGAGCCGGGTGCTCGTCTCGGACTTCACGGCCCAGGACGCGGTGGCGGCGATGCGGGAGTTGCTCGCGGCGGTGCCGGACGAGCGGCCCACGGCGGTGCTCTTCGCCAACGACACCATGGCCGTGGCCGGGATGAACGCCGCGCGCCGCCTGGGCTTCGACGTGCCGGGGGACCTGTCCGTCATCGGCCACGACGACCTGCCGCTCGGCGAGTTGGTCTACCCGACGCTGACGACGATCGCCCAGGACGTCATCTCGCTGGGACGGGCCGCGGTCTGTCTCTTTATACACATCTCC
>NZ_LAVK01000274.1 GCF_001083795.1 Streptomyces sp. SBT349
GGGCGGGTGGCGCCGGGGTGGTCGTCGCCGGGGTGGCGGTAGGGCTCCTCGCGGACGGGTTGGCCTGGCTTGGGGGCGTTGATCATGTGGGTGTTTCCGGTGTAGATGCCGACGTGGTGCACGTTGTCGGGTGTTCCGTAGAAGACGAGGTCTCCGGGGAGGAGTTGTTCGCCGGGGTGGAGGCGGGGTCCGGTTGTGTACTGGTCCTGGGCGGTGCGGGGCAGGCGGATCCCGGCTTGGGCGTAGGCGGCCTGGGTCAGGCCGGAGCAGTCGAACCCCGGGTCGCCGGCCTGGGGGCCGTCGCCTCCCCAGAGGTAGGGCAGTCCGATCTGCCGGCGGGCGTAGGAGATGGCGGTCGCTGCTTGTGGGTTGGGGGCGGGTTGGTTGCTGCCGGGCTGGGCGAGGGCGGTGTAGCGGGTGGCCTGGTCGAGGACCTGGTCGACGTACCAGTCGGCGTGGTTGTAGTGCCAGATCGCGCGGTGGAGGTTGTCGTTGTGGCGTGCTCCGTGGTCGCACAGCAGGCGGGCGGCGGCATGGACGGCGTTGACCGGGTCCCAGGGGGTGGGCGGGTCGGAGCCGCCGGGCGGAACGGGCTGGTCGTAGCCGGCGAAGGTGTCGGGGAGGAACTGCATCGGGCCGACCGCCCCGGCGGTGGAGACCATGGTCGGGTGGCGGCCGTGGTCGGTCTCGACCTTGCCGATCGCGGCCAGGACGGTCCAGGGCAGTCCTGGGCATTCGTTCGCGGCCCGCTGGTAGAGGGGGAGCAGGTGGGGCGGGATGTCGGCCAGGGCGTGGCGGCTGGGCAGAACCCCTGCCGTTGCCGTGGCCTGGCCGAGGACGGCGGTGGCTCCGGCCGTTGCGGCGAGGAACAGCAGCAGCCGGGCGGCGAGCGCGGCACCGATGGCCTTGCTCACGAGGCCGGGGGCTGTCGGGTCGGGGCTGGTGGCAGGGGCGGGATGGGCTGCCAGGCGAAGGCGCCCCGGCCGGCGGCCGTCGCCGCGGCGGCTGCCTCGACGGACTGATCGGTGAGCGCGGGCGTGATCCCCGGCCAGTAGGTGGCCAGGCCGTCGAGGGCCTGCCGGGTCGAGGTCGGTGGATGCAAGGGCAGCCAGGCCCCGGCGGTCGCGTGTGCGGGCAGGCCGTGGTGGGTGGTGGCGACGAGGAGTCCGGTGGAGGCGGCGGTGTCGCCGAGGCGGCGGCGCAGGTGGGTCTCGCGCGCGGCGCTGGAGGTGTGGATGAGCAGCGGCGTCGCCGTCGCGGTGGAGGCGGAGAGTTCGGCGTAGCCGGCGAGTTTGGCTTCGACGCGGTGCAGGGCCTCGGTACCGGTGTCGTGTTCGAGGAAGAACGGCACCTCCGTGGTGTGGTGGCGCCAGTGGGCGTAGGCGTCGGGGCGGATCCAGTCACCCCACAGGCGGGCGGCGGAACGCGGCGAGAGCCACGTGGTCAGTGCCTGGTCCGGGTTTTGGTGGTGGCGGGCGGCCAGGGTGACCAGGAGGGTGTGGACGGCGAGGTCGTGGCCCAGGGCCGGGGAGAAGGCGGTGCGGGTGGCAAGGTCTGTGCGCCAGCCGAGGTGGCTGATCTCGGTGCCGTAGCGGGCGGCGAGGATTTCGGCGCCCGCACGGCCGAGGGTGTAGTGCTCGGGCGCCGAGCCCTGCCGGGTCAGCGGGCGGAAGGAGTCCAGCGCGTGGAAGTGGTAGAGCGCGCGCAGGCGGCGGTTGGTGACGCGGTGGCTGACGTTCCACAGCGCGGTGATGTGGTGGGTGGTGAGGACCCGGTGCTCGTGGAGCATCTGAAGCAGCCACAGGTCCCTTGGTGTGATGCGGGAGGCGAGCGCGGAGGTGCCCCCGCGGGCGCGGGTGCTCGTGTCAGCGGAGCGAGGGCGGCGGAGCGCTGCGCGGGGAACGTAGCCGGGCTGAGTGCCGAGAACGGGGGCGGGCATCAGGAACGGTCCTCCCGGACGAGGCTTGACTGTCATGTGGTTTGTGCGTGGTCGGGCGGTGGCGAATCGGCCGCTGACCAGCGCCTTTGTCGCTTCGGTCAAGGGCAGCTCGGGTAACGCTCAATCCGAGTGCTGAGGTGCCGAGGAGGGGCTTCCCCATCGGGAACGGTCCTCTCGGACATGGCGTGCCTCGGGCATGGTCAGCCGGTGACGAATAGGCCGTTGACCAGGTGCTTTACCAGTGCGGTCATGGGCGGTTCGGCGGTGCGAGGGGTGTGCTGGCGCCGGGGGTGCCGACGTGTTCGGCGGCTCGGGCGCGCAGGAGCGCGGCTCGGCCAGGGGCGGCGGGCGGGAGCGGGTCGGTGGTGAATGTGAAGGTGCCGGTGTGGGCGCCGTCGGCCAGGAGGCGGGCGGCGGCCTGGTAGCGGCCGAGGTGGGCGAGGTCGTGGGCGGTCAGGAGCGGGGCGGTGTGCCGTTCCAGGGCGCGCGCGTCTTCGGGGGAGGCGTTGAAGAAGACCTTGTTGCGGGCGTTGGCGGAGATCCCTTCGCGTAGGTCGGTGGGGAGCTGGGCGAGGTTCTGGTGGGCGAGGTGGAGGGAGAGGCGGTAGCCGCGGGCTTCGGCGAGCATGTCCTCCAGGGGGTAGGGGAGGGTCAGGAAGTTGTGGCACTCGTCGAGGTAGAGGGCGGCGTCGATGCGGCCCGCTTCGGGCCGGTGGGCGCGGGCGGCGGCGGCCTGCCAGATCTTGGCGACGATGAACGACCCGAGCAGCCGGGCTGTTTCCTCGCCGAGGGCGCCTTTGGGCAGGCGGGCGAGGAGGATGCCGCCGTCGAGGGTCTCGGCGAGGTCGAAGGTGGAATGGCCCTGGGCGATGGCCCGGCGGGCGAAGTCGCGCAGGAGGAACGCGCGGAGCTTGTTCATCACCGGGCCGTTGACCGCCGAGCGGGCCGGTTCGGAAAGCGACTCGTACCAGGCCCAGAAGCCCTTGAGGACCGGGTCGTTGAGGGTGGGGATGATGCGGAGCCGGTAGGCGGGCTCGGCGAGCAGACGGGGAACGTCGGCGAGGGTTACCAGCTTCTGGGTGCGGGCGCGGTGACGCAGCAGGGTCAGGCAGGCGGCGCGCATGAGGTCGTCGGTGCGCGGGCCCCAGAAGGCGTGGAAGATGCGGCGGAAGATGCCGGTGATGTTGTCGACCACGACGTCGATGTCCGCGCCTTCCAGCACGTTCAGGCAGGGCGGGGCGTGCGGGTCGTCGGGGTCCAGGAGCACCAGGCGGCCGGCGCAGCTCTCGGGGAGGCGTTCCAGGAGGTCGGTGACGAGGTCGCCCTTGGGGTCGATGACGACCAGGCCGCGGCGGGCGCGGACGTCGTCCAGGGCGAGGTTGGCGATCAGGGTGGACTTGCCCGAGCCGGTGGCGCCCATGAGATGAACGTGATGGCGGGCATCCGAGGCGTTGAGGCCGACCGGGCGCCGGGTGCCGGTGTCCGAGTGGCCCAGGGGTTTGACGCCGCTCCCGGGCGCGGGGGCCGGTACCGCGGGGGGCGGCGGGATGGAACGGGCACCGGCGCGTGCAAGGCCGGGGGCATCCGGGTCTGCGGGCACGTGGGCCAGGGCGGCCAGTTCGGGAACGGACAGCAGCCCGGCGCGCCGGGGAAAGCGCCGCAGCGTCAGCGCCGTGAACGGGCGCGGCAGACGCATCCGCGCCAGCCAGTTCCGGGCGGCGAACAGCCCGAACGAGGACGCGAGGGCGTGTGCCCGGCCACGCACGACGCCGCGGGCGTTCTCACCTTCGGGCGCGGTGGCGGCGTAGGTGATGCTCACTGCCCAGAGGGGGCCGGAGAGTTTCTCGGCGGCCTGCCGCACGGCGGCGGCGAACTCGGCGTCCATCCGGCCCTCCAGCGAGGGCTGTGTGCGGTGGGCGGCCAGCGCCGCGAGACCGGACAGGCGCCGCGAGGGGGAGGCGCCGGTCTTCAGGGCGCGGGCGGCTCGCCTGGCGCGTCGCCTCCGCAGCCCGGTGGCAGGACGTGCGAGCACCTGCACCAGCGCGGTCTCGCCCTCACCGAGACCGGTGGCGGACTGAAGGAGAGCACGCAACGGGTCGACCGCATGGCCGGTGCGCAGCGGCGCGATATCCGGGCGCGCCAGCCGCAGACGACCGGCCGTGACCACCTGCCCGCCCGGATAAGGGGCGGGCGGGTCGGTGACGGTGGTGTGCGCGCCGGGCCACGCCGCTTGCACCGAGCGGCACACCAGCGCCACCGGCACGCTGCCCGGCGTCCAGACGCGGATGCTCAAGCCGTCGGCCGTCCAGGCGTACTCGAACGCGACGTGCGGCTGACCGGCGGCGAGACGCTGCCACCAGGGGCGCAACAGCCCGGACAGCTGCGCCCACAACACCTCACCACCATTCCGGGGAACGTCCGGCGGTGCGAGGACGGTCACGCAGCGCGCCTGGTGGGCGAAGCGTTCGGCTCGCCGCCGGGCCAGCCACCACCGTCCGCCGGCTGCGGCGAGCACGGCCGAGGCAGCGGCCGGGGCGAGGACGGGCGCGTGGGCGGACAGTTGGGCTCCGAGTCCGGTGAGGTCGGAGAGGAACGTGCCGGGGCTGGTGAGGAAGGACACCAGCGGGCCGCCCGGCTGGTGGGGCGCGCTCACTGCTCGGCCCCTTCGGCTGCCAGGTGGGCGGGGTCGGTGGTGATGAGGTCGTGTTCCTGCTGGGCGGCGATGGCGTGGACGACGGCCTTGTGCCGGGGGCCGGCCAGCAGCAGGCTCTCGCCCTGCCGGGCGGCCAGGAGGAGGTCACGTTCGCCGCGGGAGAGATGGAACGCTTCGGCGATACGGTCGATGGCCTGCGGCGCCTGCGCGAGGAGCCACTGCGTGGCGGCGTTGGCCACCACCGCCCGTCCCAGGGCGGAGGAGAGGACGTCGTCGGCGTCCTGGGTCACCACGGCGAGCCCGCACCAGTGTTTCCGTGCGGCCTTGGCCATCCGCAGCAGGAACCGCGCGCCTTCCGTCTGCCGCATCAGCAGCCACGCCTCGTCCACCACGACGAGATGCCGCCGCCGCACCCCGGGCCGGGTGACGCGCTGCCAGACGGCGTCCAGCGTCAGGAGCATGGCCGGGGCCCGCACCTCCTCCGGCAGCTCGCGCAACGCGAAGACCACCAAGTGCCCCTCCACGCGGGTGGTGGTGCGCCCGTTGAACAGCCCGGAGTGCGAGCCGGAGACGAACGGCACCAGCCTCGCCGCCAGCTCGGCCGCGACCGGACGGCCGTCCTCGACCAGCGTCCGGTGGAGGTCTTCGAGGAGCGGGGCGGGGGCGGTCCACGTCGCCGGGTCGGCGGTGATGCCCGCGCGCTCGTAGGTGGCCAGCAGCGCCACGTCCAGGACCGCCGTCTGCGCGGCATCCAGCTCCATCGACAGCAGCACCGCGAGGAAGGTGTGGAGGAACAGCACCCGCCGCACGAGTGCGTCCTCGCCGCCAGCTGTGGAGGGCGGGAGGTCGAAGGGGTTGACGCACACCCCAGGGACACCGACGCGGACGATGCTTCCCCCCGCGGATTCCGCGAGGCGTACGTATTCGTCCTCGGGGTCGACGACCGCCGCTTGGACCCCGGTGGACAGCAGCCGCAGCAGCTCCAGCTTCGTCAGGTACGACTTCCCCGCCCCGGAACGCGCCAGGGTGACCGAGTTGTAGTTGTCCTGCGCGAAGCGGTCCCAGAACACCGGCGCGCCGGAGGCGGCGTTGATCCCCAGCAGGACCCCGCTCGGGGCACCCGTGGCCTCGTCCACGGTGGCGGGCAGGTCCGGGCTGGTGAACGGGAAGCAGGCGGCCAGGGCCGTGGTGTCGAAGGTGCGGCGGATCTTCAAGGTGTCCAGGCCGAACGGGAGCGTGGACAGCCAACCGGCCAGCGACCGCCATGTGGTGGGCTGCACCGTCATCAACAGCGACTCGGCCACCGCACGCACCGACGCCACCTCCTGCGCGAGCGCCCCCTCGTCCGCCGCGTGCACGGTCAGGTACAGGCCGACGCGAAAGAGCCGGGACTCGCCCCGCGCCAGCCGGTAGGCGAGCTCGGCGGCGTCGGCCGCCGCCGCCTCTTCCTCCGGGTTGTCGAGGTGCCCCTGGGTGAAGCCACTGCGGCGGGTGGACTCCAGGCGAGCGCGCTGCTTCCTCAACCGCTGCGCCGCGACGGACATCGGCACCGGTTCGATGTGCAGCGCGACGTCCAGGCGGCCCGGGTAGTTCAGCAGCGGCGCCAGCCAGCCCGCGGAAACCTCGGCCGGATAGCCGGTCACGACGAGCGTGGCCGCGACATGAGAGCCGACGCGCACATGCCGAGGACGGACCTCGACCGACTCCGGACCCAGCGAGGCCAGCAGGTCGCCGGCCGAGGGAGAGTCGCTCCGCGCGGCCCGGCCTGTAATGGAGAGGAGACGACGATGCATCAGGGCACTTCCTGTTCATCCGCGCAGAGCGGCGGTTCGGGGTTGCAGGCCGCGCGAATCACCCAGGCCGTCTCCCGCCCGGAGAGAGCGCGGGCGTCGATGTCCGCGGTGGCGAGCACGTCGGCCGCCTCGGCAAGCCGCTGCACAGCGCGCCTTCCCGCAGCCGCACTGGCGGCTGGTTCGCGCACGGCAAGCAGCAGCTGCCGGGCGGGGAGCTGGCCGTGCGCCAGGTCGGCGAGGAAGCTGGCGTGCGCGTGTGCTGTGGCCGTGAGCGCCGGATGCGGCAAGGTGTTGGCCTGCTGCCGGAGGTGTTCGGCTGCGGGTGTGAGGTCGACGGGGTGGGTGCGCAGGAGGATCTGCGCCGGGCCGGTGAGCGAGTTCAGCCACCGGGCGAACCCGGCGACCAGTGCCTGCTGTTCGGCGCCGTTGCGCAGACGCAGGTTCACCGTCGAGCAGGACGCCACCGCAGCCCGGCCCTCCACCCCGAGGTCGAGCACCCCGGCGCTCTCATCGACACCCTGGCAGGGGAGCTGTGCGGGCGCGGGCGCCGAACACTGCCTCTTCAAAGACGGATCGAGGAAGCCCGGCAGGGGTGGGACACCTTCCGGTGCGTGGACCATCCGCTTGGGTTGTCGGCCGTGGCGAAGGGCGGCCAGGAGAAAGCGGTCCATGCCGATGCCCTCCCGGGTGCCCAGTGCCACTCCGGCCAGGACACCGGCGATCGGCGTGATCAGCGCCAGATACGCCAGCGGGCCCACCCACGCGCGAAGCGACCAGTAACCGGCGTACAGGAGCAGGCCACCCGCTCCGATGAGCGCCGTCTGGCGCGCCGTCAGCGGACCGAGGATCCGGTCCTCGCGCTCCACATCGGCGGGGATACGAGCAGGCGTACTCACTGCGGCCTCCCAGGCTTCTTCCGCCGAGCCGCTGGTGGCGGCGTTGGACGCTGCGGCGCGCGGAAGACGGGCGCCGGGGGCGGAACGGAAGGTCTCGGCCGGGGCGACCGCAGCGCGGTGTCGGGGACGGGCGGCCGAAAGACCGGCGGGGGCGGCGCTTTCGTGGCCTTCCTCGGCTGCGGTGCCGGTGCCGGCAGGACGGGAGGCTCGAACCGCGGACTCGGGGGCACCGGAGCCAACGGCTGACCATCCGGCGCCGGAGACACGGCTGGTGGGGGAGCGGGCGACCGGAAGACCGGGTTGGCGGGCGCGCTCGTTGCCTTCCGCGGCTTCGGCTGTTGCGCCGCGTGCGGCTCGGGAGGCTGAAAGACCGCCGAGGGCGGTGGGCCGCTGGCACGGGTCACGGGAGCGTCGGGCTCCTTTCCATCAGGGCTCAGGAACAGCGGCAGACCAGGCGGACGGCGACCCGGCACAGGACCGGGAACGGGGAAGGGAACGGGAGCCGCACCAGGGCTCGCGGCTGCCCCGCCGGGCACGGGCGCGGTGGTTGCACGGCGGCCCGCCGCCGAGCCGCCACCAGCAGCAGCGCCACGTGCGGCAGGGAGGTAACGGTGAAGGAGCATGGCCATCGCGACTCCGCGCAGCATCCGCACGGGCGCCGGAGCATGCGGCATGGTCATCGGGGAACCGCGCAGGATGACCTGGACCGTCCAGCCGGGGATCTTCCACAGGATCCAGAACAGGCACACGCCCGCGAGCAACGTCTCCAACTGCCCCGGATTCGGAAAGCCGAGCACCGTGTTGCCCGGCGCGAAGAACAGCCGCAGCCCCACCGCCAACGCGACGGCCTGGCACACCTGGATCGCCATGCACCCGCCCAGCGCGCGCCACCACAGCTTCGCGACACCCTCGGTCTGCGGCAGCCCATGACAGCACAGCGCCAGCGGCCCGGACACGGCCAGCAGCGCGATCAGCGCGACGCGGACGAGGTAGCCGATCAGCACCGCGACGACCATGACCAGCAGCACCAACACCAGCACCAGCGAATCCACCGGGGCCGCACTGATCAGCATCCCGCCCAGCAGCATCTCGGCCATGCCCTCACCGGTCGCATCCAGGTCACCGACGTCCAGGACGGCCGTCGACAGCGCGTTGGCCAGGTCGATCACCTTGCCCACCACCAGCAGCGAGGTCGCCGCCGCCAGCACCCCGACGACGAGGCGCGGGGCGATCTGCTTGACGGCGTACCGGGTCTGGACGGTCTCGTAGCCCATGAGCGTCACGCCACCGGCCATCACCACCAGCACGTAACCGGCCAGCGCCACCCCCAGCGCCCCGGTCCACATCCCCACCAGCGTCTCGTTGCCGGTCACCTCCGGCGTGGCCAGCAGCGTGGCCCCCAGCAGGCCCAGGAACGGCTCCATCGCCGCCTCGACCAGATCCCCGATGAACCCCGTGATCGCACCCGCGATCGCCCCCGGGATATCGAACACCCCGCCCCAGCCCGCCTCCTCCGGCAGCCCTTCGATCACCTCATGCGCCGGAGGCGAAGGACCCGGAGACGGCTCCGGCTCCTCCTCGACCGGCTCTCGATCCTCCCGCGGCCCTTCCGGATCCGGTGGCTCGCCAGGACTCGGACTCGGCTCCCGGACATCAGGCTCCGCGTCCGGCAGCGGCGCCGCAGGCGAAGGGCCAGGACTCGGCTGCGGCTCAGGCTCCGCCGGAACAGCCAGAACCCCCGTCGTCACGCCGAGGGCACCGGCCCCGGAGAACGGCGTCAGCACTAGGACCGCGACCACCACGGCCGAGAACACAACGCTCGGGAGGCGGATGGTGTTCACTCCGCCCCCACGATGCCCTTGAGCACGGTGACGATGACCGGCGCGAGGATGACGACGCCGTAGCCGATGGCCGCGGCCTTCAACGCCCGCTTGGCCGACTCGACCTCCCCCAGTTCGCCACCGGCCATCAGATAACGAAGACCCCCCGCCGTGAAGAACAGCGTGGCCACCCCGGCGACGATGCCGACGACCCAGGCCGTGAGGTTGTCGATCACGGCATCGATGGACTCCTCCGCAGCCCACGCGGCATCCGCGAAGGCAACCGGCAACACCAGGGCGCCGAGAGCGAGAAGCGGCAGTCGCGCCCGAAGACGCGAGAGCCGGGACAGTGGGAGATTCATTCCGCAGGGCACCTCCACAGGTGCACCCGTCCGCACCGGAACGAGGCGGACGTTGGCACGACGAACGGAGCGGAACCTCCGGTGGCGGCCGAGCAGGACCCCGAACGGGCGCACACCTCCCTTGACCAGGAGACTGCGAAGGGGGAACTCGGGTGTCAGCGCGAGCCCCATGGCCCGGCCACCACCGAAGGCGAGCACCACACCCAGTGAAGGGACCGGGCGGCGGACTCCCCGAACGACCGGGGAGTCCCTGTACTCACCGCCTATAGAGAAAACCGGACCCACAGTGTGCCAAACCGCAGGTCAACGGCCCTTCTCGTCACACAGTCCCCTCGTTGAGAAACGCAGCGAGACGCCCTTCCGCGTCCGCCCGGTACCGGTACAGGTGACGCCGGCTGATCCGGCGCTCGAACGCCAACGCCGTCATCGACTCACCCCCCAGCCGCGACCGCCCGATCACCTGCGCCTCCCGACAGGTGATCACCCCCGCCTTCACCGCCCGCAGCAGCACGTCGTACTCGCTCCCCGACGTCGCCGCCCCCTGCGACACCAGGGGCCCCTCGGCGTCGTCGCACCGCTCGCGGGCCGCGCGGCAGGCGGCGTATACGTGCCGGTGCGCGGCCCGGTCAGCGGCGGCGATCAACCCCCGGTCCAGCTCAGGATCCGCCGGATCCGCGGCGTGCACCGCAGCCATGAACGCCGCGAGCACCTCCTGCTCCAGCTCCACGGACTCCACCGCACTTCCACGCGGCAACCGGCCCAGCACCCGCCGGAGCACCGGAACCGCGAACCCCACGGCCACCGTCCCCCACGGCTCCCCACCCTCCTGAGCCAACGAGACCACCCGGCTCCAGATCCGGGTCCGCACCTCCGGCCCGGTCGCCGAATGAGCGAGCACGGCCCGGACCTCGTCGACCGCCAGCCTTCCCCCGGTCGCCTCCCCGGCGAGCACGTCCTCCGGCATCGGCATGGTCAACGGGAAGCTCGTCCGAGCCAGCGCGAGAAACGAGCGGTCCACCGCGTCCAGCGGCGAAAAGACCTCCCCACGACCGGAGCGGCCGGAACAACGAGCGATGTGATGGTGCATGAACGCCTCCCAGGCGATCAGTCGGTGAACGAACACCGCCATCACTCCCAACCACCCCCACCACAAC
>NZ_LAVK01000275.1 GCF_001083795.1 Streptomyces sp. SBT349
ACCCACAACCCCCGGCACCCCCACCACCGTTCACCACCGCGAAGGAGACATGTTCAGGCGTGGGCGTTCGCCCGAGAGCTCCGGGCCTCGGCCCCGTTCTCGGTCGGGAGTCCGACGCGCCAGGCCAGCAGTACGGTCAAAGCGAGGGAGGTCAGCGCGAACAGCGTGACGCCGGGCCCGATGTCGCCGCGTTCCACATAGGAGAAGGCGGCGACCGCGAACACGCCGGATGCCATCCCGAACGCGGCGGTGAGGGCCGATGTCGCCTGGTCCCTTGGCAGTACGGCGGCGATCAGCAGGGCCAGGCCCACGATCAGGTCCGGGACGACGAACTCGCCGTCCACGTCGGTGATGACCAGATTGCCGAGCGTTCCCACGCCGATGAACACGGCTGCGCCTCGGCCGGCGGTCAGGGTGGAGGGCACTGTCGTTCTCCTTCGGTCGGCGACGGGGCACCACCGTTGTGGCCCCCACCGTGTCTACAGCGTAGACAAGCGAGGCGCCTCATGTCTACGTCGTAGACGCGATGTCAGAATGGAGCCATGGCCAAGACCCGTTTCCTCAACCCCGAGCTCATCGTCCGCACCGCGTTCGAGCTCGGGGACCGCGACGGCGCGGAGGCGATGTCGATGCGCCGCATCGCGTCGGAACTGGGCTGCGACCCCATGGCGCTCTACCGCCACTTCGCCAACCGCGAAGCCCTCCTCGACGCCGTCGCCGACCTGGCGTTCGCCGAAGTGGCCGCGCCCGACCCGGGGTTGCCGTGGGACGAGCGCATCGGGGCGACGGCCGAGTCCATCCGCGAGACCTCGCTGCGCCACCCCGGCATCGCGGCGCACATCGCCGCCCGGCCGCCGATGGGGCGGAACGGGCAGCGGATCGCCGTGGGCATGGTCGCGGCGCTCGCCTCGACGGGTCTGCCCCCGGCCACGGCGATCCAGTGCCTCCAGACGCTGGTGGCCTACCTCGCCTCGTCGCTGTCCATGGCGGTCAGGGCGGGCGCCCGCGACCAGCGCTGGGAGCAGGTGCGCGATGTGATGAACGGGCTGCCCGGGGCCACCGTCCCGGGCGACGAGCTGTTCGTCGTCGGGTCGGACGAGCAGTTCCGTTTCGGGCTGAGGCTGCTGATGGCCGGGATCAGGGCGGAGGTCGCCGCGGCCACCGGCACCGGCTGAGCGCCCTGCGCCCTGATCCCTCGTGCCCCGGGGACCCGCACCACCATTCGCCGACGCGAATCGCCTTCCCGGGCCGGGTAACGTGTCGCGCGTGGACGACGCCCTCGACGCCCCCTCGGCGACGCCTTGCCCGCGCGGTTCCCGCATCGCCGAGCTTCTTGCCGTCCGGCACGGCGAGAGCCTCGCCAACGTGCTGTTCGGGGAGGCGCGGCGGACCGGGAGCACCGAGCCGCCGCTGCCGCGCGGGCTCGCCGACGCCGATGTGCCGCTGTCCGAACGCGGCGAGCGCGAGGCCGCGGCGCTCGGGCGCTGGCTCGCCTCCCTCGCCCCCGGGCGCCGCCCGGGGACCGTCGTCTGCTCGCCCTACCTGCGCGCCCGCCAGACCTGGTCCGCCATGACCCGCGCCCTCGGCCCTCCGCTCGACACCCCGCCCCGTGTCCTGGTCGACGAACGGCTGCGCGACCGGGAGATGGGCCGGTACGAGCTGCACACCGAGGCCGCCCTGCGCGCGAGGGATCCGGAGGAGGCCGAACGCCGGGCGCGCGTCGGCGAGTGGCGCTACCGCCCGCCCGGCGGGGAGTCCCTGGCCGATGTCGCCCTCCGGGTCACCGCCCTGCTGGCCGACCTGAGCGACGCGGCGGCCGGGCACCGCGTCCTCGTGGTCGCCCACGACGCCGTGGTGGTCGCCCTGCGCCATGTCATCGAGGGCGTCGGCGCCCCGGTCCCCGCCGGGCTCCCGCCCGTCCCCACGGCCTCCGTCTCCCGCTGGACCGGCGACGGAACCCGCCTCACCCTCACCGACTTCGGCTCCACCGCGCACCTCCCCTGACCACCCCGACGCCCGGCGCGCGACGCTGAGTTGCCGTTCGATTGCATAAAGCCACAGGAGGCGGCGCAGACTTCACCCATGTCCACCCAGGCGGAAACACGGCGAGCACCCCATCGCACCTACCGCAGCTTCTTCCTCGACAGCACCCAGTGGCAGGGATTCGAGCCGCGCCCCGGCGACATCGTCATCTCCACCCCGCCCAAGGTGGGCACGACGTGGACCCAGCGCATCACCTCCGTGCTGGTGTTCCAGTCCACGCGCCTGCCCGCCACGCTCATGGAGATCAGTCCCTGGCTCGACTGCGTCTATGTCCCGGCCGAGGACATGCTGAGAACGCTGGAGCGCCAGGAACATCGCCGGTTCATCAAGACCCACCTGCCCATGGACGCCCTGCCCATCCACCCCGAGGTGTCCTACCTCGTCGTCGGCCGCGACCCACGCGACACCGCCATCTCCGCGCATAACCATGGCCAGGGCATGAACGGGATGGCCGGGATCCGGACCCACCTCACCGGCGAGGACGTGCACAGTCCCGTCCACCCCTCCGTTCCCCAGGACATCAGGGAGCACTGGCACGCGTACTTCACCAGGAGCGCGTTCCCCTGGGAGTCCGACGGCTGGCCGTTCAACTCACCGACCTACCACCTCCATTCGTGGTGGAGCCACCGCCACGAGCCCAACATCCTGTTCCTGCACTACCAGGACATGCTGGACGACCTCGACCGGCAGATGCGCCGCGTCAGCGCGTTCCTCGGCATCCCGGTCGACGAGGAGCTGTGGCCCGCGATGGTCGAGGCGTGCAGGTTCCGCGACATGAAGGCCGAGAGCCACCGCATCTTCGCCCCCGGCGCGATCTCCGCGGCGGTGGCCGCGTTCGAGTTCTTCCACAAGGGCAGGAACGGGCAGTGGCAATCCGTCCTCACCGACGAGGACCTGGCCCTCTACCGCGCCGCGATGGATCCCCTGCCCGACGACATGCGCGCGTGGCTCACCCGCAGCGCCTGACGCTACGGCCGGAGCAGCAGTTCCACCACGCCCGTGGTGTCCTCGTCCCCGTGCCCCTCCGCGAGGCGGCGCCGCATCAACGCCAGGTAGGGCGTCAGCAGTTCGGCGCTCACCCCCTGCTCCTCCGCCGTGCGCAGCAACGTTGCGCTGCCCGCCACCTGCATCTCCAGGTTGGAGACGACTCCCCGCGTGTAGTCGCCGCTCTCCAGCTGCTCCGCGGCCTGCCCCGCACTCCCGGCCATCGCCGTGAGCCACCCCGACAGCAGCGGAGCGAACGCGGTCGGCCTGACGTCCTCCTTCCGCAGCAGCGCGAAGGCGTGCGCCATGCCGGCGAACATCCCGGTCATCGCGCTCAGCAGCGCCACGTCGTGCAGCGCGGCGAGCCCGGCGTCCTCGCCGACGAACACCGTCCCGGCCGGGGCCGCGAGCGTCTCCCGTCGCGCCTCGAACAGCGCTCCGTCGCCGCTGTAGAAGACATAGCCACCGGCCTCGGGCACACCGATCATCGGAGGAACGGCCATGATCCCGCCGTCCAGGAAGCGCGCGCCGCGCTCCTTCGCCCACCCCGCCCGCGCGCGGGCCTCCGCGGGGGTGGAGGTGGTGAGGTTCACCAGGTCCCGGCCCGCCAGGTCGGCGCCGTCGAGGGCCGCGCCCACCGAGGCGTCGTCCAGCAGGCAGACCACGGTCAGTTCGTTCGCGGCCACCGCCTCGGCGGCCGTTCCCGCGACCGCCGCGCCCGCGGCGGCCAGCGGTTCCGCGCGGCCCGGGGTGCGGTTCCACACGGTGAGAGGGTGCCCGGCGTCGAGCCAGGTCTTCGCGAGCGCGGTGCCCATGGCGCCGAGCCCGAGCAGCGTGAGCGGAGGAGGTCCTACGGCGTTGTCGGTCATGCCGTTTAGGCTGGTCGCAGGCGCCGGGGCGGGCAAGAGCGCACTGTGAAGTGCGTGGTTTCCCCGGGGTGAGCGACCAGGCAGGAGGCTGTACATGGCGACGGTGCCCAGGGCCGGGGCCCACACCTGCGGAATCGACGCGGCGATGGAGGTGATCGGCGGCAAGTGGAAGGTGTCCATACTCTGGGTGCTCGACGAGCGCCCTCACCGGTTCGGCGAGCTGCGCAGGACGCTGCCCGGCGTGACCGAGAAGGTCCTCGCCTCGCACCTGCGCGAGCTGGAGCAGGACGGCATCGTGCACCGCGAGGTCCACGACGAGGTGCCACCCCGCGTCGTCTACTCCCTCACCGCCCTCGGCACCTCGCTCAACGCCGCCCTGTCCCCGCTGGGCGCCTGGGGCAGCGAACACCTCCTCACCTGAGCGGTCACCACGGTCACCACGGTCACCACGGCCCGCACGACACCGCACGACACCGCGCGGCGCGGATGGCTAGTCTCCGGGCATGCCCATGCTGCACCTGCGGATGATCACCCCCGCCGAACGGACCGACCCCGTCGTCGCGTTGCTGGAACGGACCGTGGGGACCGCGCATCTGGTGGTGGTCGCCGGGGCCGCGCGGGACCCGGTGGGAGACCTCGTGCTGTGCGACGTGGCGCGCGAGGCGGCCGACGCGTTGCTCAGCGAACTGCGCACGCTGGGGCTCTCGGACGACGGCGCGATCACGGTCGAGGACATCGACCTGTCGATCTCCTCGCGCTCCCTGCGCGCCGAGGAGGACGCCCCGGGCGAGGGCGTCGACGCCGTCCTGTGGGAGGCGATGGACGAGGCCACGCAGGGCGAGTCCCGGCTGACCGTGACCTACCTCGCCTTCCTCACCGTGGCGACCATGCTCGCCGCCTGCGGCATCATGCTCGACAGCGAGATCCTGCTCGTCGGCGCCATGGTCGTGGGACCCGAGTTCGGCCCCCTCGCCGGGGTCTGCACCAGCCTCGTGCTCCGCGCTCCCCGCCGCGCCGCCCGGCCCCTGGTCGCCCTGCTCGTCGGATTCCCGCTGGCGGCGCTGCTGACCGGTGCCTTCGCCCTGCTGATGACCTTCTTCGGGCTGTTCTCGGAGGAGATGTTCACCGAGCCGCACCCGGCCAGCCAGTTCGTCTGGCGGCCGGACGCGATGTCGTTCGTGGTGGCGATGCTCGCCGGGATCGTCGGCATCCTCTCCCTGACCTCGGCCAAGGCGGGCGCGCTGGTCGGGGTCGCCATCTCGGTGACAACGGTCCCGGCCGCCGGGCACGCCTCGCTGGCGTTCGCCTACGGCCACTTCGGCGACGCCAGGGGCTCGATGATCCAGCTCGGCGTCAACCTCGGCGGCATCCTCCTCGCCGGAGTCCTCACGCTCCTCGCCCAGAAGCTGTACTGGGCGAGGAAACGCCTCGTTCCCCGGGTCTGACCCCCACGGCCGCGTCACCGTCCCGGTCCCGGCCCCGGTCCTGGCCCCGCTCGTCGGTCTCGTCCCGCGCCCGTTCCGCGGGCGGCGCGGTCCCCGCCGGCACGCAGCCGGTCGCCCACCGCGTCCGGCGAGCGCCGTCGGAGGCGCCGGGGGAACGCGGGGCGGTTCAGATGACGGGTGGCCGTCCCAGCCGCGCCATCCGCCACACCGTGGCCCACCGCATCGGGCGGCGCGGCGGGCAGGGCGTGCGCAGGCCCTCGGCGAAGCCGCCGAACCACGCGCGCAACCCCGTGCGCGACCGCGCCCTGAGCACGGTCATCGCGGTCCAGGTGCCCAGGTAGAAGGGGACGAGCGGGGCGGGCAGGTGCCGTTTGGCCAGCCACACGCGGTTGCGGGCGACCATCCGGTGGAAGACCGCGTGCCTGGTCGGCGAGGTCCACGGGTGCTGGAGTACCAGCTCGGGCTCATAGAGCACCTGCCAGCCCGCGTCCAGCGCGCGCCACGCGAGGTCGGTCTCCTCGTGCGCGTAGAAGAACGGCTCCGGCCACCCGCCGATCTCGTCCAGCATCGCCATCGACAGCCCGTGCCCGCCGCCGAGGAACGTCGTCACCAGGCCGCCGCGCATCGGGTCCTTGGCGCGCAGCCGCGGAACGTGCCGCCGCGCCGTCCGCCCGCGCTCGTCCGCGATGCGGAAGCTCACGATGCCGAGCTTCGGTTCCCCCTCGTACAGATCCACCAGGCGGGTGAACACGTCCGGGCTGATCAGCAGCCCGTCGTCGTCCAGGTCCACCACCACGTCGACGTCCCCGAGGGAGCGGAGGGTGGCGAGGGCGACGTTCCGGCCGCCGGCGACGCCGAGGTTCTCCGCCAGCTCGACCCCGGTCACGCCGTCGGGGAGCGGGGGCAGCGGCGCGCCGTTGCCGACGACCACGATCCGGGAGGCGGGTGTGTCCTGCATCGCGACCGAACGGAGCAGGGCGGCCAGCTCCTCCGGACGATCGCCCATGGTGAGGATGGCGACGCCTACGCGCAAGTGACGCACAGATGAACACCGCCTTTCATGTGGGGGGCCACTGATGCTAGTCCCCGGGTGAGGCGGGCGCCGTGCGGGCCCCGCCCAGGCGCGTGGAGGCGTCGGCCGGGCGTACGGAGGCGCGGGCGGGCAGGCGGCCGAGCGCCCCCCGCGCCAGGCGGGCGCACACGGCCGCCAGCAGGGCCGCGACCAGCGGAATCGCCGGGGGCACCGCCAGCGCGAGGGCGGCGCCCGCACCCGTGAGGAGCCAGACGGCGAGGGTGGTCAGCGGGTTCGCGGCGGCCAGCAGGGCGGCGTTGCGCAGCAGCGCCACCGGGCCGTCGTCGGTCAGGGCGAGCAGCGGGAAGGCGAACGCGCCCGCGAGCGCCGTGGCCAGGCCGGGCAGTGCGGCGGCGGCGAACACGGCGGTCCGCAGCGGCGCGCCCTCGGCGCCCAGGGCGAACGAGACGTCCACCGCCACCAGCACCGCGCCCGCCCCGAGCGCGGCACCGACCGCGAGCCCGCGGGCGAACCGGGGGCGCAGCGCCTCCCAGAACGTCGCCAGCACCGGGGGCGACTGCCCGCGCGCCCAGCCGTCCGCCACCGCGAACAGAGCCGTGGTCGCGGCGGGCAGGGTGACCAGCGGCAGGCTCGCCACGGTCCACAGCAGCCCGGCCGCCACCAGGTCGGCGAGGCGGGTCAGGAGCCGGGCGAACCCGTTGTCCGCGACGTCGTCCATCCCGTTGTCCCCGTGGCCCCGGCGTCGTCCCCTGTTTCCGCGCATCGCGACCTCCTGAGTCCTACGCGCCGAGTCCTACGCGCCACCCGGCGCCGTCGGCGGGCCGGGCGCGGGCGGCACGACGCCCGCGTCCGGGACCACGCCCGTCGAGTCCCGGATCACCAGGCGGCAGGGCAGCGCCTCCACGCCCTGGGCCGGGCGGCCCTCGATGGCGGCCATCAGCCGCAGGGCCGCGGTGCGGCCCAGCTCGGCGAGGTTCATGTCCACCGTGGTGAGCGGCGGGCGGGTCGCCCCGGCCATGACCTCCCAGTTGTCATAGCCCGCGAGGGCCACGTCGTCCGGCACCCGGCGGCCCGACTCGCGCAGCGCGTCGGCCGCGCCGCGCGCGATCTGGTCGTTGCCGCAGAACAGCGCGTCCACCGACGGGTCGGCGCGCAGCGCCATATGGACGGCCTGGCGCCCCCACGCCTCGCTCCACTCACCGAACAGGGCCCGCCCGCCGGAGAGTTCGGCGCCGGCCTCGGCCAGCGCCCGCGCCGCGTGCTCGGCGCGCACCGAGGCCGCCGTGTGGTGCGCGGGCCCGGTGAGGTGGGCGACGCGCCGCCGCCCGGTGGCCAGCAGGTGTTCCACCACCAGGCGCGCCCCGCCCGCGTCGTCCGGCACCAGCGAGGCGTCCCCCGGATCGCTCGAAGGGCCGAGCGCGTAGACCACGGGAACGGGGGACGGCAGGGCCACCGGCGGGCGCGGGTCGGTGCGGCGCCCGGTCACGATCAGGCCGTCGATGCGCCGGTCCAGGAGGGTCCGCACATAGTGCTGTTCGCGGATCGAGTCGCCGCGCGTGTCACACAGGAACACCGAGATGCGCCCGGCGCCGAGCGCGTCCTCCGCGCCGAGCAGCACCGGAAGGCTGAACCGACCCACGCTGTCGGTGGTCAGCAGCCCCACCGTGAAGGTCCGCCCCGAAAGCAGGCTGCGCGCCGCCTCGTTGGGGCGGAAGTTGAGCTTGCCCGCCGCCTGGAGAACGCGTTCGCGCGTCTCGGGGCGCAGCCTGCCGCGCCCGTTGAGCGCCTTGGACGCGGTGCCCGGTGACACCCCGGCCAGCGCCGCCACATCGCTGATCGTGGCGGCGCGCCCCGGCGTGTCCCCCCGCGACGTCACCGTCATGGGAAACCCTTTGCCTCTACCGGTCTTCGAGGGGCGCTCCCCGCGCCCGGCCGACCATGATGCCATGGCCCGCACCGGCCAAGCCAGAGCGCGAAGCCTTGACGCCCCCGGGGGCCACTCCTAGCATCCCGGTCGGGAAATGCATTTCCCAAAGTTGCTCAACGGGCTTCACCTCCTGAATCTCCCCACGGAGTCGTGCATGACAGCCGTCCCGCCCGCCCCGCACTCCATCACCCCCGGCGCCAGCACCGGCACAAGCCCCGGCACCGGCCCCGTCCGCCTGGGGCCCGGCGCCCATGCCGCGCTCCGCCCCGATGTCCGCGCCACCATCGACGGCGGCTTCTGGGCCGAACGCCGCGGCGTCAACGCCGAGGTCAGCATCCCCCAGGGCCCCGACCGCCTCGCCGAATCGGGCGCCATCGAGAATCTGCGCCGCGCGGCGAGCCGTTCCACCGGCGGCTTCGAGGGCATGCCGTTCCAGGACTCCGACCTCCACAAGTGGCTCGAAGCCGCCGCCTGGCAGCTGGGCGATCCCGCCCTTCCCCCGGCTCGCGCCGCCGAACTCGCCGCGCGCGTCAGCGAGTTCGCCGAGCTGCTGGCCGCCGCCCAGGAGGACTCCGGATACCTCAACAGCTACTACCAGGTCGCCAAGCCCGACGTCCCCCACTTCACCGAGCTCCACTGGGGCCACGAGCTCTACACCGCCGGTCACCTCATCCAGGCCGCCGTCGCCCACCACCGCACCACCGGCAGCGGCGAACTCCTCGACGTCGCCCGGCGCTTCGCCGACCACATCGAGGCCAGCTCCCTCGACAGCGTCTGCGGTCACCCCGAGATCGAGACCGCGCTCGTCGAACTCGCCAGGGAGACCGGCGAGAGGCGCTACACCGAGCTCGCGCGGGGCTTCATCGACCGCCACGGCGGCGGCCTGCCCCCGCTGGACCGCCCCGGCATCGGCCGCCCCGGCTACTTCCAGGACCACGCCCCCGTCCGCGAGGTCACCGCCGTCACCGGCCACTCCGTCCGCCAGCTCTACCTCCTCGCCGGAGCCGCCGACGTCGCCACCGAGACCGGCGAACCCGAGCTGCGCGCCGCCGTCGAACGGCTCTGGACGGAGATGACCGCCCGGCAGACCTACCTCACCGGCGGCATCGGCGCCCACCACAAGGACGAGGCGTTCGGCCACCCCTACGAGCTGCCCAACGACCGCGCCTACACCGAGACCTGCGCCGCCATCGCCTCCGTGCAGTTCAGCTGGCGCATGGCCCTCCTCACCGGCGAGGCCAAGTACGGCGACCTGATCGAACGCACCCTCTACAACGGCGTGTTGTGCGGCGTCTCGCTGAGCGGCGACCGTTACCTCTACGACAACCCCCTGCACGTGCGCGACGGTCACGCCGAACAGGAGGGGGCGACGGAGCGCCGCGTCCCGTGGTTCCGCTGCGCCTGCTGCCCGCCCAACCTCATGCGGCTCTTCGCCTCCCTGCCCCACTACCTGGCGTCCGTCTCGCCCGACGGCGGCGAGCTCCAGATCCACCAGTACGCCACCGGCACCCTCGCCACCGGACCGACCGGCGCGCACGCCGAACGGGCCGTCACCGTGGAGACCGACTACCCGTGGGACGGCCGCGTCGCCGTCACCGTCGACCGCACCGGCGACACCCCCTGGACGCTCGCCCTGCGCGTCCCGCACTGGGCCGCCGACGGCGGCTGGACGCTGAACGGCGCGGAGAACGCGTCGTTCGGCGACGGCTGGCTGCGCGTCACCCGCACCTGGACCGCGGGCGAGACCGTCGTCCTCGACCTCGCCCTCGCCCCCCGCCTCACCCTCGCCGACCCCCGCGTGGACGCCGCCCGCGGCTGCGTCGCCATCGAACGCGGCCCGCTCGTCCACTGCGTCGAGTCACTCGACCACCCCGGCCTCGCCCTGGACGACCTCGTCCTGGACACCGGCGCGCCCCTCGCCACCGCGCCCCGCCCCGACCTCCTCGGCGGCGTCACCGTCGTCACCGCGACGGCCCGCACCCGCGCCCGCCCGGAGGCGGGCGGCTGGTGGCCCTACCGCCCCGCCGCCGACGGCACCCCGGCCCCGGCGGGCGACCCGGTCACCCTCACCGCCATCCCCTACTACGCCTGGGCCAACCGCGACAGCGGCGCCATGCGCGTCTGGCTCCCCACCGACGCCTGACAGCACGCACCCACGCACGCACGCACCCACGCACGCACGCACCACCCGCGCACCCACCCACCTCCCGACGCAGCGAGGTCGCCGTGGCACCACCGCACGTTCCCCGCCC
>NZ_LAVK01000276.1 GCF_001083795.1 Streptomyces sp. SBT349
GGCTCGGAGATGTTGATAAGAGACAGGGGTCTCGACCGGCTGGGCCCGCCCGGCCTGGGCCGCCTGCGCCGCCCTGCGGCGGAGGCCCACCGTCTCGGGGTCGTACGGCTCGGGCCGGGGTGGCGCGTAGTCGTAGTCGTAGCCGGGACCGTCGTACTGCTCGTCGTACGACTGGCCGGGAAGCGGGTCGTTCAGCGGGTCGTCGAGCGACTCGACCGCGGCCTGGTACGCCCCCGGCTCGTAGTACGGGTCGCCCTCCCGGGGCCCCGTGGTCACGCCGCGGACCCCACGACGGGGGCGAGTCCGTGGGAGCGGGCGACGGCGTCGGGGTCGCCGCACTCCGTGAGCCAGTTCGCCAGCATCCGGTGGCCGCCGCGCGTCAGCACCGACTCGGGGTGGAACTGCACGCCCTCGATCGGGAGTTCACGGTGACGCAGGCCCATGATGACGTCCCCGGCCCACGCGGTCACCTCCAACTCGGCGGGCAGCGTGGGCTCCTCGGCGGCCAGCGAGTGGTAACGGGTGACGGTCAGCGGGGAGGGCAGCCCGGCGAAGACGCCCGCGCCCGCATGGCGCACCTCGGACGTCTTGCCGTGGAGCAACTCGGGCGCGCGGCCGACGACACCGCCCCACGCCACCGCCATGGCCTGCATGCCGAGACAGACGCCGAAGACCGGCGTGCGGTTCTCGGCGCAGTGCCGGACCATGTCCACGCTCACGCCCGCCCGTTCGGGGGTGCCGGGCCCCGGGGACAGCAGCACGCCGGAGAAGCCGCCCTCGGCGACCCGCTCGGGGCGCACCGCGTCGTTCCGCAGGACCTCGCACTCGGCACCGAGTTGGTACAGGTACTGGACGAGGTTGTAGACGAAGCTGTCGTAGTTGTCGACGACCAGGACGCGGGTGGGGCTCATCCGCCGGTCTCCTCTCCCCCGTCGTCCACCGTGACGTCGTTGAACGGCAGCAGGGGCTCGGCCCACGGGAAGATGTACTGGAAGAGGAGGTAGACCACGCCCAGCATCAGCACCAGTGAGATCAGCGAGCGCACCAGCACGTTGCCCGGCAGGTGACGCCACATCCACCCGTACATGGCTTCTGCTTTCTCCCCTTCATGCGACGCCGCGTGCCCCAAGCGTACGACGCGTGGGACGAGGGCCGGAGGGGGTCGGAGTCATTCGGTGGGCTCCGCGTGGTGTAGCGCGGCGCCGCCGTCGTAGCCGGGCAGCGTCACCGAGGGATGGTCCTCCACGTCCCAGCCCAGACCGTAGGCGGCCACGTACTGCTGGTAGTTCCGGAGGGCGGGCGAGGAGTCGAGGGCCGCGCGCAGGTCCGCGCGGTCGCCGACGGCGGTGACGGTGTAGGGCGGCGAGTACAGGCGGCCCTGGAGGATGAGGGTGTTGCCGACGCAGCGGACGGCGCTGGTGGAGATCAGCCGCTGGTCCATGACCCGCACCCCCTCGGCACCGCCCGCCCACAGGGCGTTCACCACGGCCTGGAGGTCCTGCTGGTGGATGACGAGGTCGTTGGGCGACGGGTCGGGAACGCCGGGGGTGAGGGCGGTCGCGTCCGGCGGGGCGTCGGTGAGGGTGACGGTGAGCCCGGGGCCCGCGAGATCGGTGAGGCCCGCCTCCCGCTCCAGCCCGTCGAGGCGGCGCTCGCCGTCCGGGTCGGGCGGGCCGTCGCGCTCGGCCAGGGCGTTGACCTCGGCGCGGAGCTCGGCGGCGGCGGACTCCAGGGCGGCGTTCTGCCGGGTCCGCTCGCGGATCAGGTCGGACATCTGAAGCAGTGAGTCGTCGGTGCGTATGTTGTTGCCTTGCGAGACATCCGAGCTCAGCCAGAAAATAAGACCGGCGAGTGTGAAGACGCCGAGGGAGCACAGTCGCGCCGGTGGCAGACGGAAGCTGTTCACCGTACCCCTGGTCTCCTTTCCGGGCCGAGGAAGCACTACGCTAACGGACGATCCCCACAGCTACGCGCGGTCCAGCGCGGATACGGGCAGCGCGATCGACAGGAGAGCCACTCGTGCCGAAGTCCAGGATCCGGAAGAAGAAGGACGACTACACCCCGCCTGAGCAGCGGACGACGACGAAGATCGACATGGGCTCGGGGCGCCGCTGGGTGGCGCCGCTGATGCTCGCGATGTTCGTCATCGGGCTGGCCTGGATCGTGGTGTACTACGTCACCCAGGCCGATCTGCCGGTGGAGTCCCTCGGCAACTGGAACATCGTGGTCGGCTTCGGGTTCATCGCGGTGGGGTTCGTGGTGTCCACCCAGTGGAAGTGAGCCCTCCCGCCGAGGGCCGTTCGCGCGTTATCCACAGCTCGCCCGAACATCACAAGATCTGTGGATAACTGAGCGAACACGGGAACGCCCGTCCGAGCCGCGAACGCCCTCGTACCCCTGCTCGCCTGCGGAAACGCCGGTCGGTGCAGGTCAGGGACGCGTCATCCACAACCGGCACAAGATCCGGCACGGGCTGTGGATAACTCGGCCGACTGGGCCGGACGAGTCGGCCGGGCCGGTCGGCGGACGCGGCCCACGGTCAGCCGAGGAGCTGCGCGGTCCTGATGGCGCAGGCCACGGCCATGACCACCAGCAGCGCCACGGTGGTGCCCGTCTGGACGACGCTCCTGCGCGGGCGCGGGGCGTTCACCATGGCGTAGGAGACGACCGCGCCCGCGACCAGCCCGCCGATGTGGGCCTGCCACGCGATGTTCGCCCAGGTGAACGTGATCACCAGGTTGATGCCGAGGAGGATCGCGATGGGCCGCATGTCGTACCGCAGGCGGCGGGCCAGCACGGCGGTGGCGCCGAAGAGGCCGAAGATCGCCCCGGAGGCGCCGAGCGAGAGCTGGTTCTGCGCGGCGAGCAGGTAGGACAGCGTGGACCCGGCGAGGGCCGAGACCAGGTAGAGCGTGAGATAGCGGGCCCGGCCGAGCGCCGCCTCCAGGGGCGGCCCGAGGAACCAGAGCCCCAGCATGTTGAAGCCGAGGTGCCAGACCTGCTCGTGGAGGAACGCGGCGGTCAGCATCCGGTACCACTGGCCGTCCGCGACGCCGATCTGCTCGAACGTCTCGCCGTCCAGGGCGTACCCGAGCATGCCGTAGTCGGTGACGATGTCCTGGTGGTCGGCCACGACGTCGAACGCGACCGCCAGGTACATGCCGAGGAAGACCGCGACATTGAGCGCGATGAGGACCGCGGTGACCAGGCGCGGGTCGCGGGCGACCACGCCGCCCGCCACCGTCCGGGGCCTGGCGTCCCTGGCCGCGGCGACGCCGCCCTGGACGCAGTCGGGGCACTGGTAGCCCACGGGGGCGGAGATCATGCAGGAGGGGCAGATCGGCCGTTCACAGCGGGAGCAACGGATGCCGGTCTCCCGGTCGGGATGCCGGTAGCAGTGGGCCAGGCCCGACTGCGGCTGCGGCGGTCCCTGCTGCTCGGTCATGGCGTCCCTTCTCCGCGCACCCCAGGCGTGGGGCCGGATCCGGCCCCCTGATCCTACGGACAGGGGGCCGGAATCGTTCCCGAAAGGGTCGCCTCAGCCCTGGCGGGTGTCAATGGTGATCGACTCGATCACCACATCCTCCACGGGGCGGTCGGTGCGGCCGTCGGTCGCGGCGTTCGCGATCGCGTCCACGGTCTGCTGTCCGGCGGGGTTCGCGACCTCGCCGAAGATGGTGTGCTTGCCCGTGAGCCACGTCGTCGGCGCGACGGTGATGAAGAACTGCGAGCCGTTGGTGCCGGGCCCGGCGTTCGCCATGGCCAGCAGGTAGGGCCGGGTGAAGGCGAGGTCGGGGTGGATCTCGTCCCCGAACTTGTACCCCGGGCCGCCGGTGCCGTTCCCCAGGGGGTCCCCGCCCTGGATCATGAAGCCGCTGATCACCCGGTGGAAGACGGTGCCGTCGTACAGCTTCTCGGAGGACGTCTCGCCCGTGGCGGGGTGGGTCCACTCGCGGGAGCCCTCCGCGAGCTCGACAAAGTTCTTGACCGTCTTCGGCGCGTGGTTCGGGAAGAGCCGGACCTCGATGTCGCCTCGGTTGGTCTTCAGGGTGGCATAGAGCTGCTCGGCCACGATGTACCTTCCGTCTACGTCAGTGACGGTTCCCGATCCTGCCACGGGTAGGCCGGGCGACGTGCCCCCGGATGGCCCTTTCCCGGGCCTACCCCCTCCGCAACCGGCATGATTTGCGCATGATTCGCCCGCGATTGGACAACCGAGGAGTGCAGCGGATCAACGCCGCCACCGGAACACAAGGAGGGAACCCAGTGAGCCACAACGGGAAGTCGGGCGTGCGGCATGCCGCGGACATGGTCACGCCGTACGCGACGAGTGCCAAGGACAACGCCGTGCAGTACGCGCACCAGGCCGGGGCCTACCTGGGGCCACGTGCTCGCCGGGCGGCCACCAAGGCCAAGCTCGGATACGACACCCAGCTCGTTCCGCGCATGGAGCGCGCCGTGGCCGCCGCGGGACCGGCCAGGAACCAGGCGGCTGCCCGTTCGCAGGCGGCGATGGCCGCGCTGCGCGGTGACATCTCGGCCGGTGAGATCCGCGGGGCGATGCAGCGCAAGGCCCGCCGCCAGCGGGCCGGCCGGATGGTCAGGCGGCTCGGGATGCTCGGACTCGCCGCGGGCGGTGCCTACGCCGCCTGGAGGTGGTGGAGCGGCCAGGGCGACCCCGACTGGACGATGGAGCCCTCTCCCGCCACCGAGGTGAATCCGGAGGCGGGAGAGGGCTCCAACGGCTGAGCTCCTGCCGCGGGGCTAGTCGCCGAACGCGTCCCCGAAGGGGCCGCCGTCGCCTCCCCCGCCGTTCTCACCGCCGCCGGGGTCGCCCGGACCGCCGGGCTCCTCGGTGGTGAGGGTCACGGTCGAGCCCGGCTCGACCGGGGTGCCCTGCGGCGGGGTGGAGCCGGTGACCACCGCGGTCGGGGTGTCCGGGCCCTGGACCGCGACGGTCAGGCCCAGGCCCTGGAGCTGCGCCCGCACGTCCGCCAGGGGCCTGCCGACCATGTCGCCCGGGAGCGGGACCGGCGGCTGCTGCGTCTCGGACTGGATCGCGACGGTCAGCGTGATCGTGGCCTGGGGCGCCGCCGTGCCGCCGGCGCGCGGGTCCTGGCTGATGACCTCGCCCACCGGGCGCGAGTCGTCCACCTGGTTCTGCGTGACGACGACGAACCCGGCCCCCTCCAGCTCCGCCCTCGCCTGGTCGACGTGGTCGCCGACGACGTCGGGAACCTCGACGCCCTCGGGCTCCACGGCCACCGTCAGCGTGATCTCCGAGTCGGGCTCGGCCTCCTCGCCGGCCTCGGGACTCTGCTCCAGGACCGTCTCGGGCTCCTCGTCCGAGGTCTCCTCCTCTTCGCGGACGACCGTGAAGCCCGCCTCCTCCAGCGTCGTCTCGGCCTCGTCGAAGGGGTCGCCCACCACGTCGGGAACCTCGACGGGCGCCGGGCCCTCGGACATGACGATCGTCACCTCGGTGCCGCGGGGGTGCTGCTCGTCCGCGGCCGGGGTCGTCTCGCAGACGGTCTCGGCCTCCTCGTCGCACGGCCGCGTCTCGCCCTCCACGGGCTCGAAGCCGGCGTTCTCCAGGGAGCGTGACGCCTGCTCCAGGGATTCGCCCACCACGTCGGGGACGATCGGGTCGTCGCTGGGCGGGTCGCTGGCGAACAGCGCCCGGCCGATGAAGATCGCGCCGACCAGCACGAGGATGCCGGCGAGCACCAGCAGGATGGTCGAGGTGTTCCGGTTGCGCTGGCGGCGGTCGGCCCGGCCGCCGTAGTCGTCGTAGCCGTCCGGGTCGGAGGCGGGCGGCATCATCGTCGTCTGCGGGTCGGTGGCGCGCAGCGCGGTGGTGGGCCTGTCGTCGTACCCGTAGGGCATCGCGCCCATCCCGGCGGCGGCCACCGGGCGGCCGTCGAGGGTGGCCTCGATGTCCGCGCGCATCTCGTCCGCGGACTGGTACCGGTAATCGGGGTCCTTCACCAGCGCCTTGAGCACGATGGCATCGGTGTCCGGGGTGATCTCCGGGTCGAAGACGCTCGGCGACGGCGGCTCCTCGCGGACGTGCTGGTACGCCACGGCCACCGGCGAGTCGCCGATGAACGGGGGCCGCACGGTCAG
Source organism: Streptomyces sp. SBT349 (assembly GCF_001083795.1). GTDB lineage: Bacteria > Actinomycetota > Actinomycetes > Streptomycetales > Streptomycetaceae > Streptomyces. The sequence continues at coordinate 6,127 of NZ_LAVK01000276.1, forward strand.
CAGTTCGAAGAGCAGGCAGCCGGTGGAGTACAGGTCGGAGCGGGCGTCGACCGTCTCACCCTTGGCCTGCTCGGGGGAGAGGTACTGCGCGGTGCCGATCACGGCCGCGGTCTGCGTCATGGTCATGCCGGAGTCGCCCATGGCGCGGGCGATGCCGAAGTCCATCACCTTCACCTGGCCGGTGCGGGTGAGCATGACGTTGGCCGGCTTGATGTCGCGGTGGACGATCCCGTTGCGGTGGGAGTACTCCAGGGCCTGGAGGATCCCGATGCACATCTCCAGGGCGCGCTCCGGCAGGAGCTTGCGGCCCGAGTGCAGCAGCTCGCGCAGGGTCGAGCCGTCGACGTACTCCATCACGATGTACGGGATGGAGATGCCGTCGACGTAGTCCTCGCCGGTGTCGTACACGGCGACGATCGCGGGGTGGTTCAGCGAGGCCGCGGACTGCGCCTCGCGGCGGAAACGGGCCTGGAACGTGGGGTCGCGGGCCAGGTCGGCACGGAGCGTCTTGACGGCGACGGTGCGGCCGAGGCGCGTGTCGTGCGCGAGGTAGACCTCCGCCATTCCCCCGCGGCCCAGCACCTGCCCCAGCTCGTACCGCCCGCCGAGGCGACGCGGCTCATCCATCTATCCAGCCCTCTCCTTCGGTCCCGGGCCGCACCCCCTGGCCGGCCCGTGGGCTAAGGGTCCAAGCCCTGGCTTACGGTACCTGGCGGCGCTCGGACCACCGGACGGCGGTGGTCGGCCGATATCCAACCGGTACCCTCGCGTCCCGCGAACCGGTCGTGCGGCACCGGTCGTGTGTATGACGTGTGAGGACGGGCGCGCGGTTGCTCCTCCGCCGTTTACCCCTCGTTCTCCCCGGCGAGAACGGCCTCCATCACATCCACGGCGATCGGGGCGGCCAGGCCGCTGCCGGAGACGTCGTCGCGGGCGACGCCCGCGTCCTCGACCACCACGGCGACCGCGACGGGGGAGCCCTCCTCGGTGATGGCGTAGGAGATGAACCAGGCGTAGGGGGTCTCCGAGTTGTTCTCGCCGTGCTGCGCGGTGCCGGTCTTGCCGCCGATCCGCACGTCCCCGAGCGCGCTGGTGTCGATGCTGCTCTCGTCGACCATGGTCTCCATGGCGGACTGGAGCAGCTGCGCGTTGTCCGAGGAGAGGGGCTGGCTCCGCTCCTCCGGGTCGTGCTGCTCGATCACGTTCAGATTCGGGGCGATGAGCTGGTCGACCATGTACGGCTCCATGAGGGTGCCGTTGTTCGCGACGGCCGAGGCGACCATCGCCATCTGGAGCGGGGTGGCCCGGTTGGACGCCTGGCCGATGCCGGCCTGCGCGTTCTGCGGGCGGTTGTCCGGCGGGTAGCTGCTGGCGTCCGCCCGGACCGGGGTGAAGTGCTCGTCGTTGAAGCCGAACTCCTCGGCCATCTCGATCATGTCCTCGTTGCCCACCTCGTCGCTGAGCTTGGCGAAGACGGTGTTGCACGAGTAACGGATGGCCTCGCGGACGGTGGCGTCCACGCACTCGCCGGTGTCGACCTGGTTCCCCAGCTCGACGTCGTCGGTCTCGGGCAGGTAGTAGGGCTCCGGGGTCTCGGTCTCGGTGTCCACGTCGTCCACCAGCCCGTTCTCCAGAGCGGCGGCGGCGGTGACGACCTTGAACGTGGAACCGGGCGGGTAGGTCTCGCGCAGCGCCCGGTTCAGCATGGGCTTGTCCTCGTCGTCATTCAGCGCCTCCCACGCCTCCTGGTCCTCGGCGCCGTACCCGGCGAAGGTGGAGGGGTCGTAGGAGGGGGTGGAGGCCAGCGCCAGGATCTCGCCGGTCTCCGGGTTGATCGCGGCCACCGCGCCCTTGGCGTCCCCGAGGCCCTCGAACGCGGCGCGCTGCGCCTCCCCGTTGAGGGTGGTCACCACGTTCCCGCCGCGCTGGTCCTCGCCGGTGAACATGTCGATCGTGTTGTTGAAGAAGAGCCGGTCGTCGTCGCCGGTGAGGATCGAGTCGTTGACGCCTTCGAGGAAGCTGGTGCCGAACGCCTGCGAGGAGCGCCCGGTGACCGGGGCCCACATCTCGGGGTCGGTCCAGGTGCGCTCGTACCGGTAGTCGGGGTCGTCCGTCTCCTGGGAGCCGGTGATGGGCTGGCCGTCCACGATGATGTCGCCGCGGGGGTGCGCGTACCGCTCGATGTTGACCCGGCGGTTGTGCTGGTCCTCCTGGAGGTCGTCGGCCTGGACGAACTGCACCCAGTTCACCCGGAGGAGCAGGGCCAGGACGAGCAGGCCGCAGAAGACCGCCACCCGGCGCATGGGCTTGTTCATACCTTGACCACCTGAGTCATCTCTGCGTCGGGGGACGGCGCCGGCGCGGGCGCGGGCCTGCGGGCAGTGTCGCTGATGCGGAGTAGGAGGGCGATAAGCGCCCAGTTGGCGATGACGGAGGAGCCGCCCTGCGCGAGGAACGGCATCGTCATGCCGGTCAGCGGGATCAGGCCCGTGACGCCGCCGGCGACGACGAAGACCTGGATGGCGAAGATCCCGGAGAGGCCGACGGCCAGCAGCTTGCCGAACGGGTCGCGGGCCGCGAGCGCAGTGCGCATGCCGCGCTCGATGAGGAGGGCGTAGAGCAGGATGACGGCCATCAGGCCCGCCAGGCCCAGCTCCTCGCCGACCGTGGCCAGGATGTAGTCGCTCTTGGCGCCGATGCCGCCGATGAGCCGCGAGTACCCCTGGCCGAGGCCCGAGCCGAAGAGGCCGCCGGCGCCGAACGAGTACATGACGTTCGCGGTCTCGGTGACGCCGCCGTTGGGGGCGAGGTCCAGCGGGTTCAGCCAGTTGTGCACGCGGTCGCCGACGTGGGCGTTGGTGCTCGCCACGAGGACGGCGCCGGTGGCGGAGAGCAGCAGGCCGAAGATGATCCAGCTGGTGCGCTCGGTGGCCACGTAGAGCATGACCACGAAGATCCCGAAGAACAGGAGCGAGGTGCCGAGGTCGGTCTCGAAGATCAGGATCATCAGGCTGATCGCCCAGATGACCAGGATCGGGCCGAGGTCGCGGCCGCGCGGCAGGTAGATGCCCATGAAGCGGCGGCTGGCCAGCGCCAGGGCGTCGCGCTTGACCATCAGGTACCCGGCGAAGAAGACCGCGATGATGATCTTGGCGAACTCGGCGGGCTGGAGGGAGCCGATGCCGGGGATCTGGACCCAGATGCGGGCGCCGTTGACCTCCTTGCCGACGAAGATCGGGGCGGCCAGCAGGATCAGCGCGACCACCATGGAGATGTAGGTGTACCGCTGGAGGATCCGGTGGTCCTTCAGGAAGATCAGCACGCCGAGGAAGAGCGCGACGCCCACGGTGGACCAGATCAGCTGGTCGGCCGCCATCGCGCCGCCGAGTCCCGGCGTGGTGATCTGCGGCTCCTGGTCGAGGCGCCAGATGAGCACGAGGCCGAGGCCGTTGAGCAGGGTGGCGATCGGCAGCATCAGCGGGTCGGCGTACGGGGCCCAGCGGCGCACGACGAGGTGGGCGGCGCCCGCCATCAGGCCGAGGCCGAGGCCGTAGCCCAGCATGCCGGCCGGCAGCGACTCGTCCTTGGCGAGGCCGACGTTGGCGTAGGCCAGGATCGGGATGACCACGGCGAACACGAGCATCGCCAGCTCGGTGTTCCGGCGGCTCGGGAGGCCGCCGGTGGAGACGGTGGTGTTGCTGGTGCTGCTCATACCTTGGTCTCTGCTGGGGTCGCTGCCGGCGGGGCCGCCGCCCGTCGCCGGAGAGCCGTCAGGTCGCGCACTGCTGGGCGAGCTCCTGCTGGCGTTCGGTCATGGGCGGAACGTCGGGATTGGTGCCGGAGTCGTTCTCCCCCTCGTCCGGGGGCGTGGTCTCGTCCTGGCCCGGCAGGTTCTCCGGGTTGTTCAGGCGGGGGTCCTCGGGGTCGACGGACGGGTCCTCGGTGGGGTCGTTCTGCTGGTCCTGCTCGTTCGGGTCGGGCTTCTCCCGCTGGTGGGAGAGCAGCTCGCACGCCCTGGCCTGCTCGGCGAGGCCGGTCAGGCGGGTCTCCGCCTCGTCGAGGCTGTTGGCGGAGATCGCGTTCTCCACCTGGCTCCGCTGGTAGGCGGGGAGGTGTTCGAGCTGGATCTCGGGATGGTCGCGCTCGACGCTGCTCAGGCTGAGCGGCCCGAGGTCCTGGCTGAGGCCGCGGTAGAGCGCGACGTGGTCGCCGTTGGCCGCGATGTAGTACTGCCCCTGCGTCCAGCGGTACCCCGTGTAGAGGCCGCCGCCGACGACGACGAGGACGAGCACGATCAGGGCCGTCCGCTTCAGCGCCCGGTGGCGCGGCGGGGGCTTGGGCACGTACTCGTCGTCGGTGAACGAGCCGAAGACGCCGGTGGGCGGGCCCGCGACGCCGGGGGCGGGGCCCTGCGG
>NZ_LAVK01000277.1 GCF_001083795.1 Streptomyces sp. SBT349
GGGATCACAGGGGCGGGTAGGCGTTGTCCAGGAGCTCCTGGAACTGCGCCGAGAACCAGTGCCCCGACAGGGGGGCGTCGGGCAGCGCGCCGGACATGTTGAAGTTGTTGCGCGGGTTCCCCTCGTAGGCGGGGTCGCACATCCCGTCGAAGCCCTTGCCCTCGTCGTTCGGGATCTCCTCGCTGGAGCCGTCCGACTCACCCGGAGGCTTGATCCACGCGTAGGCGTCGATGTTCGCCACGGGCGAGGCGGTGGGCCGCTCGCCGAGACCCGCGCCGGACTGGTTGCACCAGTTGCCGGTCTGGAAGCGGCCGTCGACGCGGCTGCCCTCGACATAGGCGTTCACGTCGGTCTGCGGGCCCGGCCCGGTGGGCCGGCCGGAGCCGCCCCAGCCGTTGCGCGAGGTGTCGATCAGCATGCCGATCTCGTCGTTGAAGCCCTGGCTGACCAGTTCCTCACGGAAGCCGAGCGCGAACGACTGGTTGTCGACGTAGCGGTTCCAGTCCACCCAGTCGGACTCGCGCACCGGCGTGCCGCCGACCGCGTCGTCGATGCTGTAGTACGGCTCCACGGACGGGCCGTAGTTGGCCGTGTTCACGATGAAGCCCGCGACGTCGTCCACGGAGGCCCCGCCGGTGGTGGCGGTCTCGTGGAAGAGCTCGGCCGAGGCGACCAGGTTGTCGTCCCAGCCGATCCAGCCGTAGTGACCGGCGTCGATGTAGTTGTAGACGTTGGGGATGGCCCCCAGCTGGTCGAGGGCGTAGGAGACGCCCTCCTGGTAGTTGCCGTTGGCCAGCATCTCGTCGCACTGCTCGGTGAACGTCTCGCGCGGGGAGACGTTGGTGATCAGGTTCGGCAGCGAGTCGATCTCGATGATCGTGACGATGCGCAGATCGGCGTAGGCCGGGTCGCCGAGGATGTCGGCGATCGGGTCGATGAACTCGTCCTTGTAGATGTCGATGTCGTCGGGGCCGAGCTCGCCGTTGGAGGCGAGGGCGGCGCAGTCACGGCCGGGGAGGTTGTAGACCACGACCTGGAAGACGAAGTTCTCGTGCTCCTCCGCCTGCACCAGGGCCTGGTCCAGGTGCTCCCGCAGGCCCGTCGAGTTCCCGGCGGAGCCGCCGGTGATGGCGGCCCTGCGGTCGAGCCAGACCGCGGTGGGCTCGTCGGCGATCGCGGAACCGCCCGGCTCGGCGGCCGCGTTGGCCGACCAGTCGGGGTTCACATAGACGCCGGCGTCCTCGTACGGGTTGTCCACGCGGTCGCCGGGCGGGTCACCCGGGTCGGGGCCCGGGCCGCCGTCGTCGCCGCAGGCGATGCCGTTGACGGAGAACGCCGTGGGCGCGGCGTTGGTGCCCGAGTAGGTGAAGTTGCCTCCGGTGGAGACGGAGGCGCCGGGGGCGATGGTGCCGTTCCAGCCGGTGTCCCGCACGGTGACGTTCCGCCCCGACTGGGACCAGGAGCCGTTCCAGCCCTGGGCGAGGCTCTGGTTGCCGGCGTAGGCGTAGGCGAGGGTCCAGCCGCTCGTGGCGGTGGAGCCCGTGTTGGTGATCGTGAGGTTCGCGGTGAAGCCGGAACCCCAGTCGTTGGCGGAGTAGCCGACCTCACAGGCGAAGTCGGCCGCCGCGGCGGTTCCCTGCATGAGGCCGCCGGTGCCCAGGGCGGTGGCGGCCAGGACCCCGGCCGACAGCAGGGCTCCGGCCCTGCGTCGGGGTGGGGGGGTGGTGCGGCTCATACGAGTCCTTTCGGTGGTTGCCGAGTTCGCACGCCCGGGGCGGCAGGCGCCGGTGCGACCGGGATCGACGCCCGTCCTGACGCCGAACTCGCTTGGAAGCGCTCCCACTGACTGAGGGGAAGGTAGCGCCAGATGTGACCGCCCGCCAGAGTTCTGTTCAAGAAATGTGTCGGTAAAGCGACCTGACACCGCAGTCAGGGCACGGAAATCACGGATTCGACACCGTGTGCGTCAAAGCTCTTGACGCGTACGCGACTTGGTCACATTCTTGGGAGCGCTCCCACTGACTCTTCACCGCGACCACCGGACGCACCCATTCCTCGTGTGAACGAGAGCCGCAAGGAGGGACCGCTGACATGCGGGTTCGCAGAAGAGCACCGGCCGGTACGCCACCCCCCGCCGAACGCAGACGCCGCCGCGCGGCCCGCAAGGGCCGCATCGCCACGGCGCTGGCGCTCGCGCTGCCCCTGACGCTGGTCGCGGGCATCAACGTCGAGGCGCGGGCCGCCGATCCGGCGTGCCAGGTCGAGTACAGCGCCAACGACTGGGGCTCGGGCTTCACCGCCGACGTCACCGTCACCAACGAGGGCACCGCCGCGATCGACGGCTGGACCCTGAGCTACGCCTACGCCGGCAACCAGCGCCTCGCCCAGGGCTGGAACGGCGTCTGGTCCCAGTCGGGGCAGAACGTCACTGTGCAGGACGCGGGCTGGAACGGCACCGTCGCGCCCGGCGCCTCCGTCTCCTCGGGTGCCAACTTCACCTACTCCGGCACCAACACCGCGCCCACCGTGTTCTCCGTCAACGGCTCGGTCTGCGGTGAGGAGCCCGTCGACGACCCGGCCGTCGTGGCGACCCCGTCCTCGCTGGCCCTCCAGCCCGGCGCCGGCGGCCAGTTCGGCGTGCGCCTGAACACCCAGCCCACCGGCAATGTGACGGTCACCGTCGCGCGCACCGCGGGCAACAGCGACGTCACCGTCACGGGCTCGCCCACCAGGACGTTCACGCCGTCGAACTGGAACATCACGCAGCAGGTGACGGTGGCCGCCGGAACCTCGGGGACCGGATCGGCGACGTTCACCGCCTCGGCGACCGGCCACGCGCCCGCCACCGTCAACGTCACGGTGCTCGGCGGCGGCGACTCGGCGTACGAGGCGCAGTTCCTTGAGCTCTACTCCACGATCAAGGACCCGGCGAGCGGCTACTTCTCCCCGGAGGGCGTTCCCTACCACTCCGTCGAGACGCTGCTGGTGGAGGCGCCCGACCACGGGCACGAGACGACCTCGGAGGCGTACTCGTACCTGATCTGGCTGGAGGCCCAGTACGGCCGGGTCACCGGCGACTGGGCTCCGTTCAACGACGCCTGGGCGGTGATGGAGGAGTGGATGATCCCCAGCGCCGACGAGCAGCCGACGAACAGCTTCTACGACCCCTCCTCGCCGGCCACCTACGCGCCGGAGTCCAACGACCCGGCGGACTACCCCTCCGAGCTGGACCCCGATGTCGGCGTCGGCCAGGACCCCCTCGCCGGCGAGCTGTCCTCCACCTATGGCACGGACGACATCTACGGCATGCACTGGCTCCAGGACGTGGACGACGTCTACGGCTACGGCGACGCCTGCGGCGGGACGGCGGGCGAGCCCACGTTCATCAACACCTACCAGCGTGGCCCGCAGGAGTCCGTGTTCGAGACGGTGCCGCACCCCTCGTGCGAGGACTTCACCTACGGCGGCGAGAACGGCTACCTCGACCTCTTCACCGGGGACGCGGAGTACGCCGAGCAGTGGCGTTACACCAACGCGCCGGACGCGGACGCCCGCGCCATCCAGGCCGCCTACTGGGCCAACGAGTGGGCCGCCGAGCAGGGCAACGAGGACCAGATCGCCGAGACGGTCGAGAAGGCCGCGATGATGGGCGACTACCTCCGGTACTCCATGTACGACAAGTACTTCAAGGAGATCGGGAACTGCGTCGGCGCCACGCAGTGCCCGGCGGCCTCGGGCAAGGACAGCGCGCACTACCTGCTCTCCTGGTACTACGCCTGGGGCGGGGCGCTGGACTCCTCGGCCGGCTGGTCCTGGCGGATCGGCTCCAGCTACGCGCACTTCGGCTACCAGAACCCGATGGCGGCCTACGCGCTGAGCAGCGACGCGGCCCTGGTGCCCGAGTCGCCGACCGCCGACGACGACTGGGAGACCAGCCTCCAGCGGCAGGTGGAGTTCTACCGGTGGCTCCAGTCCGACGAGGGCGCCATCGCGGGCGGCGCGACGAACAGCTGGGAGGGCCACTACGCCCAGCCGCCGTCGGGCACGCCCACGTTCTACGGCATGTTCTACGACGAGAAGCCCGTCTACCACGACCCGCCGTCGAACCAGTGGTTCGGGATGCAGGCCTGGTCCATGCAGCGGATGGCCGAGTACTACTACGCCTCCGGTGACGAGCAGGCCGGCGAGGTCCTCGACAAGTGGGTCGACTGGGTGCTGGACGAGGTCACCATCGGCACGGGCGGGGACTACCAGATCCCGTCCACGCTGGAGTGGAGCGGCGCCCCCGACACCTGGAACCCGGACAACCCGGGGGCCAACGCCAACCTGCATGTCGAGGTCGCCAATCGCACCCAGGACGTGGGCATCACGGGCTCGCTGGCCAACACCCTGTCCTACTACGCCGCCGCCAGCGGCGACACCGAGGCGCAGGAGACAGCGGCGGGCCTGCTGGACGGGCTCATGGCGAACTCCGACGACCTCGGGGTGTCGGTACCCGAGCCCAAGGACGCCTACGACCGGCTGGACGACGAGGTCCACATCCCCGCGGGCTACAGCGGCACCATGCCCAACGGCGATGTCATCGAGCCGGGCGCCACGTTCGACTCGATCCGCTCGTTCCTCCACGACGACCCGGCCTGGCCGGAGGTCGAGGAGTACCTCGACGGCGGCGACGTCCCGGTCTTCGAGTACCACCGCTTCTGGGCGCAGGCGGACATCGCCGTCGCCCTCGCCACCTACGCCAACCTCTTCGAGGCGTGAGAGCCCTGAGGGACGGACGAGTCCCCCGGGAGTAACGCCCCATCAGGCGGCAAGAGCGACATAACCGGTGCCCCGGAGCGCACGCCGCTCCGGGGCACCGCCATGCGAACTTGCGTACGACGCTATCGTGTGCCCAACCCCCACCGGTCCATCGCAACGAATCGGGGAGCCATGGACTACTGCACCACGTGCCGACGGCACTTGAATGGCGCACTGATATGCCCCGGATGCGGCGAGTTGACCGCTTGGTCCGCAGCCGATCGCGGCACCGAGGGCGGCAGGAGGCCGCCCCCGGACGACGGTGCCGAGCCGGGCGCGCTCGACGCCCCCGGCACGGGCACCGGAGACGGGAGGAGAGCCGCAGACGACCGTTCCGGCGGATCCGGCGGATCCGGCGGATCCGGCCGGGACGGCGGAGAGCCGCCGGACGAGGAGGTGGGCGACACCGGGCTGCTGCCGGTGGTGCCGCCACCGCCGCTCGACGTGCCGGACCACGAGACGGAGACGACGGGCCGCCCCAAGCGGCACGCCGCCACCCGCCGCACCGGGCGCCGTTACGCCATCGCGGCGCTGCTGGGCATCGTGGTGCTGGGCGTGGCGGTGGCCGAGGTCGGCGACGTCGTCATGCCGTCCAGCGAACCCTCGGGCTCCGAGCGCGACATCGAGGCGGGCGACTCGCCGTCCGCGGACGAGAGCGAAGCCACCGAGGACGGGACGGACGGACCGTCCGACAGCGCGTCACCGGACTCCGCCACGCCGTCCGACTCGCCCGCTGACACGGAGTCGGGCGATCCGTCCGAGAGCCCGTCGGAGGACGGCGAGGAGAGCGAGCCGCCGGTCGAGGAGGAGGGTTCGGTCGAGACCGGCCCCGGGTCCTCCACCCCGCCGCCGGACGACGACTCGTCGCCGCCGCCGCCCACGGGCAGCGAGCAGCCGGACCCGCCCTCGCCCACGCCTCCCGACGAGGAGGAAGAGGAGGAGGACGACTGCTTCCTCTTCATCTGCGTCTGATCCGTTCGCATCGGCGCACCAGCACGGTCCGAGGGTCCCGGTCGGCATCGACCGGGACCCTCGGCGCGTCCCGCGCGGGCGGCGCTTCCGTGCTGGCGGCGCTCCCGCTCAGCCGAGGAAGACCCGCCGCGACTGGTCCCGCCGCTGGTCGAACCACTCCTCGCCCTCCGTGGCCAGCGCGGCCAGGATGCGGAACCCGGCGGAGATCCCGGAGGTCTCCAGGGCCACCTCGCGCAACTGCCCGAGGTTGGCGGTCCCCGCCGCCAGGCGCTCGTGGTTCTCGACCTGCACCTCCAGGTTCTGCTGGTTGTTCAGCACCAGCAGCAGCACCTCCCGCAGGCCCGGCAGGCCGGCGCCGTCGAGGACGCCGACCGAGGACTTCTCCCCCGCGGCCCGCGCCCCGGTCGTCTGGAGCACGACCGAGCTGATGGAGTCGAAGCGGAAGACGAAGTCCTTGCGCCCCCGGTGCGTCGCCGAGGCGAAGTCCATCTCCCAGGTGCTGACCCACACGCCGCTGGTCGTCAGCACGAACAGCCGCAGCCCGTAACGGGAGTACCGCGGCGGCCCGTTGGGGACCTTGGCCCGCACGCAGCCGGGCGCGCCCTCCAGCACGAAGAAGGTGAACAGCACGCCCCGGTGCTCCATGCGGTGCTCACGGAGCACGTCCCGCAGCAGGGCCCGCTGGTCCAGGTCCAGCCAGCGGCCCAGCTCGTCGTCGCCGGGGCGGTGGGTCCTCAGGTGCTTGGACCACTCGGCGTGCCTGACCTGCTCCTCGGCGAACTCCTCACGTTCGGTGCCGAGCATCCGCAGCTCGGCGATCCGGCCGCTCACGCCCATGGCCACGAAGGCGGCGGCGGCCCACATCCCGGCGACCAGCAGCCCGCCGCCGGTCGACTCCCCCATCAGCGCCAGGACGGGGATCAGCAGCGCGGCCCCGGCGAGCAGGACACCGTTGCGCGTGCCCCGCCACCGGCTCCAGGGGTCGCCCGTGGGCGGCTTGATCCCGCCCTCCGCCCAGTCCAGCGCCACCTTCCGGGCCCGCAGCTGGATCAGCCAGTCGAGCCCCTCGGGCGGGCCCGCCTGCCAGTAGCGGACGGCGAGCGCGTCGGCCAGGTCCTCCTGAAGGTGCGCCGTCATCTGCTGCCAGCCCGCCTCGGTCATCGGCCCCGGCGGTCTGGCCTGCGCGAACCGGGGAGCGGCCAGCTCGACGAGCCGGGCGCGGAAGGCGTGGAACGGGCCGCCGGCCTGGCCGCCGGCCGGCCCCGGCCCGGCGCCGTGGGACGGCAGCCGCAGGCCGGGCAACGGCCGGGCGGGGCGCCGCTCCCGCAGCCAGACGGGCCGACGGGCCTGCCTGGCCCGCCGCCGCAGCTCGGCGGGGGCGCTCCTCAGCAGCAGCACCAGCGCGGGAACGGCCACCACCGCCGCGAGGAAGAACGCCGTGGCGCCGAGGCTCTCGCCGGACTCCTCCGCCGCCGTCGAGGTGTCGGCGAACGGATCGCTCGACAGGCCCCCGGTGGGGGCCGGATCCTCGCCCTGGTTCAGGAACACGATGGCCAGCACGAGACCCATCACGAAGATCGCGACCGCCCCGTACAGCAGCGCCGTCACCAGCTGCCGGTCGGCGGACCAGACCGATCTGGCCGGCTCCGGCAGCGGCTGGACGGGAAGCGGGTCGGGCGTGAAGAACAGCGGGATCCGCTCCTCGCGCGACCGCGCCATGCGGTGCGCGTCGATCTCGGCCGACTCCTCCGCGCCCAGGGCGTGCTGTTCGACCCGCTGGACGACATACCGCAGGTGGTCGCCGACCTCCGCGCGGCGCGCCTCGGGCAGCGCCCGCAGCCGCCCGGGGAAGCCGCCGCCCGATCGCTCGCCGCCCGATCCCTCGCCGCCCGGGGCGCCGGGCTCGATCGAGGCCCGCAGCAGGTCGGCGACGAGGTGCGCGGCCTCGGCGTACCCGCCGGAGTCCACCCGGGGGTCCGCGGGCCACGAGCCGTCGACCCGCTGGACGGCGGCGCGCAGGGCGTGCCAGTCCTCGTCGGTCAGGTCTTCGGGCGAGCGGCGGCTGACGATCACCAGCATCCAGGAGTAGTAGATCTCCCGGGACTCGTGCCCGCGCTGGATGGCCTGCCCGACCAGTTCCTCCGCCCGGCCGCGCATGCCCGCGGCCAGGCAGCGCATGCCCTCGCGGAAGAGGTCCTCGGGCGACGCCGCCGGATCCGTGACGTACTGGTTGATGTACTGGTCGCCGTGGAGCACGCCGATGCCGCCGTGGCTGATGCCACCGGTCAGCGCGCCGATGCCGGTGTTGCTGCCGATCGTGGGCATGCTCATCACGCACCTCTCAGGGTGTTGATCAGGTTCCGCACGGGCTCGGCGATGACGCCGATGCCCGTGACGAGCGCGCCGAGCTTGATCAGGGCGCGCACCAGCACGCCGCGCCCCTCCTCGTCCTCCGCGTCGGCGAACTCCTCCGCCGTCTCCAGCTCCCGCGACGCGTCCCGGTAGGTGCCCGCGTCGATGTCCCTGCGCTCCAGGGCCCCCTTCAACAGGGCGCGCAGCTCCTCCAGTTCACGTCGCAGCTCCGCGTTCCCCGCCGCGCCCGGCGCCACCGGGGCGCCGAAGGTCTGGTGCACCGGGCCCCGGGCCACGCCGATGCCGCCGCCGGTGATGTCGCCGTTCAGCTGCCCGATGCCGGAGTTGTCCTCGATGAGCAGCGCCGGAGCGGCCTCGGCGGCGGTCCGCTCCTCTCCCTCGGCCCCGGCGCGGCCCCGCGCGACGGCGCCGGGGGCGGGGACCCGGCCGACCGGGGGCGCGGCGTGTCCCGGCACCCGGATCCAGACGGTCTCGTTCTCGATCTCCTTCGCGTCGAACCGGACGGGCCGGTACTCGGTCGCGTCGATGCCCGGGTGGTCGTGGCTGATCACCTTGCGGTGCCACTCGTCCGAGACGGCGACCACCAGCTCGGCCGCCTCGACCGCCGTCAGCGCGTCCCGCAGCGGCTGGTGATCCACCATGCGGCAGGCGGTGTTGAGATCCGCCCCGACCCAGCCCTCCTCGTCCGCGCCGACCTCGCCCCCGTGCAGCGTCACCCGCAGCCGCAGCGTGCCCTCCGCACTGCTGGTCTTCGCGTGCGCCCGCAGCTGCTGGCGCAGCTGATCGACGAACGGCCCGGTCACGTCCTCCTTGGGCACGGTCCCGGGCAGCAGCCAGAACACGCCGTCCCCGCGGTCGACGGGCCGCGGCCCCGAGCGGTGATCGACGCCGGACGTCTCGAAGGCGGCGTCCAGGATCCGGCGCAACCGCTCCCGCAGCCAGGACTGGACCGGGTTCTGCCGTCGCCCGAACCCCTCGATGTCCACCACGACAATGGTGTAGTACTCGTATTTGACCGCCATGACGTTTCCTCACCCCTCATGCGCCGATGAACGGAACGGGCCGGCCCCCCGCGAGCTGCCCACCGGCCCGCCCGTGTGCACCAGGGATATCAACGCCGCGCCGGGCGCACAGCGTCAGATGACGCAGATCGCGCAGGCGCCGTACACGCCGGGCGCGAAGGCGCGTAATTCAGGCGCCACTCCAGCCGCGAAGGCCCTCCACATCGGTCACGAGGGTGTAGCCACGGCGGCGGACGATGAGCCCCTCGGACTCCAGCGTCGCGAACGCGCGGACCAGCGTCTCGCGCGAGGTGCCGGCGGCGCCCGCCAGTTCGCGCTGGCTGACATGGACCGCCACCCCGCCGGGCGGCTCCTCGTCGCGCACCCCGTGCCGCAGGGCCATCACGGCCAGGACGCGGGCGATGCGCACCACGGCCGGGTAGGCGCCGTGCTCGGCCCGCAGCCGGTCGGAGTCGCGCAGGCGCGCGGCGACGGAGCGGAGCACGGCCAGGGCGAGGGAGCCGTGTGCGGCCAGCAGGCGGCGGAACCGCTCGCCGGGCACGATCGATCCGGTCACCGTCTCCATCGCGGTGGCCGTGGCGGACCGCGGCCTGCCGTCCAGGCACGACAGCTCCCCCAGCAGCTCACCGGGGCCGCGCACGGCGAGCACGCTGGTGTAGCCGTTCTCCAGCTCGGTGGTGATCTTGACCAGGCCCGACTCGATCAGGACGATGTCCGTGGACGGCGCCCCTTCGGAGACCACGGCCTCCCCCCTGGCCCACTCCCGCCCGCGACCGGCGCCGTGGATCAGACTCAACTGTTCCGGTGTGAACGCGTCATGTCCCGCCACGGCGGCCCCTCCCTCGCGGGGTGGTCTCCCTGTGCAGGGTAGGGCCGTTACCGCTCGGTGGTTATCCCCTGATGGGGGGTTGGTGGGTGGGGCGGCTTCTACGCTTGGCCTAGGTGGCGCGGGCTTGCCCGGGTTTCCGTGTCGTTCGGATGCACGAAAAGAGGCACCTACGGGGGGAGGGTTCGTGGGTGTTCGCCGTCCCGGTGACCGGCCAGCTTGTGGGTGGATGAGGTGGGTGTCCGAACGGGCGCAGCGGATGACGGCCGTCTCGGGTCGGTCTGCTTGCTGTGGCTGGGGTGGCGCGCAGCTGCTGCCGCCTCTGTGTGCCCTTGTTGGGTATTCGCCGGGCCGGTGGGGGTCGTTGCCCAACCGGGCCGTGGTGGCGGTGCGCGGTCGTCTGCCCCATCGGGCATCTGGAGGTGGGGACTGTTCTGAAACGCGAAACACTTCGTTTTAAACAGAGTGTTGAAAACAAACCGTGCGCCGTTTGAAAACAGTCCCCGCCCTCCGATGCCCGATAGGGCAACGAA
>NZ_LAVK01000278.1 GCF_001083795.1 Streptomyces sp. SBT349
AGAGGGCAGGGGCGCCAGGGACGGGTCCGGGGGGGCGACGGAGGGGTGGGCCTGCCTCCCTTCTGAACGCTCGACACTGTGGGGGTATGGGGCGGGCGCGACCGGCCGTCAGGCCGCAGGCCCGCCCGATCCCCGCGGCGGGGGGGGGGCCCCCCCCCCCCCCCCCGCCGTTCGGCCGCCGGTCGGGTCGCCGGTCAGTCGTCCGCGTGGATCTCCCTGCCGCTGAACCGCTGCCAGTAGGTGACGCAGGTGTCGCGCCAGTCCGCCGCGTCGATCTCGTGCTGCGCGAGCTTGGCCCTGACCTCGGAGAAGCGGCGGGCGTCGATCTCCCGTTCCAGGGCGTCCCACGTCTCCCGCATCCCGGAGACGTACCGGACGCCCGCGTAGTAGTGGTGGACCAGCTCGTCCCAGAAGATCCTTCCGCTGCTCATCGGGTGGTCCCAGGGCACGTGGTGGAACCACATCATCAGGTTCTCGGGGACGGTGTCGATGCTCCCGTACCGCGCCTGAAGGGCGGGGAAGTACTGGGCGGTGAGGTCGCTCCCGGTGGGGGAACGGTCGTAGCCCAGGCCGACGCTGTCCGCCTGGTTGTAGTAGACGGGGTTCCAGTCCTCCCGCGGGAGGTCCGACTCGGAGGGGCCGGGGCCGTAGTGCACGTTGGCCTGGAACTGGTGCGCGATGCCGAGGGGGGTCTGGTAACTCACCAGCGCCTCCCAGGAGCCCATCATCATGGTGACGAGCGTGTCGACCACGTCCCGGCTGTTGCTCCAGGTCATCCGGACCCAGTCGTCCGCGATCCCCGCGGAGTCCAGGGTCCAGTCCCACGCCTGGCGGCCGAAGGCGAACAGATTCGCCTGGGAGAAGTGGTGACCGGTCAGGTTGTCCGCGTTGCCCAGGTTCGCCACGCCGACGATGGAGGTCGCCGAGTGGCCCTGGGCCGTCCCGTCCACCACGTTGCCCACCAGGCTCCGTTCGAGCGGCCGGCCCTCCCCGTCCGTGGCGTGGGTGTCGGTCTTCAGGACCTCCTCCCACATGGGGGCCAGGAAGCAGAGCATCGTGCTCTGGCCGGTGTACTCCTGGGTGACCTGGAGCTCGATCGCCTGGTTGGTGTTCTCCATGCGGCCGAACATCGGATGGATGGGCTCCCTCGCCTGGAAGTCCAGGGGGCCGTTCTTGGTCTGGAGGAACACGTTGTCGAGGAAGCGGCCTCGTGTCCCGTCGGGCCGGGGCTCGTCGTCGATGGAGCCGAACTCCAGGTAGGCCCTCTTCAACCGGTCGCTGTCCACGTCCGGGTTGTAGACGAAGGTGCGCCAGTAGATCGTCATGCCCAGCGGGGCCACCGCGACCGCCATGCCGTTGGCGCCGTCGCCGTGGTCGTAGCCGAAGTCCTGGGGTCCGGGCTGGCCCTCGGAGTTGGCCTTCACGGTGAAGCCGATGAAGTCCGGGATGGACTCCTGGAGTTGCCGGGCCTTCCGGTTCCACCACGCCTGGAAGTCGGGGCTGACGGGAGCCATCTGCTCCTCGGTCAGCGTGTCCGGCGCGAACCGGGGGTCGGTGGGCGCCGCGTATCTGATGGAGAGGGCGATCCTGATCCCGTAGGGGCGCAGCGCGTCGGCCAGCGCGGCCTCCCGCGCGATGTACTCCGGCGTGAGGTAGGCGTTGTCGGCGTTGACATTGTTGATCGTGATGCCGGTGATCCCCACGGACGCCATCGCCCGCGCCGCCACGAGGTAACGGTCCAGGACGAGCGGCAGGTTCAGCCCGGCGCTGTCGCCGGTGGCGGCGAAGTTGAAGATCGCGCCGTTCTCGCCGTCCAGCCCGCCCGTGCCCGACGCGTCGTTGCCGGCGTAGAGGCGTTCGGTGTCCCAGTAGTTCAGGTGGCGGTTGGCGACCCGGGGGGACTCGGAGATGTCCAGCTCCCCGAGGGGCTTGTGGGTCTGGATGCGCCGCAGGAAGGCGAACGTCCCGTACAGCGCCCCCACCTCGGTGGGCGCGGCGATGACGGTGAACCGGCGCCTCCCCTCGGAGAGCGACCGGATGAGGAAGCCGTCGGTGCCGAGCGAGGCCAGATCCTCGGCGGGCACCGATCGCCGCACGGCCCACGAACTGTCCCGGGTCCCGACGATCACGGCGCCGTCGGGGATCCTGTTCCCCGGCCCCTGGCTCACCCGCACCGGCCGGCCCAGCAGCCCGCGCAGGCCCCTGACCAGCTCCTCCCTGGCCGCCTCCAGGGTGGACTCCATCAGCCTCTCGGCCGATCCGGGAGCCATGCTCAGGTCCGGTGTGTGGCGGTACACCTTGTTCCGGTCGGCGTTCTCCACGATGACCGTGGTCACCTGTTCCCGGTAGCGGCGCAGGAGATCCCGGTCGCCGACCGGCGCGTAGCGCAGCCACAGGGCCGAGCCGTCATAGCCGTCGCCCTGTGGCACGGGGAGACCGCCGGGCGCCCCGGCGGCCTCACCGTCCCGGCCCGTCGCCCACGCGGCCTCGCCGGCGCCCGGTCCCAGCGTCGCGCCCGCCGCGACCGCACCCATGAATATCCGTCGACTCAATGTCATGAATTCGTCATACCAGCCCCACCCGCACCTGTCAGCATGCCGAACTCTGTCCACGTGACTGAACTTCAGGGTTCCCGTCGGGTCCCGGCCCGCTCCTCGGGCGCCCGGCGGTCGTAGCGGGCGAGTTCCTCCAACTCCCCGGCGACGTACTGGCGCCGGGCGAGCCAGCGCTGCACCTTCCCACTCGACGTCTTGGGCATCGTCCTCGGCCGGACGAGGACGACGGCGTCCGGCGGAACGTTCATCTCGATCGACACGGTCCGCCGGATGCCGTCGATGGCCGCCCGGTACTGCTCCTCGGCGCCCAGGTCGGCCTCGTAGACCACCACGAGCCGCTCGGTGGCCTCCTCGTCGTGCTCGACCGCGAACGCGGCGCCGCAGTTGCGGCGGATCCCGGTGACCGAGGACTCGCAGACCCGCTCGATGTCGACCGGGTGGTGATTGCGCCCGTTGAGGACGATGAGGTCCTTCATGCGCCCCACGATGAACAGCTCGCCGTCCAGGACGAACCCGAGATCACCGGTCCGCAGGAACGGTCCGTCCCCGGTCGCGGTCCTCGCGCCGAACGTGGCACCGGACTCCTCCGGGCGCCGCCAGTAGCCGTCGGCGACGCTCGGTGAGTCGATCCAGACCTCACCGACCGAGCCGTCGTCCCGAGGCTCGTGGCCGGCCGGGTCGACGATCAGCAGCCGGGTGCCGGGCCCGGGGACGCCACAACTCACCAGCGTCCGGGACGGCTCGGTGGGCGGTGCCGGATCGGCCACGCCACGGAGTTCGAGCCCGGCACGTTCGACCGACACCGAGCGCCAGCCGCCCAGCGGTGTGCCGCCGGTCACGAACAGCGTCGCCTCGGCGAGGCCGTAGCACGGGTAGAACGACGCGGCCCGGAAGCCGCACGGCCGGAAGCGTTCGACGAAGCGCGCGATCGTCTCGGCGCGGACCGGCTCGGCGCCGGTGAAGGTGAGTTCGACGCTCGACAGGTCGAGCCCCTCGACATCGGCCTCCGTCGCGCGCCGCACGCACAGGTCGTAGGCGAAGTTCGGCCCGCCGGTGATCGTCGCGCCGTAACGGGAGATCATGCGCAGCCAGGACAGCGGGCGGCGCAGGAAGGTCACCGGCGACATGAGCGACATCGGGATCCCCGTGAACAGCGGGGTGAGGATGCCGCCGATCAGCCCCATGTCGTGGTAGGGAGGCAGCCAGATGCCGCCCGAACTCCCCGCGTGCACCCCGAACGCACGCGAGATGTCCCGGCAGTTGTTCATGAGGTGGGCATGGGTGAGCATGACGCCGCGGGGCAGCGCGGTCGACCCCGACGTGTACTGGAGCAGGGCGAGCGGGCTCGGCCGGGCCGGCCGCGCCGGTACCCCGTGGTCGCCGCCGCGGTCCAGGGCATCGATGGCGACCACGCCGGGGGCGCGGCCCGCGACCGCCGTCGCGAGCCACTCGGCGAGGAACGGCGCGAGGTCCGAGGTGGTGAGAACGACGTCCGAGCCGCTGTCCTCGATGATGGCCGCGAGCCTGGGGAGGGTTCGCATCAGGCGCGTCGGGTCCGGCGGGAAGGCGGGCACCGCCGGGACCCCGGCGTAGAAGCAGCCGAACAGGCCCACCAGGTAGTCGATTCCCGGCGTGAACAGCAGCAGCGCCGGTGCCGGCCGCCCCGCGGCGGCTGCCGCGATCCCGGCCGCGACCCCCCGCGCCCGCGCGTCGACCTCGGCGTAGGTGAGCTCTTCGGCCGACTCGTCCTCGGAGACGAACCGGTAGGCGATCGCGTGAGGCGATCGTCTCGCCCTCTCGCGCAGCACCTCCGCGAAGCTCTCGGCTCCGACCTCATGGGAAGCGGTCAATCCCCTGCTCCTTCCTCGTCTCTCGCCGGCGGCTGCCGCCGAGCCCGGCCAGTGCCGCGTCGGTCAGGGTTCGCCCGTCGAGGAGCGTCGTCCGGTGCGGCTGACGCGGCACTAGGGCCGCCGTGCCGCGATCAGACGGATCCCGAGCGCGGCGTCCTCCCAGGCCGTCCGCACGGCGCCCAGTCCCGCCGTTCGCAGCAGGGCCTCGACCTCTCCCGGCGGCAGCGGCGTCCCGCCCGCGACCGCGAGGTCCAGGCGTGCCGTCGCCGCGCCGAGCGGGTGCCTCGGGAGGAGCGGGCACGGCAGGACGATCCAGCCGCTGGGCACCAGCGCCGCCGCGGCGGCCGTGACGGCTCCTCGCAGGTCCGCGGCGTTCCGCCCGGCCACGGGGAGCCAGGCGAGCGTGAGCCGGTCGTCCTCGCCGAAGTCGGCGGCGTCGCCGACCCGGACCAGGACCGTCCCCGCGGGGGCCACGCCGGTCGCGAGCCCTCCGGGCTCCAGCGCGAGCACCCGCGCACCCGGGAGGTGACGCGCCAGCACGGCGGCGGACCGGCCGCCGTCGCCCGCCGCGCAGCCCACCGTCGCCCCGGGCCGGGACAGCAGCTCCGCCAGCCCTTCGAGCCGGCCGAGCAGCGAGGTGACCAGCGCCTCCGCGAGGGCGGGCGCCTCGTCGCCGCAGCCGGCCGTCAGCGCGCGGCCCGCGTCCTGCCCGCCGGCGCGCAGCAGGGCGCCCCCGGCCAGCGCGCGCCGCAGCCGTGAGGCGAACGCCGAGGCGCGCGGGCCGCCGGTGAGCACCGGCTCAAGCCCCTCGCCGAGGGCGTAGCGGCCGTCGCCCACCCGGCGCACCACCGGGGAGTCCGCCAGGATCTCCAGCAGGTCCCGCGTCAGGTCCTTCCTCAATGACGAGGCCGCCTCCTCCGCCGTGCACGGGGTCAGCAGCCTGCCGAGCACGCCGGTCTCCAAGGCGACCGCACACGCCAGCAGCCCCCACGCCCGCGAGGCGACATCCGCGAGCCGTCCCTCGAACAGGCCCGCCGGTCCGGGCGGCATGGCGCCGGGCGGCGCCCCCGACCGGACGGCCGTCACCAGGGCGTGCGCGCGGTCGAGCAGCGCGGCCAGCGCCTCGCGCCGGGAGGAACCGGCCATGTCGGCGGCCCCCAGCCCCGCCGCGGACACCACCTCGCGCGCGACCCCGGCGAACCTCCCCGCGTCGACGGACGCGACGGCGTCGACCGCGTCCACCGTGTCAACGGCATCGACCGCTTCGACCGCTTCGACCGCGCCGCCGGACGCGACGGCGCCCACCACGCCCACCGTGTCAACGGCATCGACCGCGTCCACCGCGCCGCCGAGCGCAACCGCGCCCACCGCGTCAACGGCGCCCACCGCGCCCACCCCGTCGACGGCGCCCACCGCGTCCACCGCACCGCCGAGCGCGACCGCACCCACCGCGCCCACCACGCCCACCGCGTCGACGGCCTCCACCGCGTGCAGGGTCCACCAGGCGTCCGTCAGCCCGGCCACGGCGCGTTCGGCGGCCTTCTCGCGCACCCGGGCGCCCTCCAGGGCGACGATCGTGCGCTGCCCCAGCTGGATGAGCAGCAGTTCCTGGGAGCCCTGCCCGCCGATCAGCCCCAGGACGTCCCGCACGGACCGCTCCCACGGGAAGGCGTTCATATAGCCCTCGGCGCCCATGAGGTTCATCACCAGCCGGCCGACGCGCAGCGCGCACTCCGTCGTGTGGTGTTTGGCGACGGTGGCGAGTTCGTCGAAGTACGGGTCGCGGTCGGCCGAGCGGGTGCTGTCCAGCGCCCGGTAGACGCCGGCGCGCGACGCTTCGAGCAGCACGCGCATCTCACCGATCGAGCGCTCCACGTTGGGGTGGTCGAGCACGCGGCGCCCGCCGCGCCTGCGCGCGGACAGCGACTCCACGCAGCCCTCGATCATGCTGTCCAGCGCGCCGACCGCCGCGCACGCGGTCGTCATCCGGCGTCCGCGCGCATAGCTGTTGAGCTCGCTGATCGCGTCCGCGCCCCGCACCAGCCGCGAGGCGGGCACCCGCACGTCGTGCAGGAGGACTTGGCCCAGGCCCAGGGTGCGCAGGCCCATGGTCCCCAAGGGCAGCATGGTGACGCCCGGGTCGTCCACCTCGACGACGAACGCGAGGGCGTCGTGGGACGCCTCGTCGCGCAGGAGCAGGACGAAGAGGTCGGCGAAGCGGGCGCCTGTGATGAAGGGCTTGGCGCCGTTCAGCACCCACGCGTCGCCCTCGCGCCGCGCGGTGGACTCGTAGTCGTGGGGGTCGCGGCTCTCGTAGGCGCCCAGCGCCGCGAAACGCCGGCCGGCGACGAGGTCCGGGACATGGCGTTCGATCAGCTCCGGCCGCCCGCTGGAGAGGAGG
Source organism: Streptomyces sp. SBT349 (assembly GCF_001083795.1). Taxonomy (GTDB): domain Bacteria; phylum Actinomycetota; class Actinomycetes; order Streptomycetales; family Streptomycetaceae; genus Streptomyces. Next base: position 6,807 of record NZ_LAVK01000278.1, read on the forward strand.
AGCTCGGTGATCGCGACGGTGGTGTCGAGCAGCGCGGAAAAGGCGGGATCGCGCGACAGGCGGGCGATCTCCTCGACCACCGCGCCCCAAGCGAGCTTGTCCCACCCCGCGCCCCCGGCCTCGACCGGCAGCGAGAGCGAGATCAGCCCGAGGGCGCCGGCCGCCTCGATGACGCTCCTGTCGATGTCCCGCCCGCCTGATTCGCGGAACGAGGAGCCCGGGTTGACGGACTCCCTCACGAAGCCCGCGAACCGGTGCCTGACCTCGCGCCGGACCTGCTCGACCTCCGCCGCCAGCGTGCGGTGGCCGCCGCCGGGCCGGTTCGGCGGACCGGCCGCTCGGGGTCCTCGCATCATGCCCTCGCCTCCCCGGCGCCGCCCGTCGCCGCCTCGCGCGCCAGGTCGCGCACGAGCTCGTCGAGCGTTCCCTCGCCGAGGAACCGTTCGAGGGGGATGACGACGCCGGTGCGGTCCTCGACCTCCGCGGAGAGCTGGGCCGCCGTGAGCGAGTCGATGCCGAGCTCGCCGAGCGGCCGGTCGGCCGGGATCTCCTCCCCGGCGACGCCGAGCAGCTCTCCGATCAGCGATGACAGCCACGCGCCGGCAGGCTCGGTGGTGCCGTTCCTGGTGGTGATGGCGTCCTCCTAGGGGTGAGCGGGCGCGGACTCCCGGTACTGCGCCGCGAGCCGCAGCGGCACGAGGGAGAGCGCCCGGTCGTCGTCGTCGAGCTCTTCCAGCCGGCGCACCAGCCGGTCCTCGCCCGCCCAGTCGGGCCGGGCCGGCAGGCCGAGCCGCTCCACGACGCGGCGCAGCGCGACCGAGAGCCACGCCCGGTCGGTGGCCAGGCCGCCGAGGGACTCGCGCCGCCGGATCCAGGTGTGCAGGCAGCAGGCGCCCGCGTGCACCAGGCAGTGGCGGCGCGCCGCCTCGTACGCCTCGGGCGTGCGCCGCGTGGCGACCGCGGCGAGCGTCTCCCGGGTCTCGTCGCGGACCGTGACCAGCCTGCGCGCGAGCGCGGCGAGATCCTCGTCGTCGGCCACCGCCCCGGCCGCGTCGTCGAGGAAGTCGGTCACCTCGTCGGTGCCGCCGTAGGTGATCGACGGGCGCTGGTCCCGGGGCGCCGGCGACGGCGCCGGTTCGCCGAACCGGAACAGCAGCGACAGGGGCAGCCCGGCGTCCGTCGCGCCCCGCCCGCGGCGCAGGGCACCGTCGGCCAGCTGGGCGCGGATCGTGTCGAGCTGGACCAGCTGCGTTCCCTCGAACACCGGGGTGATGGCGATGTCGCGCGCCACCTTCTGGAAGGCGTCGTTCGCGACGCCCTCGCGCACATACGCGCGGGCGCTCAGCACCTCGCCGCAGGCGTTCACGGCGTCCACGCAGAAGGCCGGCACCACGTACTTCGCCACCGCGGACCACAGCGGCATCCGCTGCCGGGCCACGTCCAGCGCGCGGGTGGCGGCCAGCCCGGTGCACTCCGCGACCAGCAGGTCCGCGAAGCCGCGCGCCAGCAGCGAGCGCACCGGCGGGAGCGTGCTCGCGGGAACGCCGTACAGCACGCGCGTCCGCGCGTGCCGCAGCGCGATCCGCAGCGCCGTGTCGGCCGCGCCGAGGCTGACCGCGCCGACCATCGTCCGGGTGAACTGGAGCATCCCGGTGAGCATTTCGACGCCCCGCCCCCGCCGCCCGAGCAGGGCCGCGGGGCCGACCCGGCAGCCGCTCAGGGCCAGACCGCTCAGGTCGTGGCCGCGCAGGCCGTGGGTGGGGATCTTCGGCAGCCGCCGCACCAGCTCGCCGCCGAGGGCGGCGAAGTCGAGGAGGAACAGCCCGAAGGACGGCTCCGAGGCGGCGAGCACGGTGGCGAACGAGGACCGCCGGCCGTTGCCCACCATCCACTTCTCCCCGTCGAGCACATACCCGCCGGCGGCCGGGGTGGCGCGGGTCCGGGTGGCCAGCAGGTCGCTGCCCGCCGACCTCTCGCTGATGGCCGCCGTGCCCCAGGCGCGGGCCAGCACGAGCTCGGCCACCCTGCGCCGCTGCTCGTCGTCCCCCCAGATCCACACCGGCATCGCGGCCAGGAGCGTCGACCCGAGGCCGACGGAGACCGCCGGCTCGCGGCGCGAGACCGCGCGCACCACGCCGAGGAACTCCTCGAACGAGGCGAGCCGGCCGCCCTCGGCCACGGGCACGATGTGCTCGTGCAGGCCCGCCGACCAGGCCGCCTCGTAGGCCGCGGCGGGCTCGGCCCCGAGCGCGTCCGCCCGCACGCCCCCGGCCAGCGACATGGCGGCGCCCGGGTCGAAGGGGCAGCCGAGCCTCCGCTCGAACTCCGCGGCCAGGTCGAACGTGGACGGCGGCCGGCTCGGTGCCCCGGTCATGTGCGCTCCACCACGATCGCGTGCGGCCCGCCGTCGTCATCGTCGGCGAGGCCGAGTTCGTGGACGAACGCGACGTCCTCGCCGTGGCGGTAGGCGACCGTGCGGACCCGGACGAGGTCCCACAGCTGGCCGGCGCGCAGCCACGTCGCGTCGACGCGGCGGATGCCGTCGGCCAGCGCGCGGCGCAGCTCGGGCGCGGCCCCGCCGTGCCGCCGCACGCACTCCTCCCGCGCGCCCCCGGCGAAGCCAAGGGACTCGGCCCAGTACCACTGGTCGGCCACCTCGCAGTGGTGGCGGTGGACGCGGAACGTCGGCGGGTCGTCCACGTCCGGGGTGAGCCGCTCGCCGCCGCGCTCGAACGCGGCCCGCAGGGACGGGACATGCGAGCGGTGCGGCGAGCGATCCACCTCGTCCGCGTGGAAGGCCGCGACGAACCAGTCCGGGGGGCGCGTCGGCGTGCCGGAGAGCGCCCGGTCGCCGCTGAGCCGCAGCGGCACCGACGCGGCGCGCGTGCGCACCGCGACGCCCGCCGGTCCCGAGATCGTCGTCTCCACCTCCAGCTGCGACGACCGCGGCCCCCGGACCCGCGCGCGGACGTCGACGACCGCATCGTCGGCGTCGGCGAACCGGAGCGGCTTCTCGTGGCGGAGCTGCCATGACCACAGGACGAATCCCATCCGGTGCTCGGACACTAGCGTGCGGTGGCTGCACACGTGGTCCCGCAGCCAGCGGGTACCGGCCTGGAAGCCGAGCCTTCCGACGGCGCAGGTCTGTAGCCCGGCCGGGGTGAAGAGCCCCGCGTCGAGCACGATGTCGTAGGTGGAGCTGCGGGGCATGGTGGATCAGCCTCCGGATACCGCGGTGACGATGTCCACCCGGTCGTCCGGGGCGGCCTCCCGGTCCAGGTCACCGGCGGGGAGCCGTTCCCCGTTGAGCGCGATCAGGTGCGACGCGCGCACGTTCCCCTCGCGGTCCAGCAGCACGTCGCCCAGGTCGGGATAACGCTCGGTCAGGGCGGCCAGTCCCTCGCGGACCGTGCCGCCGCCGATCTCGATGTCGTTCTCGTAGTTGGTGAACCGGAGCAGGACGCCCCTGACCTTGACGATCATCGCCTGTTCGCCCTTCGTTCCACGGGCTTTCCCCTCCCCCTCGCCGCGCCACGAACAATTCGACCCTTGCCGTCCATTCGCGTCAATGGGGCCCTGACAAAAAATGGATAAAGCGATTCCCTCGAACCCGGAATTGAAATTCTTATATGAATTAACCGCGATCGTTTATGGCGCGGTCTTTCCGGGGCCGGAACCGGGGCGGGGTGAGGGT
>NZ_LAVK01000279.1 GCF_001083795.1 Streptomyces sp. SBT349
ATGGTTATAAGAGACAGGCCACACCCTGGCCGTGGCCCCCAGCACGGACCTCACGATCCTGCCCCGGGTGGGGTGAGGGCGCTGCGCGGCCCTCCCCTGACCACCGCCGCGGAGCGCCCTCACCCCACCCGGGTCAGGATCGTGAGGTCCGTGCTGGTGGCCACGGCCAGGGTGTGGCCGGTGGGGGAGAAGCCCGCCGTGCGGAGGGGGGAGTGAGAGGTGTGGTGGATGTGCCACCACACGCCCCCGGCCGGGCCGTGGCAGAGGCCGCCGTCGGTGGAGAGGAGGATCCTGTGGTGCGGCCAGTCCGGGCTGACCACGTCGAGCGACCAGCCGTCGTCCGTCGTCGCGTGCAGCCCCCCGCCGTGCAGGCCCGCGATGCGGACCGGGGTGCCGGCCAGCGGGCCGAGCCCCGGGCAGGTGAGGTGGGGCCCCGCGGGGTCGGATATGTCGGGATCGGGGTCGCGGTCGCGCGCCACCAGCTTCCCCGTCGTGGTGTCGAACACGCCGTGGCCCCCCTGTGACACCACCATCACCAGGTCCTGGCCGGACCCCGGGTCCGAGGCGAAGCCGATGCCGAGCAGCCCGCCGATCGGTGTGGCCAGGCGGGGGTGGAACGCGGGTCGCCAGGGAGCAGGGGCCGGGGAGAGGGGGGCGGCCAGGAAACGGTCCCGGAGCTGCACTTCGTACTCGGTGAACATCGCGCTCCAACCCACGCGTAGTGTGAGGGGAACACTACGGTCCGTTGAAGCGGAGCGCTAGACAGGCAACGTTCACCTTGACGGTGCTTCGGGGTCACACGGCGAGCGCGTCCGGCGTGCACAGTCGACCGTATGAAGGTCAGGCTGCGCCCGGGAAGCGTCGCACGCGCCGAGGATCTCGTCACCGCGTGTGTGCGGGAGTGCGCCGGGTATCTGGCCGCGCTGGGCGGCACGCCCGCGCGGGAACGCACCGAGCTCGTCGCCGCCATCGGCACGCTCGTGGCCGAGCACACCACGTTCGAGCCGTCGGCCGACCGCTCGTTCGACGCCCTGCTCGCCGTCGGCCGCCACGCGGTCGACGCGGGCGAGATCCGGCTGGCCCGCCGCCTGGCCGACACCGGCGTGGCCCTGCGCCCCGGCTCGGGCGGGGCCTGGCGGCTGCGCGCGGAGGCCCTGGAGGCGGACGGTCGTGAGGAGGACGCCATGCACGCGCAGGGACGGTTCGAGACCCTGACCGGCAGCCGCCTCGACCACGAGCTGCCGCTCGACTGCGGCGACCCCGTCGACGTCGCGGCGTTCACCCGCCAGATCGCCGGACGCTCCCTGTGCGTCGTGGCGAACGGCGAGGCCGTCGCCGCCAGCGGCCTCGGTGCCGAGATCGACGGCTATGACCTGGTCGTCCGCCTCGACTCCTTCCAGACCCACCGCGAGGGCACCGGCGAACGCGTCGACATCCACGCCGTCTCGTACCGCAGCGGCGGCCGGGGGGGGGGGCGGGGGGTGGGGACCCGCCTGGTCTTCGGCGAACAGCCCGCCCCCTGGCGTTCCGCGATACGCCGGCGCCTGGTGCCGGGCGCCCAGTCCCACGTCGGCGACCGCACCCTGAGCCGCCCGGTCCGCGACCCCGCGCTGATCGGCGAGGTCCGCTGGGCCACCGACCCCTCCACGGGCTTCGCGATGGCCCGCCTCCTGGACCACCTCGACGTGAGCCCCCGCATCGACCTCTTCGGCTTCGCGCTCCCCGGCCAGCTCCGCGCCGAGGAGCGGCAGTGGATCCTCGGCCACACCCGCCACCGCGAGGGCATCCGCCTCTCCCTGCGCTGACCGCGCCGACCGCGCCACCCCCCGGGGCTACTCCCCTTCCTCCGCCTGCCGCCCCGCCGCCACCGTCGGCGGGCCCGCCAGCGCCCGGTGGCGCCACAGGCGGTGCAGCAGGTCCCGTTCCCGCGCGGCGAAGTCCGGCGCCACCCGGCCCCGTTCCGCCCGGTGCCGCAGCAATGCCAACGACGTCGCCGCCGCCTGGTACCCGGCCGCCGCACGCCAGCCCGCCGGACCGTGCGCCTCGCGCGCGAGCCGGCGCGAGACCGAGCGCGAGCGCAGGGAGCCGAGCGCCGGCGGCTCCGCCGCCGAGACCCAGCCCGCCGCCGCGTACAGCGGCAGCGTCTCCCGCACCACCCGCAGCTGGCGCTGCCGCGCCCAGGCCACCAGCCAGCACAGCAGGCAGAAGACCGGCAGCATCAGCAGGAGATAGACCGACGCGAACCCCACCAGGCTCAGCGACGCCGACGCGTTCCACGCCGAGTGCAGCCCCATCGCCGTCGCGAGGCCGGTCAGCGGCAGCAGCACCCGCCACGCCGCAGGCCGGTGCGGCGCCAGCGCGGCGGCCAGTCCGAAGCCCACGCCCGCCAGCGCCGTGAACATCGGGTGCGCCAGCGGCGCCATCACGATCCGGACGAAGAACGTCACCACCGTCGCCGAGTCCACCCCACCGACCCCGTCCGACTGGTCCCGGGTGAAGGCGTTGCCCAGATAGAGGATGTTCTCGGTGAACGCGAACCCCGTCGCCGCCAGACCCGCCGTCACCACACCCCCGATGACGCTGTGGAACGCCTGCGACCGGTAGAGGAAGAGCAGCAGCACGGCCGCCGCCTTCGCCGTCTCCTCGACCACCGGCGCGATGACGGTCAGCTCCAGCGTGTCGGCCTGCGCCGGCCTGATGGTGGTCGGATCGTCCGTCAGCCAGCCGAGCAGCAGCCCGTTGACCACCAGCGCGAACAACGTCGCCACGCACGCCCCCCAGCCGAAGGCGAACGCGAGCGAGCGCCACGGCCGCGGCGCGAGGGCGTCCACCCAGTGGAAGACGCCGATCAGCAGGGGCACCGGCAGCAGGGCGAGGCCCAGCCCCGCCAGGAATCCCGCGGCGCCGGTCTCACGCCACACGAGCACCGACACGATCACGCCACAGACCGCCAGCGGCGCGCCGATGGCGAGTGTGGGGGAGAGCTGCGGGCGCACCCCATGACCTTACGGCCTGGAGCCGGAGCCTGACAGGCGCGTCCGCACCCGCGGCAGACCCTTTCACCCGGCCGTCGGCCCGCCCCCACCCGGCCGTCCGCCCCGGGTCTCCGCCCGGTCACCGGGTCCGGGGGCCTCCGGGTCGGTCCGGCGGAAGACCAGGTCCCGCACCTCGTGTCCCTTCGCCAGCCCCTGGCGTTCGAAGCGGGTCAACGGCCGGATCGCGGGCCGGGGCGCGTAGCCCTCGCCGCCGGGCGCCGCGTTGGCGAACGACTCGCAGGCCGTCAGCACCTCCAGCATCGACGCGGCGTACGGCACCCAGTCGGTCGCGCAGTGCAGCAGCGCGCCCGGCGCCATCCGCGAGGCGGCCAGATCCACGAACTCCGGCTGGATGATGCGCCGCTTGTGGTGCCGCTTCTTCGGCCACGGGTCGGGGAAGAACACCCGCACCCCGGCCAGCGAGGCGGGCGGCAGCATGGTGCGCAGCAGGATGATCGCGTCGCCGTTGGCCACCCGGACGTTGGTCAGGCCGCGCCGCTCGGCCAGTCGCAGCAGGTTCCCCTGGCCGGGGGTGTGCACGTCGGCGGCCAGGATGCCGGTGCCGGGGTCGGCCGCCGCCATCTCCGCCGTGGCCTCGCCCATGCCGAAGCCGATCTCCAGTACCACCGGCAGCCCGCCGAACAGCGCCGCGGGATCCAGCGCGGCGCGCCCGTCGATCTCCAGGCCCCACCGCGGCCAGAGCCGCAGCAGCGCGTCCCGCTGCGCGGCGGTGACCCGGCTGCGCCGCGGCTGGAAGCTGCGGATGGTGCGGTCGTGGCGTGCGCCGGCGGGATCGGGCGCCGGGCCCGCGCCGGGCGGGAACATGCGGGCGCGCTCGGCCGTGAGATCAGGGAGGCGGCTATCAGTCTCGGACACAATGCGTCCGATTTTACGGTGATTCGGAGAGGAACCGGACGACAGCCCCGCGACGTCGGACACGATGACCAGGAATGACCGGCCCCGATCGCCAGGGGACCGGCAAGAGGCCAGTGACGTGTGGGACTTCGGGGGATGTGCCATGGCGGAGGGGGACGGCAGCCGCGTCGGTCTCGTGGCGCTGCCGGTCGCGGTGCTGCTGCTCGCGCTGGTGACGGTGTATGTGGTGGTGTTCAGCCGGGAGGACGGGACGGCCGACGCGGAGGACCCGGTGTCGGCCACGACCACGCCGTCCCCCGCCCCGGCCGAGCTCGCCGAGGCGTGGCGGGCCCCGGCCGTGCGGGCCGGGACGGGGGCGCACGACCGGCAGGCGACGCGCCTGTGGGCGCACGACGGCACGGTCACGCTGGTCTCGACCGCGGGGGTGACCGGCTATGGAACGGTCGACGGCGCGGTGCGCTGGCAGGCGGACCCGCCGATGGGCGCGATCCGGCCGTGCGCCGCGGCGGAACGGACCAACTCCGCGGGCGTGGGCGCCGTTCTCTACCGCGCCGAGGGCGCGGCGAGCGCCGACGCCGACTGCTCGGTGCTCGGCCTGATCGACACGGCGAGCGGCGCGCTGCTCTGGTCCGAGCGCTTCGAACGGCCCGTGTCCGCGGCCGACGCGACGGTGACCGTCGGCGAGGAGGCCGTCACGGTGAGCCTGGACGCGATCGGCTCGGTCACCGGGTTCCACCGCTTCGCGCTGGAGGACGGCGAGGAACTCCCGTTCCCCGCGCCGCCGGACGAGACGCTGGTCCGCCCGTGCGAGGGCGAACGGCTGCCGCTCACCGCCCGGCACGTCGGCTCGCGCGTCGCGGTGCTGACCGGCTGCGACGGCAGGCGGGAGCTCAGCGTCTACCACGCGGACACCGGCGTGCTGGAGTGGACGCACGCCGCGAACGACCCGGAGTTCGGCTTCACCGGCATCCTGGCGGGCGACCCGGTGCTGCTCGAACAGGGCCAGGACCTGGTGGCGTACGCGGAGACCGGCGAGGAGGCGTGGCGGCTGCCGCTGAGCGAGGTGCGCGCCGAGACGTCGGCGGTCGCGGGCGAGGTGCTGTTCGCGCGCACGGGCGAGACGTCGTTCGCGGGCTACGACCTGGCCACGGGCGAACGCCGCTGGGAGACCGAACTGCCCGGTGACACGCTGCTGTTCGGCGTGGGCGACGACGGGCAGCCGCTCCTCGGCCACTCGGGCGAGGGGGAGGGCCTGCGGATGGTCCGGCTGAACCCGGCCGACGGCGAGGAGACCCCCGCCGGACTGCTCCCCCTCGACCCCGCCCGCACCGCCGACCGGCAACGCGTCACCTTGGACGAACACCAGCTCTACACCCTGACCTCGGTGCCCACGGACGAGGGCGTGACCCTCCACCTCCAGGCATTCGAACGCTAACCCCTGCGGGGGCCTGGCCGCGCGGATGCGGGAGGGGGCGGGCGCGCTCCCGCGTCGCGCGCGAGGAGCCGAACACCCGGGGCAAGCCCGCCCCACACCCCCGGCGTTCACCGCCGCACGTCCCGGCGTACGCCGCCGCCCGTCCCTTCCCGCGTCCGTCTCGCGTCCACCGTCCGCCGGATGTTCCGCGTCCGCCGGACGTTCCGTGTCCGCCGGGGGTCCGCCGGATGTTCCGCGCCTGCCGGGCGCCCGGCCCGCTCCGCGTGTCCGCCGGGCGTCCATCCGGCACGTGCCGGGGGTTCGGCCCGCTCCGCACGCCCGCCACGCGCTCCGCGTCCGCCGGAGGCTGGTGCTCAGGCCAGCGTGGACAGCAGGCGGCGTGCGATGTCGCGGCCGATCGGGAGGCAGGCCGTGGCGGCCGGGGAGGGGGCGTTCAGGACGTGCACCGTGTGAGGCGCCTCGGTGACCTCGAAGTCGTCGGCGGGCGTGCCGTCGGGCAGGACAGCCTGCGCCCGCACGCCCGCCGGCGAGGGCAGCAGGTCGTCCTCCGTGATCCCCGGCAGCAGCCGCCGCACCCCCGCCGTGAAGGCCCGCTTGGACCACGAACGGCGCAACTCCCTCGCCCCGTACCGCCAGTGGCGCCGCGCCAGCCGCCACACGCCGGGGTACGCCAGCTCGTCCACCAGCTCGCGCAAACGTGCCGTGCGCCAGTCGTAGCCCTCGCGCGCCAGCGACGGAACCGCGTTGGGCCCGATGCGCACCTCGCCGTCCAGGCCCGCCGTCAAGTGGACGCCGAGGAACGGGAACGCCGGATCAGGCACCGGGTACACGAGCCCCCGCACCAACGAGGCGCGCTCCGGCCGCAACCGGTAGAACTCGCCGCGGAACGGCACGATCCGGAGCCCCGGCTCGTCCCCCGTCAACCGCGCGATCCGGTCACTGTGCAGCCCGGCGCAGTTCACCATGGCGCGCGCCCTCAGCACCTCACCGCACGCCGTCCGCACCGCCACGCCCCGGCCCACGCGCCGGTCGATCGCGACGACCTCCGCGTTCACCCGCACTCTCACCAGCCGCGCCAGCTCCCGCGCCACCGCTGCGAAGTCGCACTGCGCCGTCGTCTCGACCCGGAGCGCGGCGATGCCCGCGACCGCGGGCTCGTACTCCGCGATCTGCGCCGGGCCGAGCTCGCGCACCGGCACCCCGTTGCGCCGGGCGCGCTGCGCCAACTCGTGCAGCCGGGGCAGCTCCTCGGGCTCCGTCGCCACGATCAGCTTGCCCGGCGTGCCGTGCGGAATGCCGTGCTCGGCGCAGAACGTGACCAGCTCCGCCGCCCCGCGCACCGCGAACCGCGCCTTGCGCGAGCCGGGCCGGTAGTAGACGCCGCTGTGGATCACCCCACTGTTGCGCCCCGTCTGGTGCAGGGCGGGGGCGGGCTCCTTCTCCAGCACGGTCACGGCCAGCCCCGGCCGGGCGGCGCGCAGCGCGTGCGCGGTGGCGAGCCCGACGATGCCGCCGCCGATCACCAGCACATCGCATTCGTACCCTGCCAGTGTCATGTGTCACATCATGCCGGAGCGGTGAGCAGGGGGCGGGCCTGCTCCTGAAGCTCTTTGACCAGCGGCTCGTCCCCATAGGGCGCGAGGCGGAGCAGCAGGTTGCGCACATAGTCCGTCGTGCGCGCCGACGAGATGCGGCCCGCCACCTCCACGGCGCGCGCGCCGGCGGCGCACGCCGCGTCGAGGTTGCCGTCCTCCAGCTCCGCGACCGCGGCCACCACCAGGCGCAGCCCGTGCGACCGCACGAACTCCTCGGTCGGCTCGGACAGCGCGTGCTTGGTGAAACGCCGCACCTGGCCCGGCACCTTCAGGTCGATGTAGCACTCGGCGGCGTCGGCGGCCAGCCGGTTGTAGGTGTAGAAGTCCAGCCAGCCCGGGTCCCCGTCACCCTCACGCGACCGCTCCAGCCAGCCCTCGGCGGCGTTCAGCGCGGACTCGCAGCCCGCCGTGTCGCGCGCCTTGGCCAGCGCCCGCGCCTCGACCAGCTTGAAGAAGCTCATGGTCCGCGCGGTGGCCAGCGACCTGTTCCGCTCCAGGGCGGCCTGCGCCAGGTCCACGGCCTCCTCCGCGAAGCCCCGGTAGACGGCCTGTAACGACATCGACGCCAGCGCGTACCCGCCCAGCGGCACATCCGCCGCCGCCCTGGCCAGCCGCAGCGCCTGGATGTAGTACCGCTGCGCCGCCTCCTGCTGGCCCGTGTCGAACGCCATCCAGCCGGCGAGCCGCGTCAGCTCCGAGGTGGCGCGGAAGAGGGAACGGCCCACCTCGTCCGTATAGCTGCCGAGCAGCAGCGGCGCCGCGTCCGTGCGCAGGCACTGCGGCACCATGGACGAACGCCAGTCGCCGCCCCCGTACTTGGAGTCCCAGCGGCGCGCCTCCTGGGCCGCCTCGCGCAGCTTGGAGACGTCGGAGTGGCCGACCCGGCCCCAGCCGCCGTCGCGGGGCCGCGCGCCCGCCTCGCGGGCGACGGAGGCGTCGGCCGGACTTATCAGCCAGCGGGAGATGGGGGTGGCGTAGGCGCTGATCGCGAACGAGCCCGCGAGCGTCTGCCAGATCCCCTTCCCCGGGGCGACATCCAGCCGGTACAGCTCGGTCGCCGAGTCCACGGCCCCGGGCACGTCGCGCGTGAACGCGAGCCCCACCTCGGGGGCGGGGTCGGTGTCGGCCAGGCCGATCTCGTGCAACGGCACCGGCCTGCCCAGCTTGCTGCTGATGGCGGCGGCGATCAGATGGGGGGCCGAGCCCTGCGGCACCATGCCCTTGGTGACCCACCTGGCGACCGAGGTCTTGTCATATCGCAGTGTCAAACCCCGCTGAGCGCCGAGGTCGTTGACCCGGCGGGCGAGACCGGCGTTGCTGATCCCCGCAAGGGCGAGAACCGCACCCAGCTTCTCGTTCGGCCCGCGTTGCTCCCTGGACATGCGCGCACCCCTGACACACCAACGGCAGCCCCGCGACCAGCGCAGGGCTTTTCCGTGCCTCCGCCAACCCAGCGTAGTTCGGCGCCTGCTGACCGTTAAGGGGGTGAGTCCCGGATGGCGTGTTTATGACCGTACGTGTGTGCGAGCGCTTCTCCCCGTCGTGATTGTGCTCCGGGCATGTGGCCGTGCGCCCGGCCGTGCGCTCTGGGCATCTCCCGGCACGCCCGGTTCGATGGAAAACGCGTGGGTCGGCCCGTTGCCCTGAGGGATCAGCGGGCCGGGGGAAGCCGCCGTCTCATTCCCCGCGGACGGTGGCCTGGTCCGGGAGGCGGCCAGCGTCTCCCGGACCACAACATCACCCGCCTTCGGGCACCCCCGCCATGGGCCGTTCCTCAGCCACACTTTGGCCGAAAAGGGCCGGTTTCCCTGGAAGCGTCGCAAGAGCCCCAGGAGACCCGGCCGACACACCGGGTAGTTCGCCACACGAGCGAACTACCTCACGGTCATGCCCCGTTCCCGCCGTCCCCGTGGCAGCATGGGCCTGTCAGCACACACCCATGCTGCGGTCCATGCATTGGGCCATGCATTCTTTCAGTGGGGGAGGCGGCGATGCGGTGGTTGGTGGGGTGGTGCGGTGCCTCTGCCGGCGCGGCCCGGGAGATCCAGCCCCTGGGCGCCCAGTTGCTGTGGGAGGGCCCGGACCCGCTGTGGGCCGTCGGTGACTGGCGCCCCGACGAGGTCCGCCTCGTCTACGCCGACGGCGACACCCATCTGGCCGTCTTCGGATACTGCGGCGCGGACGACGAGACCCTGCGCCGCTCCCTCGTCTCCGCGCGCGCCGGCGCGCTCCGCCAGCTCACCACCTGGCCCGGCAGCTACACCGCCGTCGCGCGCTTCGGCCGCCGCACCGTCATCCCCGCCGACCTCGCCGGCACCCGCCCCGTCTTCCACACCAACTGGGCCGGCGGCACCGCCTACGCCACCGCCGCCCTCCCGCTCGCCGACCTCACCGAGGCGCAGCTCGACGTCCCGCACCTCGCCGCCCTCCTCGCCTGCCCCGAGTCGCCCGAGGCCGTCGGCGACGGCACGCCCTACCGCGGCGTCACCCGCGTCCCGCCCGGCCACGCGCTGCGCCTGCGCGAGGGCGGCAGCCGCGACATACTCGGCTACGAGCCCGCCACCCCCCTGGTCGTCGCCGCCCCGCCCGTCGAGCGCGAGGCCGCCGTCTCCGGCGTGCGCGACGCGCTCGTCGAGGCGGTCCGCACCCGGCTCTCCGCCCCTCGCCACGCGCCGGCGCGCGACGCGGGCCCCGTCCCCGGCATGGGACCGGCCGACCGCCGCGCCGCCCGCTCCGGCCCCGAGCCCGCGCCCGGCGTCGGGGCCGACCTCTCGGGCGGCAGCGCCTCCGCCACGCTCGCCCTCCTCGCCGCCGGGCTGCCCGGCATGCCGGGCACGGTCTACGGCACCGGCGCCACCCTCGCCGGCGAGCGGCTCCTCGCCGTCACCTTCAACGACCTGACCGCCGGCGGCACCCAGAGCGGCATCGCCCGCGCCGCGGAGATGGAACGGGCCAGGATCATCGCGGAGAACCCGAGGCTCCACCACGTCGTCGTCGCCGCGGGCGAGGAGGCCCTGCCCTACGCCGATCTGGAGAACGGGCCGCTCACCGACGAGCCGGGCCCCCCCCTCGTCACCGCCGCCCGCCCCCCCCACCCCCCCCCCGCGGGCAGCGCCGACCACCTCATCGGCAACGGCGCGCGCCAGGTCCTCGACGCCCACCCCGCCCGCCTCGCCGACCTCCTGCTCGACCGCCGCCGCCGCCATCTGGTCCGGCCGGTCACGGCGTTGGCCAAGGCCAGCGGGGGAGGGGGGCGCGCGATGCTCGTCCCCTTCACCGTCTACCGCGCGGCACGAAGACTCGCCCGCACGCCGTACCCCGAGGGGCTGTCCAGCGCGGCCGTCCTGCTGCGCCGCCCGATCGACGACATGCTGCTGACGGACGGCGCGCTCGGCGCCTCCCTCGCCGCCCTCTCCTGGTGCCGCCCCGGCCCCGCCGCCCGCTGGCTCACCGGCGAGGCACTGGCCGAAGTATCGATCCGGCTGGAAGCCGTC